>NC_008826.1:300000-599444 GCF_000015725.1 Methylibium petroleiphilum PM1 | reverse complement strand
TTGAAGGACCCGTGCACCAGGGAGACCAGAAGGAAGACGGGCGCTCCAGTCGCCACCTTGCCGCGGCCGGCGTCACGCTCGTGAAAACGCTGGGCAATTGGGTCCAGGAAGTCGTCGACCTTCGAAGGGACGGTCCGGCTGAGCAGCTCGAGCTGCGCGAGTTCGTCGTCAGTCATGCGGGCTCAGAGGGTGAGGCGGCGGCGGCGCGGCGCCGCATGCTCTGCGGGCGCTGCAGTGCTGAGCTGGGTGCTCACCTGGCGCCGCATGAGGTACTCGGTGAGTCGCGCGGTGAACTCTCTCGACAGAGGCGAAGGCGCAAGGAGTCGCGCCATCTCCATGACGTCCTGCCCCCTCGCCGCCGTTGCGGAGGACCTAACGAGAAGGAAGGGCTTCACGCCGGCATCGAGGAAGGCGAAGAACGCGCCCGCGTTGCCGCCGAACACGCGCGAGTGGGTTGCCGGGGAACAGCAGAGCGTTCTCCAGCGTCCGGCTGTGCTGGACATGCTTCATGGCAAAGTCATCGAGCCGCCGCCCGAACTGGTCACACGGCTCGGTCACAGTCGTGCCCCTCTACGGCAGCTGCGGGCCGCCTGGCCGGCGATGTCCGCCGCCTTTCCTACCTCATGCTGAAGCCTCCGGCGCATCAGCGCTTCCCGGTAGAAAGCGAGTCCTTCTCCGCTGAAGAAGGACTCAGGGTTGACGCCCGGCTCGAGCTTCCAGGAATCTGCTGCTCCCAGCTCGACCAGGATGGCTGACATGGTCGGCCAGCCGGCTCTTGCGAGCCACAGCGCCTGCGGAAGGCCTTCGTCCGGCACGACATAGTTGAGCGATGCGCCCTTCGCCAGGGCGAGCACAGCAACGCTGCGGAACTGCTTTGCAAGGTCCGACGTCAGGGACGGGCGCGACTTGAGCGCGGAGGCGGAGCCCAAGAGGGCCAGGAAGCCGTACCACTCCCTGTTGGAGCCGGCCTCGTCCGGATCGATGCACCTCGGGTTGGCATTGAGCAGCAGCCGGATGCACTCCAGTGTGTCCGGAAGCCGGGCCAGGGCCAGTGACCCGTTGAAGTCGTGGAGGTCGGTTGCGTAACGCCGGACGTGGGAGTTCGACCGACCGCTCTCAAACGCTTCGATGTCGCCGTCTGGATCGGCCCCGTGCTTGAGCGCGAGCTCCAGCATCCGAGGGCGGGGGAATCGCCCCTCCATGGTGCTGACGCGGTAGGCGATGAGCCGCTGTTGGCCGACCTGGCCGCCGCCCAACAGCGTCGCCTGAAAGGCGCGCGGGTCGTCGGGATGAACGCCCGCCTCGAGCGCGACTTGGACCGTCTCTACGTAGTCGAAGTAGACGGCCTCGTCCAGGCGGGTGCCAGCCAGATAGCTCGTGTGGCGGTCTGACGACTCCAGAAGCAGCGAAGGGTCGCGCCGGGCACGCGCCGCGATGAGCCTGTCCGCTTCCGGGTCCTTGAACTCGACGCGCATCAGGGAGAGCTCTTTCGCGCGCTCGTCGCCCGTGAGGATGGGCTGCGGCAAGGTGAAGTCGGCCTGGCGCTCCATCAGAACGCTCCCAACAGCCACCGGCGCCGCGGCTGCTTCGCCGGAGCCGGAGGTGCGACCTGGACCCGCTGCTCCGCCTGGATGCGGCGCCGCATAAGGGTCTCCGAAATCGCAGCCGCGCCCTCGCCACCACTACGCAGCCGGGCGAGCTCGACCAGGCTGGTGCCGACCTCGAAGCCGAGGTTCGAGGCGTCCGCGTCTGCCGGCATCTCTGGGTCCGCGCCGAGCTCGAGCAGCAAGGCGGCGGACTTTGCGAACCCGGCGTTGACCAGCGTCCAGACCACCGGGATGTCCTGGGCGCCGGCGCGCCAGTTGATGTCGGCGCCACGTGCCGCGGCCAGACGTAGCAGGTCGTAGCCCTCCTTGGCCAAGGGCTGCGCTAAGGAGAGCGTCGTCGTCAGGATGCGCGCCGTGCCCAGCGTGACCAGTAGCCCGTGGCCGATGAAGGACCCGCTCATGTCGCGGTCCACCGGGTCCAGCGGGCCCGGCTCCGCCTGCAGTAGGAGCCTCAGACACGCGAGGTGCGACTTCACCGTCGCGAGGTTGCTAGTGGTCAACGGCTGCAGCTCTGCCGCGTACGTCCTGGCCAGGGACCGGTATCCGTCGCCGTCGGCACACTGGGAGGCATCGGCGCCGTAGCGCAGCGCCAGTCCGAGCAACTTCGGACCCGGCAAGGAGTTCAGTCCGATTCCACGCCGCGCAAGCAGGGGGCGGCCGGAGAACGCATCCCGGTTGTCGGGATGGATGCCGGCTTCGAGGGCCACCTCAAGGGTGTCGGTCCACTCCTTGTGGCGGGCGAGCTCGAGGTAGTTGAAGGCGTTGAACCCCAGGCCGGAGAAGCGGTTGCGCTCCAGCAGGATGGAAGGGTCCACCCGGGCGGCCTCGGCCACCAAGGACTCCGGAGCGATGTCCGTCAGGGCCTTGATGATGGCGTTGTCGAGGTCCTGTCGCGCGTTCTCGCGCGCGGCGCCGCTGAGCACGGCGGGGATGATGGGCTGCATAAAGAAGTGCCGATACAGTGTATGCGATACACCAGCGACACGGCTACAGCAGATTCTTCCTCACAGAACGGCACGTCGGCGCGCTGTGGCCGGCTGGGCGGTCGCCGCCTGCTGGGCCGCCAGATTGCGCAACCGCACCCGCATGAGTGCCTCAGCCGCCGCGGCGGCAAGCTCAGCGTCCCCCTCGCGGCCGAACGAGCGGATGGCAGTTGGCAGGTCTGGCGCCTTCGGACCGATGGCCAGGCGCCAGTCGCAGCCCATGTCGATGAGCTCGCAGACCAGTGGGGTGCATCCCTTCTTGATGGCGGCAAGCAGAAGGCGGCAGTTCCCGACGTGCCTCCACTTGATATCGACGACGTCATCCACCCTGAGGGTCCCGGCTGCGGCGTAGTCCCGAAGCAGCTGCGTCACCTCGTCGGCGCCGCGCTGCTGGTGCCACGACCCGTTGATGACTAGCTCGTCCGCGAGGCTTGCCGGGCCGTCCTTGTCGAGCAGCGGGATGCTCCGCCGGACGAAGTGACGGCACAGGGCTCCCAGCTGGGGCGCCTCCTCGGCCAATGTGAAACCTAGGAGCTTGCGAAGGGTTCGCAGGTGCATGAAGTCGATGTCCCGGCGCAGGCTGAGTTCGGTCGGAAGATGTGCGCGCGCATCGAGCAGGACGTTCACCAGCGCGACGTCACACCGCTCAAGGGCCGCCTTGACCGGATCGTAGGTCGTGGACACAGTGACACCGTAGACGGTTCCTTCCTCCACGATGCAGCAGTCCGCTAGGGTGACGCCGCCCGGGCGAGCCGCCACCACCTTGGCCAAGGCCTCAACATGCCCCTTGTCGATGCAGAACTGCGCGTACGACATGAGGGCGGAGGACGCGTCCAGCAGCAGCCCGGTGCAGATCAGCTCCGGCCCACCGGAAGCGACGATGCGCAGAACTTCGTCATGGCGGTCAGCAACGGTGGCGGCCGCGAGCTGCGCGCCGAGCGACTTGCGGGCAGTAGCCCGCTGGGAAGGTGTGAGTGCCATGGGTCAGAGGGCCCGAACGCGGCGGGCTGGCGAAGAGGGCGGGAGGGCGGAGGGCACCGCGGCAGAGGTCTCCAGCTGGATGCGCCGGCGCATCTGGGCGCTCGTCAACTCCGCAACCATCTCGGCCTCGACGTCCAACGGGAGGTCCAGCGTGCGGACGAAAGCGGCCAGGTCACCGCGGTGGGGGTGCTCCGGCGCCGGCGCGATGTCTGTCGAGCAGCCGAGCTCGATGAAGGCGACGGCCATCTTGACGTTGCCCTTCAGGATGGCACGCGCGACCGGCATGGCGCCCCATTCCATGCCCGGATAGGGCCGGGCTCCGTGTACCTGTCCAGGGGTACGTGGCCGGCCTCGACGTACTTGCCGAGCAGCTCCTTGAGAAGGCCGGGCGAGCGGACGGAGTCGGAGGCATCCAGGAAGAGTTCTAGGGCTGGCGCCTCCTCGCCGTGGTAGGCGATGGGGGCTCCTGCCTCGAGCAGCATCTCCGAACACTGGCGCAGCCGTTGGAATCCGTCTTCATCGAGCCACCCGAGCCGAGTCAGCACGTGCTGGAGAAAGTCGTGGTGCACGGTGGAGCCGCGCTCGACGGGGCGCGCCGAGTGGAGCTCGGACCGGCACCCATCGAGCTCGAACGCCAGCCGCATCGCCTCCGGTGACTGGAGCAGGTAGGCTGCGTGGAAGAGGGTGGGAACCCCGAGATTGCGCAGCTTGCCGCCGTCGTACATGAGGCACCTGCAGGCGGCCTCGGCAGATTCCGAGACGGACCGGCCGCCGATGCCGGCCTCAAGTACCGATCTGAGGATGTCCAGGCCACTTGGTCGGCGGAGGCAGTACGTGGCGAAGCACTCGCGCTGATTGAGCTGCGGAAGCGATCCACCGAAACCGCGGCCGAGCGCCTCTGCACCGGCAGTCATGTCCTTGAAGGAACGCAGCACCTCATGGACGGAGCCGGCAGCAACGGCGGCCTCGACCGCCAGGCGGACCGCCCGGTCGTCTTTGCTCTCTTGGTAGGAGTGGTCGAGCCCCATCTGCGCGCTGGATCGTTCGGTGGCGGGCAGAATAGCAGATACACCAGATGTGCGGGCCGATGACGCTATGAAAGTGGAGTGCAGGATGCACGACATCGGCTACCGGTGACCCATGCCTGCGAGGCGTGGACGTGTGGCGCGTCTGTACCATCGGCCTGGCATCAAGGAGGCGGGGATGAGTGGTGTAGATAAGGTCAGGGGCGCCGTGATGGCTCCAACCGGCACGCGGATAGTGCGTCTGAAGGGACGTGTCCGGACTGCCAGTGCCCTCCTCACGTATGCGCTTCTCGCCTCGCCGAGCCTGGCCGAGCCAGTGCTGCTCCACTGCGACCTGAAGGTGGTCCGCGGCAATGACGCTCTATGTGATGTCCTGGACCCCGGCTTTTGCCAAGTGAGACTTCAGATCGATGCCGACTTGAAGAAGATCGATGTCCTTCCTACCACCAAGAAGGGGAGAACGACGCTCACGACGAGGATCGACGACTGGTCCGACACACGCGTCGAGTTCTATGTGAAGAACAGCCTCAACTCGGCCTTGCCCGCCAATGCCGATTACTACTCGGAAACGAAGGCGACCTTGGATCGGGTGACCGGCGCGTACGTCGACTGGTGGGAGTACAGGCACCTTAACGGCTCGGCGTTCTCACGAAGCGAGCTTGCCGATAGGAACGCTAGCGGTGATTGGATGGAGTCGATGCCGCAGTTCGAACGCCAGGGTACCTGCAAGCCGGCGAAGCCGCTGTTCTGAGGCCCGGCGCTGGAACAGTTCGGCACAATCTGGCCCAGGGAGGCAGTGAAAAACATGCAAGCGTGTCCGAAATGCGACTATCGGAGGACCCTCGCAGACCAGGCGAAGCCGGCGAGCGAGTGTCCGAGCTGCGGCGTGATCTACGCCAAGTACGTGCAGCGCCAGGCGGAGCTCGACGCTCGCCAGACGAAGCAGTCAGCACAGTCGAGCGAAGCATCGCGCGGACCACGTGCGGCCCTCTTGCTGATTGTGTTGCTGGTGCTGGTGGCAGGCGCCGGCTACTTCGCCTACACAAAGTACCAAGAACAGCAGAGGCAGGAGCGCCGCCAGCTAGTCGAGTCCGGGCTGGCGCTACTGCAAGGCATCCAGAACAAGGTCACTGATGCCGACAAGCTCGCATCGAGCACCGGTCGCGCGTATCTCTCGGGGCCGGTCTCCAAGTTGCAGGACATCCAACGGGAGGCTGAAGCGGTCAAGGTTCCGGCTTGCCTGGGTGGTGCGAAGAACGCACTTGCGGACTACGTGAAGGCCCAGGTCGATACCTACCTTGTGTTCATGCAGGATACGTCGTACTTGATGAACCCGGAGTACGAGAAGGCCCAGGAGGCGTCTTCAAGGTCGGCAAAACACTACAAGGATTTCGATCCGGCAGAGGTCTGTGGCCGCTTCATCGACCGCGGTCCGTTATGAACGGAGCCAGGGCGCAAGCCCCGCCGCTTTCAGAGCCACTGAGCTAGCCTGACGCCACCAGGGCGTTGCTACTTTGAGCGCTGCTTGGCTCGACCGAGCTCGTGCGCGCCCGGCACCAGCCGCTAGCGGCTCCGGAAGAGACGGTAGGCCAGACCCAGCATGCACGCACCGAAGGCAAGGAAGAACGCCGCGGCCGGCCAGGGACCGAGGTACTCGATGGAGAGCCGCAACAGTCCGCTTCGTCTTCCCGTTGGTCGGTAGCCATCGATTAGGCGCACCGAGAGCCCGATGCCACCGGCGCCGACGAGGCTTAGGAACACGCCGCAGACCTTCGTGCTGACGGTACGTCCGGGCACCAGCCTGCTCTCTGTGTGCTCGCGCAGGAGCACCGTGAGGAAGAGCAGGAAGCCGAAGAATGCGCCTAGACCAAGCAGCGCGGCGTATGAGGCCTTGCCGGATAGCGCCAGGGGAACCATGACGCCTGCAGCGAGCAGCAGAAGGACGGCTTGCAGCAGATAGCGGACCGCTCTCACGTTGTCCGGCGCTTATCCCGTGTGCTTGCCGAACTTCAGCTCGAGCACGGGCATGGCAAACGCAAAGACCGTCAGCGCCGCTGCAACGAGACCGAGCCGCCGCACCATGACCTTGTTTTGTCCGAGGCTGCCTGGCCTCCAGCGCGATTGGACGATCAGGCCCACAAGGAAGGCAGGGAACGTGGCGATAGCACCACCGAACCATAGGCTTTTGAACCAGTCCGCGAACTGCGGAACGAGCACCCCAGCCGCAGCTCCAGCCACTTGGCCAGCCAAGACCACGACCGTCAGCGCCCGGATGGGCTCAAGGTCGGACCATGTGTACTCAAACCCGAACTGCGACTCTTTCATGCGCCGCCATTGTCTTTCGCTTGAGCGCTTGCGCACAAAATCAGCACGACGGCTAGGGCGAGTCCTTTGAACATGCGGCTGTCACGTAGGTGGAGGTGGCAAGTCGCATTCTGCGGGTTGCGGGTGAAATAGGCGAGCATCACAGATGCGACTCAGATGACTGCCCGGCGTCGTCTTAAAGCCGTCGGCGAGCAGTTGTTCGGCCGTGCCGCTTCTGAGGCGATGCGCCGCTCCATCGCCACCTCCCTCACGATAGCGCCAGCTTCCCCCGCGGTCGCAGCGTGCTTCGCAATCGCCGGGTGCTCCGGCGCCACCCTCATGACGAAGGCGACGGCATCCCGCGAGTTCGACCGGATGTTGTCCAGTGCCACATCGAAGAGGGTGGCATCCATGCGCGAGGGCTGCGTGCCCGGGGCTCGGAAGTTGAGGTCCCACGAGCAGAGTTCGTCGAGCCACTCCGCCGGCGTTCTGCCCACCTCTTCGCCAGCCGCCCTTGGCCAGCCCGCTTCCGCGACAGCGATGAGCACGTCCAGGCGGTCATGCGACACGCACATGCCGCCGAACGAGGCAAGCGTCCCGGTCCCGTTGCTCCACTTCGGCACCAGGCCCCTTCGGATGGCCGCGTAGGCCCACTCTGCCGTCTTCCCGGCCGGCTCGAGCTCGCCCTGCAGACAACACCTGTCTTGGCGCATCAGCGCCACCCTTCGTCACCACCTGAGCGATGTGCTCCGACATCCGGAGGATGCTGGTCTCGTTACTGTCCTCAGGACGGAAGACGGGCTGGAGGGGCACTTGCGCTGCCATAGGTCGTCAGGCCGAAGCCTCAGAGCATGAGGCGAGGCCGCCGGGAAGGGATCGACGACGGGCTCGGCACGTCGGGCGACACGAGCACGGATGCCACCTGGCCCCTCATCGCTGCCTCAGTGAGCTGGCTCACCATGGATTCGTTGTCCCAGAGGTAGCGGGCGAGCGCGACCATGTCACGATGAGCCGGCTCGGACTTGCCCACGCGCGGGCGCTGCGTAAGGCGCGCTCCGGCCTCAAGCAGGACCTGGGCGGCCGGGATGTTCTTCTGTCGGATGGCTACTTCCAGGGCTGTGCGCTGATCGGCGAAGGTGGATGAGAAGTGCGCCCACCTCGAGTCCGTCACTTCGACGGGGATGTAGTCGGCTCGGATGTACGAGCGCATCAGTTCAGCGACCTTGGACTCCACGTTCGTGGGCCATCGCCACATCACCAGAGGGCAGACAGCGAAGAGCTCAATCTCCAGACGTCTGCAGGGGACCTGCGACTCGATGAGCTCGTGGCACACAGCGATAGCCGTGTGGGAAGCCTCGTCGTCCATCGCATTAGGTACAAGCGAGACCGCGACGCCGTGCATTCGGGGCAGGTCCGACGCGATGCTGTAGAGCGCCGCCCAGAGCTCCTGGACCGATGATGATGACGAGTTGGCGGCTGCATCGAGCGCCTTGAGGCCGGTGAGGGGCGTCGCGGTCATCTGCCTGCGCTCGGCGTCATAGAGCCCGGAGACGCCGCGCTGGCGTCGGAGAACGGTCCGTCACGGCCCCTTCGCAGACCGCGGCCACACGCTTGCGCATGGACATCTCGGTGACCATCGCCTTGAACGGCCCGGCGCCCTGGGGGTCCGGAACCTTCGCGTCGATGAAGCTGAAGACGTCGGCGATGGGCTTGCCGCCCTTGGTGCGCGTGTTCTGCGTCCGGGACCAGTCGCGACTGGGCACCTTGGTGTGGTCCGCGCCGGCATCCATGAACGCCTGGGCCGCGCCGAGGTTTCCCACCGTGATGGCCAGTTCAAGCGGAAGCATCCCCTGGTCGTCCACGTCGCGGCCGACGAGCAAGGCATTGGGGTCGATGAAGCGGGCTTCGATGTACTGCTGGAACAGCGGCCAAAGCACCTCGTCGCGATACCAGTTCGTCCGGCTGATGAAGACCTCCGCCGCGCCGGCGGGGCGGTCGCCACAGGGCACCCCGGCCACGATGGCGTCCCGGCACTGACTGAGTGCCACGTTGATGGCCCGCTCCGCATCGGCGACAGATGCCATCTTCTCGCGCAACTCGAACGCGGCCAGCAACGACCGGAGGTGACGCTCGGACGGAGTCAGGGAAGGCGTGGAGCCCTTCATGGCCTGCGCCGCGGCCTGGTGACGGGCGTCGGCGACGTCGTGGCGGAAGCGAAGATGTCAGCGCACTCCCGCGCGAACTCGACGCTGAACCAGTCCTTGACGCGCAGCTTGCCTTCCATGTCCACCCAGGCGCCATCGTTTGCGACGGCCGAGATGGCGGAAAGCTGGTCGGCGAGCGTCTGCGGACCCAGACCGCCTGCGAAGCCAACGGGCTTCTCGGTGTCGGGCGCCATCCAGGCCGCCGGCGCGATGCCCTGGCCACCGGAGCCGTCCACCAGCAGGGCATGGTTGCGCGCCGGGACCCCAAGCAGTTGCTGATTAAGCTCGTGGTGCTGGGTGATGAGGGTGTCCGCGAACCGGCACGCCTCGGTCGCCACATCCAGGGTCAGGATGCCGTTGAGCTGCACCCGCGGGGCGTGACGGGTCAGGTCGCCGAGCTCGCCGGCGAGCAGCTCCCGACGGGCGCCGCCGCCGCAGACGTGGATGGCGCAACGACCGCTGAGCGCGGCGGCGGCTTCCCGGAGCCAGGCTCGGGAGGGATAGCGCGGACGACCCTCCGGGGTGGCCGTGTAGAGCAGGCCGATTTCGACCAGGGGGTTCGTGCGCACCAGCTCGACCAGGGCGTCGATGTCGGTGCGCTCGTCGGCGCCTGTGAGGGTGATGAGCTGCGGTGCCATGGCTGTCACACCGGCCCCACCGAGCGCCGGCGCGCAGCAGGGACGTCTCCGAGCGGCAGGCCCGGAACCAGCGGAGCCACGTCGGCACGCTGCTCACGCGCAGCCATCTCGCGCATTACCTGGGCGTTCTTCAGCGACTGGTCCCAGTCCTTGGCGGACCAGGAGACGAAGCGGGCTTCGCGCAGGAAGTCGCGCAGCATGGCGTGGTCGAAGATGTAGTAGTCGACGCCGTCCATGCTGTGCTTGCGGGAGCCGCCGGCGAAGTCCACGGGCATCAGCGTGAGGTCGACCAGGTTGTCGTAGGCCTGGCGCGGCTTCTGGGCCGACTTCAAGCCGTAGTCGGAAAGGCGCTGGTCATTGCCCTTGAGGCCGGACTCGTCGAGCTCGAGCCAGTCGTAGGGCTGCCAGGACTCGAAGTGGGCCGAGACCAGCAGGTCGACCAGCTGTGCCTTGGTCATGGCGTAGATGGCACGGTCGGCGCCCGGCACCTCGAGTGCGCGCACCGACTCCATGGCCGGCTGACTCAGGGCCTCGTCCAACATGATGGTGATGGCAGCAAAGTCGCGCTGGTCGCGCACACCGATCAGGTCGAGGAGGGAGATGACGTCGGGCGACAGGCCTTTGGGTGCCGCGTTGGGGGCGGTGCTCATGGGTACTCCTGGTAATCGGGGGAAGGGGTCAAAGGCTTGGCCGGCGACGTGCCGGGGCACCGGACTGCGCGTCCTGGTTAAGGTGTGTGGCGCGGATGGAGCGCGCCATCTCGAGCTCGGCCTGGCGCGCCGCGAGCTCGGGGAACCGGGAACTGACGGCCTCGACCATGCCTTCCATGTCGTCAAGGTCGTAGAGCAAGGCGCCGCCGAACCAGGCCGGGTCGGTGCCGCTGAGGAGGGTTGGCCGAGGGTCCTTGCTTTGCCGCAGCGCGGTGAGCAGCTCGGAGAATTCGATGATCCAGGTCTTCACCGTCCCTGACTCCTCGGTGTCACCAGCGAACCAGAAGCCGGTGTTGTCGTTGACCAGCGTCCAGTGCTCAACTGAAGCGACGAAGGCGTTCTCGTCCAGAGCGTCTGGATTGACCGAGACCGAGGTCGACCCGAGGCTGTAATCGACGCACAGCTCGGCCCTGCGCAGCAATCCGCCCAGCATCTGCGGCTCCAGGACCACCATCGCGAAGCGGGGCGGCCGCAGGCCTGCTCTGTTGACGCCGGCTCGGATGAAGAGCCGGATGCCTTCCGCCAAACCATCGCACGCGTCGAGGTACGGCTGCACTCGGAAGAGGTCCGTGGACATCACAGCTTCGGGCTCCGTCGCGCCGGTGAGGCGGTGGAGGCCTGCTGGAGCGAGGCCGACTTCTCCTCTGCGATGGCTAACGCCATCTCGAGTTCGCGTTCCTTGGCCGCGAGCTCCGGGCGATAGTCTTCGAGCACCTCGAGCAGGTCGTCCAGGTCGTCGGGGCCGTAGACGAGGGCGCCGCCGAACCAGGCGAAACCTTCCGGCATTTCCTCTTGCGGCGTCTCGGCATCGGTCTGCAGCGCCGACCAGAGCTCGTCGACGGCGATGGCGCGCGTCTGGCACGCACCCTCGCCCTTGGGCTGGCCGTGGAACCAGAAATCCGAGCCGGGGATGCGCAGCCCCCAGCTCCTGATCGCGACTTCGCTGCCCTCATGGCCGTGGTCCGCCGGGCTGAGGTCCACCTCCAGTAACGAGAGCCGCTCCTGCACGCAGAGCTGCTGCCGGCGGGTCATGTCTTTCAGGACAGTGGTGTCCAGGTCCATAGCCGCGAAGGGAGGACCCGACGTGTGGTCGTTCGTGAAGAAGGCCTGGATGTAGAGGCGCACGCCTGCTTCGAGGCGAGCCGCTCCAGCGGCGCCGACCGCAACGGGCTCTTGCTGAGGTTCGGAGGTCATAGGGCGCGACGGCGGTGAAGCGGTGCAGGGACAGCAGAAGCAGGCTGGCAGGAGGCAGGTGCGCCAGGCGTGCCGGCGACAGTCGTCGTGGCGATTCGCTCGCGCATCTGCAGCTCGGCGAGGACCGCCCCTGCGGCCGGGTCATCGCGGGAAATGGCCGCGATGTCGGGGTGCTGCGGGTCGACGGCAAGCGCGAGCTCGTAGGCGTTGCGGGCCTGGGCGCCGAGATGGCGATGAGCCAGGCGGAACAGGCTCTCTTGGCGTTCGACGTCTCCAATAGAGCACATCGCCTTCAGCCAGCCGGACATGTCCGGCCGGCCGGCGGCCAGGAAGGAGGGGTGCGGGTTTAGCAGCGCCTCGCGCAGCGCCTCCAGACGCCGGCGGCGTAAGCAGAGCTCGGCGAACGAGATGCGAAGCCCCAGGATGGTCGATGTGATGCTGTCCTGACGCTCAAGGCCGCCTTGCAGCGCCTTCAGCGCCACTTCGGCCGTATCCGTGCCGCGCGCACCGTTGAAGCCGTCCAGCAGGTAGGCGAGGGCGTTCGCGTCTGGAGACATCGCTTCGATGACGCGGCGCATCTCGGCCTGGAACTGGGTGACGGTAGGCGTAGCCACGGCTTTGAGCTCGCGCGGGACCTCAGGGGCGGGGGCGGGCAGGGCGGGCCTGAGGCGCTTGCGCCTGGACGGCCGCCAGCTGCTGGACCGCCGGCGCTTCCTCCGGCTGGGGCGTGCGGGTGCCGGCGCTGGCGGCGCGCATGGCCTGCACGTGCGCATCGTCGACCAGGCTGCGGAAGAAGACACCCGCCTCGATGCGCTTGCGCAGGCGGTCAGTACCGCTGCCCGGTGTGCTCTCGAAGCGGTGCACGACGTTGGGCAGCACGAAGACGTAGGGGTGATCGTTCACCGGCTCGACCAGCATGGCGACGCCCGGCTCCACCGTCACGGAATGGAAGCCCTCGGGCAGCTTCTTTGGGTTGGCATGCAGCTTCGCCATCGAATCGGCGAGGACGTCGCCACGGAGCTGGTCGACGACGAAGGACGAGGTTGGTGCGGGCATGGAGACTCCAGATGCGCAGCAGTCGACCGGCCTTCCGGCCAGACTGCTTGGTAATCTCCATGGACTGCAGAGCAGTCGCGGCTACATGCCGCTGCGTGGACTATATCAGATACGCGCCGCTATTGTGCAACCATGCCCGGCGTTGTAGACCCGTGGGGCAGCAGGCGTCGGCTGCGCGCCAGGAGAAATCGTGCAGCAATCCATCTTCGAGGCCATGCAGCCGCCCTGCAGCCGCAGGGAACGGCGCCCATCGTCCGCCTGGGCTTCCTGGGCACCGCAAGCGGCGGCGCCTACTACGACCAGGCCTTCGTGCAGAAGTGCGTGGACGAGCTCGAAAAGCGCTGCGCCGTCGCGGCGGCCGGCATCGAAGAGCTAACGCCCCTGGAGCGCTTGGCCGCCGAACTGCTCATCAGCTCGGCAGGCCTCCAGCGATGATGTGGTCTTCGAGCTCCTGGTGCTGACCGTTGTCTCCGCGGTCTCGTTCACCCTCTGCCAGCGGTACCTCTTCAGGTGGCCCATCACTTCGGCAGACGTCGACAAGGCGTTCGTGCTGGTGCTCTACGCCACGATCGGGTTCTGGTCGAGCTCACTCAGTGACCTTCTTCGGCCAACTGCACTGTGAACGGGTGGGTCCACGGGCTGCTCACGGGAGCCGTGGTTATGGGCGGTGCCGTAAAAGCACCGGCGGAGACTCCGGTGATTGGGTCTATCAGGCCTGTCGTACAGTTTTAGGCGTCGTCGTGATCAACGCGCCGGTACTATTTGCGCCGTTTCCTTGCAGAGCCAACACTTGCATTAGGCAAACCTGTCTTACGGACCTTCAGTGTAGAGATCGCCAACTGCGGTAACGTCGCGCTGCAGGGAGTGTCCTCAGACTTTGGGCACACGGTCGCAACAATAGCGTTCTCCACCGTTCTGGCAGAAATAAGCGCGCACGTATCAGGAACGAATGCATTTATTGCATCGAGCTGTGACTGAATGTCCGCCTTGACTCGATCGCGTATTTCGTCCTCGGCGATGTTCTCGATGATCGCTTCGACCACCTCCGTAAGTGCGAACCCCAATAACCCACCACTCCATTCCACCCACCAAGGGAAGTCAACGTCCGCGTTGATCGCTTTGGCTGTCGCAGTAGCCTTGCCATTGTTTACTCCGACAATGAATGTTATTTTTACGCCCAGCGAAGCGTCGGGTGCATTGTTAATAGCGAGATGCATGGAAGCATCCAAGTGAATGCCGTTCGCATCGATGTCCACTAATGCATCGCGTTTCTGCGTGACGCGAATATTTGGCAGATTGTTAAGGACAATGTTCAGACCATTTCCGCCGAAGGTTGTTCTAAAGTTGGAGATGATGATTTCGCTAATAAGGTCTCCAGGAATAGACTGCTGAAAGCATGCTGAGTGATCTACATTGATCGTCAGTGATGCCAACTGTCGTGAAATTCCTAGCTTGGCGGCCGTCAGGGAATAGGTTGTCGTAAAGAGCGGCGCCACGCTACGCTGGCCAGACATTGAGACCGAGATGGTGTTTAGCAGGATTTGGACGCCGGCTGCCACATCTGCAACCTGCCACGAGAGCGTCACGTTGTTCGCGGGAAGGATGGCCGTGTCACTCGCTGTAAACGACTGCAGTTTGACGTTGGCTACGTCAAAAATGGCTTGGTTGAGCGCTTGCTCAGGCGGTGGCATGGCAGATCCTCCTCTGCGATGTTAGGCCGCTTGCCGCCCATGCGACGAACGCGTAACGAGGGCGGGGCGATTTGTATGGTCGTTGCACCATTAGGCCGCGGTCACGACGCGGCGTTTTGATGCCGCTGCATGCCCGTTTTGTGCGCATTGGACGGACGTATCCCTCGGCTTTGCAATCAGCTGCCGTCGCGCCATCTAAAAGTTCGACAGCTCGAACAGCGTGACGTGTCGGCAGGGGCAGCTTCATGAGGAGGCTTCCGATGGTGTGGGGAACCTCACCAATTTAGGCCGCTTACGTCGTGCCTTATCCCTCACGGTAGGGAGAAATCGCTCGAATGCTTCACGCCGGACGAGCCGTCCGCTGGTGTCGTCCTGTTCCAGCGGCTGGGCTAGGCAGCCCGCCGGGCCGCATGCAGTGTTCAGGGACGCCGGCGACGCGCCGCAGCGGCTTCTGTGGACGCCGGCTCAATAGAAGACGAGAGTTCGTCTTTGACGGCATCGACGACCTGCTTTGGGAACGACTGCATCGCCTCGATGAGCGGCAGGTGAGGCAGGCGCTCCTCCAGCACCCGAAGCACCGCGCGCGCCTGCGCGATGTCCCGGCCCTTCTTGAGCGGGTCGCGCCCGGGCTCTTGCGAGAGCCACACCTTGAACGCAGCGAAAGCCCGCGGATCAGGGGCGGTCATCATGAACACCCGGCCATCCACCGCGACCGCCGGCTGCTCAATGCGCGGCGCGCTGAGCAGCCAGTCCATGTTGCTGATGTCAGTGGCGACCAGGTCGTTCTTGGCGAGACGGTCGGGCTCATCGGCCCACGGCGGCTCCGGCATCTGGCGAATGAGGTCGACCATGAAGCCGGTGCTCGAGCGGGCCCGGAACCGCTGCCGCGGGTCTTGCACGTAGGTCTTGTCGCAGCGCTGCAGCAGTCCCAGCAGGCCATCCTTCGACACCTCGGCCGTGGCCATCAGGCTCAGTTTCGCCTTGTGGTTCCACAGCAGGTCAACGTCCGTCGTTGCCATGATGTCCGCCTGGAACCGCACGCCGGCCAGGTACGCGTAGGCGTGCATGGCGTTGGTGCCGATGACCATCATGGACTTGCCCATGAGCTGGGCAGCGTCGAGCTCGCTGCAGACATCGGCGACCTCGTTGGGCACCGAGCCAAGACGCAGGGCGGCATTCACGCGCGCGTGAGTCCGCATCGTCTCCTTGAGGTCAGCCAGGCGACTCGTCAGCGCTTCCTTGCGGGCCGTGAACTGCTCGTACAGCTGCTCCGTGGCATCGCTCCGCGGGCCCAGGGACTTCGCGTTCCCGAGCCGGTCCTTGGTGCGGTACAGGTACGAGCGGCCAGCGACAGTCTTCCAGTGCATGCCACCGCGATACTCGAGTACCTGGCGGGAGGTCTCGCGCCAGTCCTCGAACACCGCCACGGCGTCCAGGTACTGCTTGGCCTGAGCGTTCGACAGCACTGAGTACACGTCGTTATCCTTCGGAATTCCGAATCGGCACTTTGAAGGATAAATCGTTACGTGTCAACGGCTTACCTATGGCCGAGGGCGGTGCCCACCGCGCCTCAGGGACGCATCCGGCGCGCCGGCGCGGCTGCGGCACGCCGCTCGAGCAGCGTGAAATCGAAGAGCTCCGCGGACGAGGCGTGGAACTGGTGGCCGAAGCCGGGGCCGTTCAGGAAGAAGGAGCCATCGGCCTTCACGGCACTAACGCGGCCCTGGTAGCGGATGCGCTCGTCCTTGCTCGAGACCTCGATGAGGTCTCCGGAGACCGGGGAGTAGGGGGCCGGAGCGGCCTCGAGGCGGCCTGCGCGCGTGAGCTGCAGCGCCGGCAGCCTATCCATCGGCTGCAGGTGCCCTACGAACACGTTGAGGGTGGCGTCGCGCGGCAACACCGACCTGGACCACTGCTGCCGAGCGTCCTCGGGGGATGTCGCGGCGTGCACGTGCACGAAGACGAACTCGGACTCGTTGGTCTGCGGGTCCGACGAATAGCCGACGAGCGTGTACTTCTGGGACGGCATGGAAGGACTCCGGGTTACGGCCGCGGGGCCTTCAGGTTGCGGTTCTTCTGATCTTGCTCACGGGCGGCCGCGTTGATGTCGACCTTCTGCGTGTGCTTGGCGCCAGGGCCGGCGTGGAAGTAGACGACGGTCGCCCACTTGCTGGCCTCCTTGGCGAAGCGCTCGTCGTAGCAGGACTTGGGCACCAGGAAGAGGATCGGGGGCAACTTCTTCAGCCCGCACTCCTGGGCCTTGCGCAACAGCCGCGCCGGGTCCGGCACCGAGTCACCGGAGTCGGTCATGTAGCAGATGGCGTCGATGTTGCGCTTGGCGTAGCCCGACTTCGAGCCCGGCTTCACCATCTCGAGAACGTTCTCGATGGCCGCCTGGAAGTTGGTGCCGCCGCGGCCGCCGTAGTTGATGCCCTTGGTGAGGAACTGCTTGTAGTTCTTCTCGCTGATGAACTCAGGCACCCCGCGGCAGATGGTGTCGGCCCAGCTGATGAGAACGTCCGGCGCGACACCGCGAGAGACCCGGCGGGCCTGGTTGAGCGCCTCGGAGACGAAGCGCTTGAGCATGGCGTCATCGACGGAGCCCGAGGTGTCGATGATGTCGAACATCAGCGGCTTTTGCTCCTTGCCCGGCATGCGGCTGCCCATGAAGGGCACGTCGCGCTGGTGCTTGAAGCCCATGTCGGCCGCGTCCACGTGGTAGAGCGTCCACGGCTCCGTCGGGTCGTAGCGCGAGCCCTTGCCGCAGGCCTCCAGCAGCTTCTTGTGGGCCATCTCCCAGGTCAGCACCGGCTTGAAGAAGTCCAGCATCTGCGCCTTGGCGTAGTGCAGCAGGTGCCCGCCCGGGTAGCGCGAGCCCACCTTCATCTGGTCCTCGGAGGCCTTGTTGATGGCCGAGACCACGCCATCCTTCGCGTGCTTGACCTCCTCCGGAATCTTCTTGAGGTCGTCGAAGCCGAGCTTGGCCATGGTGTCCGACGACACGCCGGCGTCGTGCAGCGCCTGGGCGAGGTCCTCGGTGCTCATCACGTGGTCCTGGCCGTGCGTGACCGTCGGCGCCGGCACCATGTCCTCGGTGCCGCTGCCATCCTGGGCGCCCGCCTGGTCGCCGGGTTGGCCACCGGATTGCGAGTTGCCGTTGCCGGGATTCGGCGCGCCGCCGCGGCCCATGGCGCGCTCGAGGTCCTTGATGGTGAGGCCACCGTTCTGCGGCTGCTGCGGCATCCCGTTGGACTTCTGCGGCTGCAGAATCTTCTCGAGAATCTTCATCGCCATCTCGACGCGCTCGGAGGGCTTGAGCATGTCGAGGTAGGCGTCGCCGGTCTTGCCGGAGGAGTGGCTGGCTCCCTTGCCGAGGAGACCCATGGCTGCCCGGATGTGCTGGTTGTCGAGCTCGATCAGGCCTTGGTGTTCCCGGAGCTTGGCCAGGCGGTCGTAGGCCGACTGCAGGTCCTGGTCGCTCACCTTGGACGGGTTCGCCTTGGCCTTGCCGATGGTCCGCAAGTCCTGCGCCAGGCCCGACAGCTCGTTGGGCGTCATGACGTAGGGAGGGGCGGTCGGCGCCAGCGGCTTCCCCGCCAGGAGCATGCCCTTGACGTTGTCCGCCTCCTGGGCGGCGCCCTCCATGATGTGCTCGAAGGACACCTCGCGATTGGGCAGCGGGGGCGGCTCCTTCCAGTCCTTCATCATCAGTGCCGCGATGGCCTCCTCGGACATGCCGTCGTACTTGACGTGCTCCTCCAAGGTCATCCCGTAGAAGACGCTGATGCTCGATTGGGCGTGCTCGGCCAGGTACTTCTTGATGGCCTCACGGACCTCGTTGTCGTTGAGCGAGGAGCCCTTCTCGGCCTCCGCGCGCTCGGCCGCCTCGCCCTTCACGATGTCGATGTTGATCCGCGTGTCCGTCGCGGCATTCGCCACCGAGTGCGGGTAGTCCAGCATGCGCGCCAGGTGAAGGCGACGCAGGTGGTCCGCCTCGTGGCGGAAGACGTAGTTCAACGAGTCCAGGCCTGCATCATGCTCTGAGAGGAGCCGGCGGCAGAACGTGTCGGCGATGTACATCTTGCCGGAGCGGTCGACGAAGGCGGTGTTGCAGAACGCCTTGAGCTCGGGCAGGTCGTAGACGAGGATGGGCGTGCGGCTTACGATTTCGCCCAGCAGCCCGTTTTTTAGGAAGTCGTGCCGGTCACGGCCGCCGACATAGAAGGTGCGCACCTCGAGGAAGTCGTCGCGGGCGTCATCGATGCGCTCCTGAAGGTCGTGCGCGTGCGTGTTCAGGCGCTTGCCGCCCTGGCCGATGCCGAGCGCCTTCTCCATGCCTTCGTCGGTGACGTGGCGGGTCACGCCTTGCGGCTGCGAGGCGGCGGGGGACGATTGCGTCGCTTGCGGTGCGGTGGCCATCCGGCTCTCCTTGAGGCTATCTTGGACCTGAACTGCCCTACGAGCCTGGCCCAGTGCCCTGGCCAGCCTGCATTGACCGCGGCGCGGTCGGCGTTCTCGAATGTCGGATGGCTGCCATCTCAGCTCGTCGCGAGTGGCAGTGGTGAACAGTATATCGGATAGGCGCGCTTGAGTGGATGAGCACTACGGCGTCAACAGCGGGTCTTTAGACGTTGCCGCACTGCAACATAGGCTCGCTCGGACACATCGTTGTGGTTAGGGTTAACCAGAATACGGGTATACCCTAGCTCCAAGGAAGTACCCATGCGCACCCGCACCATCCTCCTCTCGTCGCTCATGAGCGCTGCCGCCACCATGGCTGTCGCTCAGGACGTCGGCCAGCACCCGGCCGTCTTCGCGCCGCGCTCCCTTCCTGGCGTGGACCCGTCGACCTTCGTCGTCGGCCACCCGGCGAGCCCCAAGTCGCTCGCTGGCCACGCCAACTACGAGCACCCGGCGGTCACCGTCAGCCGCGAAGAGCGCTCGCTCGACACCAACACCTACCTCGTGCAGCCGCCGGTCCATGTCGACTGGGCCGTGCCGGGTGCCGTGGTAGGCGGTTCGGTGGCGGCACGCTGACCGTTAGGCGTCCCAGCGCAAAGGGGCTCGCGGCTCGCGGCTCGCGCCGCGGGCCCCTTGTGCTTCGGGCTACGCGGGCGCCATGGCTGCTCTTAGGGGCGCCGGCCAATGGCCACGCACTGCGTGGTGCTTGGCGCTAGACTTGCTTGCCAAGCGCTAGTGGAACTTGCCATGGAAACGACTCAAGCACCGACGACTGAAGGCCTCAAGGCTGGCACCGTTGCGAGCCTGAACCAGAAGGCAGGCTTCGGCTACGTGGACGATGCAGACGGCCAGCACCGCTACATCTTCGTCTTCGGCACGGCCCTCAAGCACTCCCAAGCGCGCATGCTCACCGTCGGGAAGCCAGTGAAGTTTCGCGTAAGCGGACACGGTCGCGTGGACGAGCTCGTCATCTCCTGATCGTGGCTCCGCCGGTCAGCGAGAGAACGTATCTAGACCCCAGAGACACCAGCCAGGCCATCCAGCACCCGGACCCGCCGGGACAGCTGTTTCCGGCGGTCCGCGCCTTCGGCTTCATGCCGTCGATAGGCAACTTGCGCGCGGGCGACCTGATCCTGGTCAGCCACGTCGGCGAGCCTCTGGTTTCCGAGTCAATACGCCGAGTGCAGCGTCGCGCGGGCTTCGACGACTGGCATGCGCAGTGGCACCACGCAGCGGTCTACGTCGGCTACCAGCAGGTCTGCGAGGCGCAGCTGACGGGCGTGCGGGTCGACTCCATCTTCAAGTACACGGCCGGCAAGTACAGGCTGCGCTTTCGCCGCAACCCAAAGTTGTCTGAGCTCCACGGCTGCAAGATCGCCTTGGACGCCGCACTGAAGCTGAACTACCGCTACTCCTTCCTGTCGGTGCTTCAGCTGCTCTGGCAAGCCCGTGGCGGGTGGCGCGGGGATCGACCGCGTGTGCTGAGCGCGCGCGCGACCATCTGCAGCCAGCTGTATGCAGACGCCTACGGCGTCGTGGCGAACGAGACGCTCGACCCTGCAGCCAATCTCGGCATTACGCCGGCGCATCTGTCCGTGAGCAAGCTGCTCGAGGACATCCCCATGCAGTGGATGGCTCTGAGAGGCGCCTCCAACGCGAACGACGCGGCGTAGCAGTCTGCGCGCGCCCTGGCGGTCCCCAGGGGGCGCACCAGGAAGCCGACGTACATCGCGCGGTCGCGCACGAGGCCCGCAGTCATCTGTTCTTCAGTGGAAGTTCCTTGACTCGGTCGTCAGACGGCCAAGGAGGGGGGTCAAGTCTTCGAGCCGCTCCGCGACGAGATTGCGCACATCGCCCTGCCGCTGCCACTTCCCGTACACGGCGAGCAGCCGCGACTTCAGAAGCTCCGCTCTCTGCTGCTCGCGGATGCTCTTCCAGCAAATCACCTGGACCACGCCGGTTTCGTCTTCGAGCGAGACGAAGATGACGCCGTTGGCCGTATCCGGCTGCTGACGGAGGGTCACGATGCCGCAGGTGCCCACGTGCCGCCCGTTTGGCAGCCGGTCCAGCTGCTCGGCCGTAAGGAGTCGACGAGCCTCGAGCTGGGGGCGAAGAAGGGCGAGTGGATGCCGGCGCAGTGTGAGACCCGTTGAGGCGTAGTCCCAGACGATTTCCTCTCCCTCGGGCGCCTCCGGTAGCTCGAGGAACTCCTCGTCGACCGGCGCGTCTCGAAGCAACTTCGGAGTCGACCGCAGGGCCGCGGCGTCCCATACCTGCTGACGCCGGTGGCCCGAGAGGCTCATGAGTGCGTCGGCCGCCGCCAGAAGCTTCATCTCGTGCTGCTCCAGTGCTGCCCGTCGAGCCAGATCCTCGGCGTTGTCGAACGGGGCCTCCTGACGCGCGGCGACCAGGCGCTGCACGGACTCCGCCTTAAGGCCCGACACCTGGCGCAGCCCAAGGCGCACTGCCGGCGGATGCGGCAGGCCTTCGAGCGTGCAGTCCCAGTCGCTGTACATGACGTCGACCGGGCGCACGTCTACGCCGTGGCGCTTGGCGTCCTGCACGAGCTGCGAGGGGGTGTAGAAGCCCAACGGCTGGCTGTTGAGCATGGCAGCCAGGAACTCGGCCGGGTGGTGGCACTTGATCCAGCAGGAGGCGTAGACCAGCAGGGCGAACGAGGCGGCGTGCGACTCGGGGAAGCCGTACTCCGAGAAGCCGTGAATCTGCTGGAAGATTTGCTCCGCAAACGCCTTCTCGTAGCCGCGCGCGGTCATGCCGTCGACGATGCGCGAGTAATACTGGTCCAGGCCGCCCTTGCGCTTCCACGCGGCCATCGAGCGGCGCAGCTGGTCCGCCTCGCCTGGCGTGAAGCCAGCGGCGAGGATGGCCACCTGCATCACCTGCTCTTGGAAGACCGGCACGCCGAGCGTGCGGCCCAGCGCCTCCTTGAGTGCTTCGCTGGGGTAGACCACCGGCTCCTTGCCCTGGCGGCGGTTGAGGTACGGGTGGACCATGCCGCCCTGGATCGGGCCCGGGCGCACGATGGCGACCTCGATGACCAGGTCGTAGAAGCACTCGGGCTTCATGCGCGGCAGCATGCTCATCTGGGCGCGGCTCTCGATCTGGAACACGCCCACCGTGTCCGCCTTGGAAATCATCCGGTAGGTCTCGGGGTCCTCGGCCGGGATGTCCTGCATCTCGAAGCGGTAGCCCTTGCGCTGGCCGATGAACTCCAGGCTCTTGCGGATGGCGGTGAGCATCCCGAGCGCCAGTACGTCCACCTTCAGGAGGCCCAGCGCGTCCAGGTCGTCCTTGTCCCACTCGATGACCGTGCGGTCTTCCATCGCCGCGTTCTCGATGGGAACCATGCGACTGAGCGGACCCTTGGTCAGAACGAACCCGCCTACGTGCTGCGAGAGGTGCCGCGGCATGCCGATGAGCTGGCCGGTGAGGGCGAGCAGCTGCTTGACGGCCAGGTCCTCCGGGTTGAGTCCCACCTCGGCCATGCGTTCGGTCAGCACCTGGCGGCCCTCGAACCACATGTGGTTCTTGGCGACCCGGTCGACGGTCTCCAGGTCGAAGCCGAGCGCCTTGCCGACGTCGCGGATGGCGGACTTCGGGCGGTAGCTGATGACGGTGGCGGTGAGCCCCGCCCTGTGCCGGCCGTACTTGCCGTAGAGGTAATGGATGACCTCCTCGCGACGCTCGTGCTCGAAGTCGACGTCGATGTCCGGCGGCTCGTTGCGTTCCTTGGAGATGAAGCGCTCGAAGAGCACGCTCATGCGTGCCGGGTCGACCTCGGTCACTCCCAGGCAGTAGCAGACCACGCTGTTGGCGGCGCTCCCGCGGCCCTGGCAGAGGATGTGGCGCGAGCGGGCGAAGTTGACGATGTCCGCGACGGTCAGGAAGTAGTGCTCGTAGCCCAGCTCGCTGATGAGCTTGAGCTCGTGCTCGATCTGGGTCTGCACCTTCGCCTGCATGCCTTCCGGCCAACGGCGGCCTGCACCCTCGTAGGTGAGCCGGCGCAGGAAGGAGGACGCGGTCTCGCCGACAGGCACCACCTCGGCGGGGTACTGGTACTTGAGCTCGTCCAGCGAGAAGCTGCACAGGCTGGCGACGCGGGAAGTCTCGGTGAGCAGCTCTTCGGGATAGGTCTGTGCCAGCCTGAGTCGGGTGCGCAGATGGCGCTCGGCGTTGGGCTGCAGGGCGCCGCCGCACCCGGTGAGCGGCTTGCCGACGCGCGTGGCGGTCATCACGTCCTGAAGCGCCTTGCGGGAGCGCACATGCACGTGCACGTCTCCCGTGGCGACGAGCGGGATGGCCGTGAGCTCGCTGACCTCGCGCAGCTTGTGCAGCCACATCTCGTCATCCAGCAGCCGCAGCAGCTCGACGGCGAGCCAGCAGCGGCCGCTGAAATGCGTGAGCATCCAGCGGGCAACCTTGAGCAGCTCCTCGGGGAAGGCCGTCCGGTCCGGGGCAACGAGCACCAGGCACTCGGCGAGCGGGCCCGGCAGGACATCGGTCAGCTGCAGCCGGTAGGTGCCCTTCGGCGAGGCCATCCGAAGCTTCGTGATGAACTCGCACAGGTTTCCGTAGCCCTGCAGCGTCTGGGCCAGAACCACCAGGGTGAAGGGCGCGTCCTCGAGCTGGAACTGCGAGCCGATGATGAGAGGGAGACCTTGCTCCTTGGCAGTCACGTGGGCGCGCACGACGCCGGCGACCGAGCACTCGTCCGTGATGGCCAGCGCGCTGTAGCCGAGCTCCTTGGCGCGCTCGACGAGCTCCTCCGGCATGCTGGCGCCGCGGAGGAAGCTGAAGGCCGAGAGGCACCGCAGCTCGGCGTAGGCGGGGATGCCCATGTGCAGCATCAGCGGGCCTCAGGCAAAGATGCCATGGAGGTACCAGGCGGCATCTTCGTCCGCCAGGCGCTCCTGGAAGACCCAGAGCACTCCGGCGCTCTCGGAGAGTGCCACCCAGTAGTCCCGCTGCACGTGCCGGTTGTCCTGCCCACTCGGAGTCTGGACGCGATGCCACCATCCGCCCTCGACCCGGTGCGGCCCGGCCAGCAGGTGCAGCTCGCCCTGGTACATCGGCTTGGGGCCACGGGTGGCCAACTTCAGCGGCTCCGGCAGGACCCAGCTCGGCTGCGGCACGTCAAGGCAAGACGACTCCCGCGGCAGCTTCTCCGCGGCCGGCTGCCAGCACTGGGCCCATTCGAGGCGATGGTCTTCGGTCACGACCGGCCGCAGCACACGCTCCGGACCCAGGCGCGCCGAGATGCGCTCGAGCACCTCGCGCAGGGTCTCGCCCTGGCGGACCGTGTCCGGCAAAAGCGACCCGCTCGTCTCCTCGAGCGCCTGGACATCGACCGCCTCGAGCTCGAGGTCACCCACCGGCGCCAGCAGCTCGGTCTTGGCCAAGTGCTCGTTGAGCAGGCGGCTGAAGTGCTCGGCACTACGAGTCGGCTCCCCGGTGCGGATGGTGAGCTGGCCCCCTTCGCCCGCGGACTTCGAGCGCATGGCGTCGTGGGCCCAGCGCAGCACGAAGCCGCCGGCGCCGCTGTGCCGAGCAGCAAGCCACCCACACATCTGCAGGATGAGCCGCCGGACGCCGAACATCATCGCCGCCGCCAGCTCCACGCGAGACATCAGCTCCAGGCGGGCGCGGAACTGCTCGGGGAGCTCGACCCAGGCATGCGCCTCTGGCCGCAGACCGTAGGCCTGATCCAGCGCCGTCAGGAGTTCCTTGTCGAACCGCCGGCTCACGCCCCCGCGCGGAAGCTTGCGGACGTCACCCAGCGTCTTGCACCCCAGGCGGGCCAGGGTGGGTCGGTGCGGCCCCGAGGCGCTCAGCACCTCAAGCGGCAGCCGGTCGAGCCCCTCGGTCAGAGGTCGGGCGAAGCCGTTCTCGACGCCGGCCCGGGCGAAGGCGAGGGCGGCCAGACTCGTTGACGCCCAGCTGGCGACCGCGACGCCTAGCTCAGCGCCCTCGGTGCGAATCCGCTCTCGCAGCGCACGCTTGCCGCCGAAGAGGCGCAGCGACGCCTCGACCTCCATGACAACCGCTTCGTCGACGATTGCAACGCGGGGCGTCCATTGGAGCGCCCAGGTGGCAAGGCCTTGAAGGTCATCATGCAGCGACGCGGCGTCGGAGGGCTTGTCGAGCAGGAGTGCTGCCCAGTACATCGGGGCGCACCTCGCGGTGAGAAATCAGTCGGCTCGGCCTTTTCAGCCGCGGTGTGAGCACAGTCTCCAAGCCGCCGGGCACGGACTCGAGGCGGATGACACCCTCATGGCGCGGCCCCTTTCGCTTGAGCACGTGCACCAGGAGCTCCCAGTCGAGCCCGAAGGTCGCAGTCAGGCGCAGCGGTGCGGCCGAGGCCTCGTGCCGAGCGGTGTCAGGCCGGAACAGGAAGGCGGGGCCGTCACAGGCCTGTGCGCAGACCTGAAGCCGGCGAATCTGCTCGGCGCGCGCCTGAGGCAACCAGGCGAGCAGGGCGCCGGCGGCGTTCGACTTCACGAGCTGCTCGGTGACCCATAGGCGCTCAGCCGGCGTCTCGGCCTGCACCCAGACGAAGTGCTTCTCGTCGAGACCTGCGTGGCGCAGGCCCGGCATGTGGGGGCGCTTGGGCGGCCCGACGACCACCACATGCTGCCCTGCGGCGACAACGCTTCGCAGCGCCGGGCCGAGGAGGCGCCACTCGCATACCGAAGGCTGCGGTTGCAGCACTTCCGTGAGGGACCGGCACGGCCACCCGCCGCCCGGAAGCTCGGCGTCTAGGGAGCTCCACCCTGACTTCAAGACGGCCGTGAGCGGCGTTCCGAACTCATTGGCCTTCCACACTGCCGCCTCGAGGTGTGCCGGCACGCTCCCGACCGGAGCACGTGGCGACGATGAAGCGGGCGAAGACGGCTCAGCGTCGGTCGCCCATAGGGGCAGGGGATTCATGACCAAGAGACTGTATGGGCATACAGTATGGCCTCCCCAACGATCTCTGTCGACCTGCAACGCCAAGGCATCGATCCAGGCTGGGCTTTCCGCACGAACGCGGTCGAAGTGTCGCGGAGCGCTTTACGATATCGAAAATCGTAATACTGGATGCCTGCCATGTCCGAGCCGACCACCATGTCCGTGAAGGGCCAAGTCACCATCCCCCGGGACATCCGGGAGCGGCTTGGCCTCCAAGCAGGCGACAAGATCGCCTGGACCATCCTGAGCAACGGCACCGTCGTGGTGAGGCCAAAGACAAGGCGCCTGTCCGACCTGGTCGGCATCCTCAACCGGCCCGAGCAGCCGGGCGTTTCCGTTGACGAGATGAAGCCGTTCGCGGAATGAGCATCGCGATCGACACCAACGTGCTCGTGCGTATCTTTGTCCAGGATCAGACAGCCCCGGAGCAAAGCCGCGCGGCCAAGCGCCTTGTGAAATCGGCCGAGAGTTCGGGCGAGCCGCTCCTGGTCACGCTATGCGCGCTCCTGGAGACGGAGTGGATGCTGCGCAGCAAGTACAAGTTGGACAAGAGCGAAATAGCAGGCGCCTTCACGATGCTGCTTGAGACGCCCGGCATCGAACTGGAGGACGCGGCGACACTCGAGGAGGCGCTGTATCTGGGGGCGAATTACCCGTCCTCGGACTTCGCGGACTGCCTCCTGCTTGCGCGCAGCACGCATCTGGGGCGCGCTCGCTTCGTGACCTTCGATGCCGGAGCCGCCAAGCTGCCGCGCGCCGAACTGCTCAGCTGAGTCGGAGAAGCTTGGCTTCGGCCCTGGGTTGTCCCTATCGCCCACATGCGCTCGGGTGCCGTTATCCGAGTGAGAGCCGCAGTCCGAACTCGAGTGGCGCCATGGCGCAGTCACACGGTCTTGGGAGACTTCGGCCACAGCACTGGGCACATCTCATGAAGAGCACGTTCGCCGCGGCGACCCTGCATCGCTCCCGCCAAGCCTTGGCCGCGCTCAAGAAGAGGCGACGCCGGGCGCCTGAGCCGACGTCCACGGCTGGTCCTGCGCCGGAGAAGGACCTGCTTCAGCGCCTGCGCGAAGCAGGGCTCTGAAGTCAGCACGCGGTCCGCTGCCTCGCGTCTCCGTCCGCAGGCCTGGGCGTCGAGCTCAACAAGGAAGGCCTACTGGGCAACCACCGGTTCGGGCGGCTCGCCGACGCCGCTGGAGGTGGGAGCGGTGAGAGCGGCCAGGGCGGGCACCACGATTTCCTCTTCGTCTGAGCCGGCATCCTGGACCAGAGCGGCTGGCAAGGCCTTGCTGGGCCTCACGCCGAGCTTCTTGAGCATCTCGGCTTGCCGGATGGCGTTGCCGCGGCCGGTGGAGAGCTTGCTTTGGGCCTCGTCGTACGCCGTCTTCGCCTGCTCCAGCCGCTCGCCGACCTTCTGCAGGTCGCCGACGAAGCCGCAGAGCTTGTCGTAGAGCTCGGCGCCGCGCTTTGCGATGTCCTGGGCGTTGCGGCTCTGGAACTCCTGCTTCCAGAGGTGCGCCACCGTTCGCACGACGAAGAGCAGCGTTGAGGGGCTCACCAGCAGGACGCTGCGGTTCCAGGCGTCCATGAAGAGCTCGCTGTCGTGGGTGACGGCCAGCATGAAGGCCGGCTCCACCGGCACGAAGGCGAGCACGAAGTCCGGCGACTGCATGCCGTAGAGCTCTTGGTAGCGCTTGTCGGAGAGGCTCTTGATGTGTGCACGTACCGAGCCAAGGTGCTGCTTCACGGCTGCGCTGCGGGACTCGTCTGTCTCCGCGGAGACGTAGCGGTCGTAGGCGACCAGCGACACCTTCGCGTCGACGACGAGCTTGCGGTCCTCGGGAAGCTCGATGACGACGTCGGGCTGCAGGCGGCTGCCGTCGGCAAGCGTCTGGCTGTCCTGGACCTTGTACTCGAAGCCCTTGCGTAGGCCGGAAGCCTCCAGCACGCGCTCGAGGATGAGCTCGCCCCAGTTGCCCTGGGTCTTTGCTTGGCCCTTGAGCGCCTGGGTCAGATTCTTCGCGTCTTGACTGAGCGTCTGGTTCAGCTCAACGAGCTGCTTCACCTGCTGCGCGAGCGCAGAGCGGTCCTTGCCCTCCTGGACGTAGACCTCCTCGACCTTGCCCTTGAACTCGCTGAGCTGGTTCCTCAGCGGTTCCAACAGCTGGCCGAGCGACGCCTGGTTCTGCTCGGCGAAGCGCTTGGACTTGTCCTCGAGGATGTCGTTGGCCAGGTTCCTGAATTGCTCGGAGAGCGCGTTCTTGGCGTTGACAAGCAGCTCGAGCTTCTCCTCTGCGTGCTGACGGTCCTGCTCGCTGCGGGTGCGAAGCTCCGTGAGCTCTGCCGTCATCTCGACGACCTTGGCGTCCAGGGTGTCCTTGGCAGTCTTCAGGCCCGTGAGCTCGGCCTTCGCCTTGTCGTGTGCCTCTCGCTCTGCGAGGAGCTCGGCCATCAGGCGGCCGGCCTCCCGGCCGGCAGCTTCACGCAGCTCGGCAAGCTGGTCCTTGAACGTGCCCAGGAGGCCCTGGACGCGCGTGAGCTCCTGCTCCAGGGGTGACACGCGCTGTACCTGCTGCTCGAGCGCCGCGCGAGCTTCATTGGCCTCCTGAAGCCCAGCAGTGGCCGCATCGAGCTTCTGTTGAAGCTCGGAGCCGAGTGTCTGCGCGTCTGTGAGCTGCTGGGCCAGTTGGCCAGCCCTCACGGAGTTCTCGCCGTTTGCAGTCGAGACTTGGCGTAGCTCGTCGGCTCGCTCTTCCAGCGCCGCCCCCATTGCGTTGACCTCGAGCTCGAGGACCGGGACACGGCCGGCGCGCTCGGTGAGCGTGGCAATCTGATTGGAAGCCTCATCCAGCTCCCGGCGCCAGCCGTCAGCCTCTAGCCGCAGGGCCCGGTGCTGCTCCCGCTCGCTCTCCAAGGCGGAGGCCGTCGCGGCCAGCCGCTCCGTGAGCTTGGCCAGCTCGACCTGCGTCTCGGCACGTGCTTGTGCGGCCTGGCCTTTCGCCGAGAGCCGGCCAAGAAGGAAGCCCGCCACGAGGGCAACCAGCGCTGCCCCGACCAGGGCAAGTCCGACATCCATGCACATCTCCCGTTTGCCCGTTGGAGTTTGACGGGACACTGTGGAAATGTACAGGGCCGATTTCCACTTCCTACGGAACGCCAGCGCCGCTGGGGACGGCTAAAACCAGGCTCTAGACGCTCATGAACGGCTCGCATGCAAGCCGTGCAATGGAAGCGAAATGCGAAACCCAGAAAGCCAAATCTTGCCGACGCAGCACACTCGACAGTGCGTGCCAACGGCCGCAGAGCTCGACGACTACTTGGGAGTGGTTGGCCACAGGTCTCTCGAGCTGTTCCTCGCCATGATGCTGCTCATCGCTGTCATCCTCGCGAGGAAGGCGCACAAGTCCCTGAAGGCAGAGGCGGCTGCCAAGGCGCAAAGGGCCAACAAGGGCGACAAGAGGCGCAGGAGGAGGTCCCGCTTAGGGCGCTAGAGAACCATGCGCTGGCGCGCGCGCGCGAAGGGCGGCAGGCTGGCAGAAGCAGGCGAGGTGCAGGTGGAGGTGGTGGACTCGCTTCCGCGCTGCAGGCGCCGCTCCATGACCACCATCGTCTGTACGGCGGCGGCCTCGCCGCCTTCAGAGGACCCGGTGCACGTGTGGGCGGCCTCGCTGGAAGTCGAAGGCCAGCTCGAAGCCGGCGCGCCAAGTGTCGGAATCCTTACTCTTCACCGACGTCACCTCCCACGAGCTGGCTGCTCATCGCATCAGACACTGAGGCGCCGGCGCGCGACCGCTCGGGAGGCACTGCCTTGGCCGGCACTCGCGACCACACCCCGCATGTGCGCCTCCACCAGGCGGGCGCGTCCGTCGACGCCGTGGACGACCTGGGCCCTGTCGAGCAGCGCGGCATCGGCTGGAACACCGAGCTCGAGCAGGATGGCGACGGACTCCAGGTGGCCTGCGTCGACCAGGTCCTGGACCGCTCGGATGTCGGGGCTGACGTAGTCAAGCTTCGCCCCCTGGCACACCGCCAGCTGCACGATTTCGCGGAGCCGCGCCTTCGGCCTCCGTGCCGGCGATGCCGAGGTCGAGGCCGGGGGTGCGAGCAAAGCGACTGCCGCACAGCAGATGGAGGAACCCACGGCTCGCCCTCAGCGGGTGCGACGTGGACTCGTCGAGGCCCGTCGCGCCGTGCCGTAGGAGCTCCGCGACGAAGTCGAGCTTCTCGAGCAGCGCGGCACTGCTGACAAGATCATTGGCCAGGTGGACCTGATTCGCGTGGTACTGCACCGTCGGCGCGCGCTCACTCTCGCCCGGGCCCCAGGTGTAGATGCGGTTCGCATTGGCGCCGTGGCGCAGGGCCGCCTTCATGACCGCCAGGGACGGCGGTCTCAACGGCCCAAGCCCGAAATCGAACGGACGATGCCGCATGGAGAGCACCGGCTGCCCGCCGAACAGGTCGGCATCGTCCGGGTCCATCCCGGCTTCGAACGCCACGGTCAGGGTCTCGGCCAGGTCGAAGAAGCACGCCGCACGTAGGCCGGTGTGATGCCAGGTGAGGGCGTGCGGCCCATTCGGCCCACGCAGCAGGCTCGGGTCCCGGCGGGCAAGCGCCGCGATGAGGCCGTCCGACTCCTTGACGGAGCCAGACTCGAAGAGGCGACGCATCTCGAGCAGGGCCTCTTTGCGTTCGGCTCCCTTGAGGACCATCGGCCTCCGCTCGACGGACTTGGACTCTCCGACGCCGCTCACGGGCACCTGGGGCACGGTCATGCGAACGCCCGCGCGCGCGGCGCCGTGCGAGTCGCGGCCGCCACGGTCAAGCTGGCCAGGACGATCTGGGCCGTGCTCGCCAGAGGCCAGGCTTGGCGGCCCACTGCATGGCAGTCCGCATGATTGAGCAAAGGAAGCATTTGACCCAATCGTTTTGAACGACAGCAAGCGGCTCACGCGCGTGATGGGCCAGACAAGTCGGACCGGGACGGGGACACTCCGATAGGGAAGTGGAGCATCAAGCTCGATTTGCAGATGGGAACCTCGTCGGCGAATGCCATCAGGGCCAGCAGGCTTCAACGGCTTGCACAACAGGCCAGACATAAGACTGCAGCCCTACCTCCTGATCAATCATGCGCCCAAGTCGTTTGCGATCCGGGAGGCGCCCACATAAGACCATCCCTAACCCCTGTCTCTACGACCTGCCTGTGCGTCGATTCCAGTGGCATCAGCCTCGAGCCCTGTGCTGCGAACTCACGCCGGATTTGCCAGTAGCTCCTTGAGGTGCCGGTCGATCTGCGCCATCGCAGCCGGGTCGGTGCCGAACAGCGCGAGGTGGCCATCGATGCTTTCGATCGGCCTGAACTCGGCACCCGGCACCAACCGGCATTCGCGCTCGGCATCGGCCGGTGGAAAGAACATGTCGTGGCTGATCGGCATCACAAAGGTCCGCGCCCGGATGCGGCCTAGCGCGGCGGCAAGGTCGCCGCCGGTGTGGCGGGCGACGTCCCCGCGCTGCCACTTCCAAGCCATTGCGAGCAGGTCATTCGGGTCCATCGGCGCGAAGTAGCCGGTCATGAACTGGTCAACGAAAGCGGGCATGTCGGCGAAGCCGAGCGCGCGGTGCCGGCCTTGCTGGAAGAACTCGGTGCTCCAGCCCATGACCGTCCACAGCTTTGCATGGCGCTTCAGGCCCGCGGCAACCTCATGCGAGGCGGCGTAGCGGCCGTCGGCGAAGGCTGGGTCGGTAGTGAGCGCCTCGCACAGCGTCTCGGCGAACATGACGTCATGCTCCGTGTTCTGTGCGGTGCCGGCGATCGGTGCGACGCGTCGCACCATTTCAGGGTAGCGGACCGCCCATTCGTAGGTCTGCTGCGCGCCCATCGAGCCGCCGACGACCAGCGCGAGCTGCGTAATCCCGAAATGCTGCAACAGCAACGAGTGCTGGGCGCGCACGTCGTCGCCAATGCGCACCCTTGGAAAGCGCGTCGGGTCGGCCTGGTGGTGGGGGGAGGTCGACAGGCCATTGCCGATCTGGTTGACGACGACGATGAAGTACCTATCTGGGTCGAGCGCGCGACCCGGACCGATGTAGACCTCCCCCATGATCTTGCTCGTACCCGAATACCAGGTCGGCACCAGAATCGCATTGTCCTTGGCCGCGTTGAGCCGACCATGACAAGCCACCGCGAGATGGCAGTCATCGATGACGCCGCCGTCCTCTAGCTCCAGCGAACCGATGTCGATCAGCTCGTAGGGCCCGTGGCCCTGCTGGGTGTAGTAAGGGCTGGTGATCACGCGCGCTCCTATCGTCATAGTTCATTGAAAGCCCCGCCGGCGCGGCCGGCGGTCGGCGGCTTCGAGCCTCAGCTCATGACGAAACCCTCGTATCCTTCGGCGGCTACCTCCGCGCAGCGGCGGTGGTAGTTGCCGACACCACCGATGTAGGACAGCAGCCGCCGCGGCTTGCCTTCGACGTTGGATCCCATATACCAGGAGTCGGTCTTGACGACGAGGGTCTTGTTGGCGGTCTCATCATGGTGAGCCACCCATTGGTCTTCGAAAGCCTTCGACGGCTCGATGACCTGTTTACCTTGGTCGCGCATGGTCTGGATGCAGTCGCTGATCCAGCCGACCTGCTGCTGGAGGCAGGTGGTCATGTTGCACAGCGCCGCTGAGGGCGCCAGCGGCGCGCCGGTGGTGAACAGGTTCGGGTAGCCATGCACCTGCAGGCCCATGGTCGTGCGGATCTCTCGGCTCCAGTCCTCCTTCAGCGATCGCCCATCGCGGCCGCGGATGTCGATGCGGGTTAGCGCGCCGCTACCGGCGTCGAAGCCAGTGGCGAGGATCAGAATGTCCAGCTCGTGCACTCGGCCGTCGGCGGTCTGCACACCCTCGGGCACGATGCGCTCAATCGACGTCTCCCTTACGTCGACAATCTCCACGTTGGGCTGGTGGTAGACCTCGAGGTAGTTGCTTTCCAGCGGAACACGGTGGGTGCCGAAGCCGTAGCTGGTCGGAATAAGCTTGTCACACAGCACGGGGTCCTTCAGGCGCTCTCGCATCTTTTGGCGAACAAACTCCGACACTGCCTCGCTGACTTCCTCGTCAAAGAACATCTCCGAGAACGATGCCAACCACAGTGCCAGCGAACCGTCGGCCCACAGCTTCTCCAGCACCTCGGTGCGCTGCTCCGGTGTCAGGTCTCCCCAGGCGCCGTTGGTGAAGTCGTATTCAAAACCCGAGAAGGTGCGTAGCACGCGTTCCTTGATCTCATGAAAGCGCTCGCCCTGCTTAGCCCAGTCGGACGGGCTGTACTTCGGGTTGCGCATTGGGATGACGTACTCCGGCGTGCGCAGGAAGACCTTCAAATGGCCGACCTGCGGCGCAATTGTCTGGATCACCTGAATGCCAGTCGCACCGGTGCCGACGATGCCGACACGCTTGCCGACGAAGTCGACGCGCTCCTTCGGCCAGCGCGCGGTGTGGAAGAGTTGGCCCCGGAAGCTCTCCTGGTCGCGGAAGATATTCATCAGCGGTGCCGACAGCATGCCGGTGCAGCTGACAAGGTACTGAGCCTGAACGCTGTCGCCCTGGTCTGTCGTCACGTTCCACAGACGCTGAGCCTCGTCGTAGTGGGCTGCGGTAATGCGCGTGCCGAAGCGGAAGTGTTTGCGCAGGTCGACCTTGTCGGCGACGTAGTTGAGCCAGCGCTCAGTTTCGGGTTGCGCTGGGTAGCGCTCGGTCGGCTGCCAGTTCTTGAACATCGTCTCCGAGAACCAGTACTGGTAGATCTCGGCTTCCGAATCGAAACGCGCGCCCGGGTATCGGTTCCAATACCATGTGCCGCCGACGCCGGTGCCAGTCTCGAAGCCTTGGACGCTTAGTCCCATCTCGCGCAGGCGGTAGACCTGATAGAGGCCGGCAACGCCGGCGCCGATGACCACTGCGTCGACGCACGTGGCGGTGGTGGTAGGTCTGGACACGGTGTTCTCTCCTTCGTGTGGTAGGGCCCTGCGGGCCTCATCGAAACATCTCGCGCAAAGGCGTTGCGCCGCAGCCTTCCTTTGCACATTGCAGGCCATCGATACGAAAGCCAACTGGGTAGGGATTTCCTTAATGAAATCTGCTCTCGAAGACTCACGCGGGCCCAGGCGAGGTTGCCGGGATGACCTCGGGTCGGACATGCTCGTCCGATCTCCGGGACACGGCGGCACGGCCTGCTGTCGCTTGCCGCGCTTGGTGTTCGCGTGGGGGCGAGCGTTGCGCCGGCGATCAAGCCACAGTCACCAAGGTACGTCGCGCTGATGGCTGGAGCGCCCCGCTGACCCAGGCGTCCCTGCCTTCTGGGACGCGCGGGTAGGAACGCCGTGCGGCGTTGCGCTCTCCGCGTTCGGCGTCACGAGTCTTCCTCCGTGTTCGCGATTTGCCCCGACTCCTACAGCGCCTACTCGCGCTCGGTCTGAACGACGACGAGCCTCACAGCGAGCAGGAATGGCGCGAGCGGACCGATACGCCGGGGGTGAATGCGCCGTACCCTGTTTGCCGCCTCATTGGAAAAGACATCGACATTTCGTATCTGTCGGAGTGGGCGCCCCGGCGCGTGCGATGAGAACAATGATGACTGTCTACGATAGTCACTCAGTGCGAGGAGCTCCACGCGTCAACGGCCGGCCGAAGATGAGTGAGCCACACAGGAGCTATCCACTCCATACGCATTGGCGCTGGCCGCAGGATGGGACGAATTGCCACCTATGGCATGCGAGGATCAGGCACCGTCAGCCGAAGCGCGAGATCAACACGGGAGTACGTCATCAATCACTGCATTGATTGATGTCTTAGCGCTGGAGTCGCGTCGACGTCGCGCAGGCGGCACGCTGCTCCGCATTTTTACCAGCTGACTCATTAGAGGCGCCGGTCGGGTTGCCATCCAGTCGAGCGGTATGCCACAGTGGTGCTCCAAATCAACAGAGGAGAGTTGCTGCACAAACCTGGGTCGCTGACTTTTGAAAAACCGTAGACCAAGAATACTGGCACGCCGCTTCAGTGTAAGCCGACAAAGTGCAGAGAGCAGGTCGTCCGTCTCGCGAACATCAGACTGCAGTCCTTCTGGCCGTTGGGTTTGGACTTCGTGTTTGAGGATCAGTGACAAGGCGGCGTGGATCGGGCTGCCGATGATGACCAGCGGAACGACCGCGATCGTCCCCTGTCGGGACGACCGCTGTCCGCCGCCAAGAGCTTGGGGTGTGCCTTGCTGCTCATGACGTCTCCTCGTTGCTCGTGCGACTTCTTCGCTTCGCACGGCGGGTCAGGCACAGGCCCTGTTCATCTCAAGACGCGTGCCAAGCGGTCCGCACTGTTCGCCTGAGGGTATTTACGGAAGAATTCGCAAAGCCGACCGACAATACGGGGCAAGCGCGGCGTCGGGCTGTCATTGCCGGGACGGCACTGTCCGATGCTTCGAACATCCGCCAAGCCGCCCTAGGTGTCCGAGTTCCGGGACAGCCCGGCTCCGGCCTAAGGGGTTAAGCCGGCTTGCTGCGGCTCGGCCGAGCCGCTCCAATCTCCGTCAAGTAACCCACGGCACGACCTGGCTGGGAGCGGGCGCGCCAATCCATGATTGCCATCGAAAGAGCACTCGCATGAAGCCCAACCCAACTCTTCACATGGGCTTTCACGATGCAACCCCGTACGTGGGATTTCACAAGGACGTGCGAGGCGTCCGCGGCTTGTGGGAGCGCTTCAACGCTGGGCTGCTCGACATCGAGGAGCGCCGCACTCCCTACCACCAACTGCTGCTCGGTGAGTGGCAGCGCTGCTCGTCGCTGGGCGTCGATGTCGCGATGACCAAGGGCCGCCGCTTGAGCGATGACGAGTTCCGGCTGCGGCGCGAGGCCGAGCAGTTGCTGCTCGAGACCTCGGTGCCGATCGTTCAGGATGTCGGCCACTTCCTGGTAGACGTGCCCGGCATCATGATCCTGACCGAGCGCACCGGCACCGTGTTGCACATAACCGGCGACCCGGCGGTGCGTGAGCGCGCAGCCGTGCAGTCGGGCATCGTCGAAGGCTCGCAGTGGAACGAGTTGACCGCCGGCACCAACGGCATGGGCACGGCGCTCGCCAAGGGCCAGCCGGTGCATGTGTTCGCCACCGAGCACTTTTGCGAAGGGTGGCACTCATGGTCCTGCGCAGCATCTCCGATTTTTGACGCCGACGGCCAGACGGTGTTAGGCATCATTGACTTCACCACCATCGAGGCCGACTTCCGCGACCAGGCCCTCGGCTTGACGGTCTCTGTCGCCAATTCGATCCAGGCGCGCATGGCGCTGCACCGAGAGCTCGAGCGCCGTCGACTGCTAACGGCATTCAGCGACGCTGCGCGACACTACCCCCACGACGACATGCTCGCGCTGGACCATGCTGGCCGACCCGTGATGCACACCCCCAACGAGCGCTGCCGGCAGATCACCGAGCGCTGGGTCTCGGCTGGCTCCGACGACACGGTTGCTGTGCGCACGACCATCGACGTTGAAGCGCCAAACTCTGGCACTCGAATCGGCACCATCGTGCTGCTGGCCAAACCGTCCGGCTACCAGCGCGTGTTCCGCACAGAGTTCAAGGGCACGACTGCGATCGAGCAGGTTGGCCGCTTTGGCGAGTTCGCTTCGCGCGACCCGGACACGCGGCGGATGTTCGACGACCTGCAGCGCATCGCCGCGGCCGAAGTCAACGTCCTCATTATCGGCGAAACTGGCACCGGCAAGGAGCTTCTGGCGCGGCAAGTGCACGCTTGCAGCCCGCGCCATAACGAGCCTTATCTGCCGGTGAACTGCGGCGCCATTAGCGAGCACCTGATGGAGAGCACCTTCTTCGGCTACGTGAAGGGCGCGTTCTCTGGCGCCGACCCGCGTGGCCGAGCCGGTTACTTCGAGTCCGCCAAGGGAGGCACGCTGTTCCTTGACGAGGTTGGTGAACTGCCGCCGGCGATGCAGGTGGCCCTGCTACGCGTACTCGAGGACGGTAGCTTCCAGCGCGTCGGATCTTGCGAGACGATCCGCGCCTCCTGCCGCATCATTGCAGCGACCCACCGCAACCTCGAGGAACTGATCGCACAGGGCCGTTTCCGGCAAGATTTGTACTTCCGGCTCAAGGTCGTGCAGCGTACCATCAAGCCGCTGCGCGAACGGCCCTGTGACATCGACGTGCTCGTCGATCAATTCGCCGAGGTAATGCGTCGCAAGCACCGACTGGTGGCGGTCAATTTCACCGCCGAGGCGCGCGACGCACTCAAACGCTACCACTGGCCGGGCAATGCCCGGGAAGTGCGCAACGCCATCGAGGCGGCGCTGCTGTGCTCTGACGGCGATATCGGTCTGGAGTGTCTACCACCGGAGGTGCTGCGGCGAGCCGAGCCGGAGGATCGGTCCGCCAGCGCCGTGCCCATTGAAAGCATGGCATCGGTGCGGGATTACGAGCGCCAGATCATTGTTGGGATGCTGCGCAAGTATCGCAAGGTCAACCAGGTGGCCCAGGCCTTGGGCATAGCTCGCTCGACGTTGTACCGCAAGTTTGCGGAGTTGAACATCAACCAGAGCGAGTTTACGGGTGCCGACATCCAACCCGGCGCTGACTATTAGCGGCGCAAGGGTGCACTGTTCGATGACCGCTCGGATCCGACCCGTGGGCCGTCTACAGGAAGGGCTCAGCACACGCACACTCCGGCAGTCGGGCGCGATGAATCCGGTCGGATGCTTGCACATGTCGACTTCGACAGATTCACTCAACGCAGTCTTTTGAGCACGCTTTGCAGACCTTCCGCTTAGATCTTCGCGCAACCAGCGTCGAACCGGAACCCGCGATAGCCATCTTCAACGATTTCCTCGCAAATTCGCCGATACTGTCCCATGCCACCTGCATACGGCGTAAATCTCGACGACTTTCCATTAACATTCTTCCCCGTAAACCACGAGTCTGTAAGTGGGTAAAGCGTCGAATTAGCAATCTCGTCTACCATGTTGCTCCAACTGCTCTCTGCTTCTGCGTCCGGTTCGATAGTTTGCTTTCCATCTCGATCCATCGCTGCAATACAGTCGGCAATCCATTCAACGTGCTGCTCGATCGATACAATCATGTTGACGAGCACGCACGGGCTTCCCGGGCCAGTGATAGTCAAGAGATTTGGAAATCCCTCCATCATCAAGCCAAGATAACTCTGCGGCCACTCCCGCCACTTCTGCCGCAACGATCGCCCATTGCGACCGCGGATGTCCATCCTCAGTAGAGGTCCGGTAATCGCGTCATATCCTGTCGCGAAGACCAATACATCCAGATCGTACTCCTCGTGGAGCGTTCGTACGCCCGTGGGCGTAATGTATTCAATCGGCGATTCACGCACGTCGACCAAGCTTACATTGTCGCGATTGAAGATCTGATAATAGCCCGTATCGACGCACAAGCGTTTGGCCCCTAGTGGGTACCCCTGCGGCACAAGGAGGTCGGCAACAGCTCGGTCCTTCACGGCCTCACGGATTTTGCGTTCAACGAACTCAGCAGCCGTCCGATTAGAGTCGATGTCGAGCAACAGATCGCTGTAGCAAAAGACGAAGCTGAAGCCCGCCCCATCCCATGCGGCTGCAAAGTTTCGTTCCCGCGAATCATTGGTATCGTCAACGGCTTTCTTTTTATTTCCGACGTAGGGGCTACCCGCCATAGAGTATCGGCAAAGTGCGCGCATGCTGCGATAGTTGGCTTTGGCCTCTTCAAGATCTTTCTTGTCGAGAGGTTCGTTGCATAACGGAACACTGTAATTAGGCGTTCTCTGAAATATCGTTAGATGACCGACGGAGTGCGCAATCTCGGAAGAGAACTGGATTCCAGTCGAGCCCGTGCCGATCAAGCCTACGCGCTTGTCGCTCAAATCTACCGTTTCATGCGGCCAACTTCCAGTGTGGTACCACGCCCCTTTGAAGTCGGTGAGGCCTGGAATGTCGGGCACGATGCCTGACGATAGGCAGCCGACGGCGGAAATCAGGAAGCGCGCGCGCGCGCATTCTCCATCGCTTGTAGTCACCTGCCACTTGTTCGATTTTTCATCAAAGAACGCAGCGGTGACTGTTGTCCGAAAGCGGATGTCACGCCGCAGATCAAAACGATCAGCTACATGTTTGGCATATTGAAGAATCTCGGGCTGCGCGGCATAGCGCTCGGTCCAGCTCCATTCTTGTTCGAGTTCCGGGGAGAACGAATACGAGTAGCACAAACTCTCAATATCGCATCTGCAACCCGGATATCGGTTCCAGTACCATGTGCCGCCTACATCATTTCCTCGCTCGTAGACACACACTGACATTCCGAGTTGGCGCAGCCGATAGAGCATGTACATCCCGGCAAATCCGGCACCAATGACAATGGCGTCGTACTGCGTAGTCGAGTCGCTGTGATCGGCGCTTGTCTTGATTGAGATTGTTTCCACTCATTGCCCTTTCAAGCTCTTTGCGCGGGCCTATTGCCTGTTTACTGTTGGGTATTTCGACTCTTTTGTTGGTTACCCAGCTTGCAACAGGCCCGTCACATTGTTGCGTGCCGAACACACGGCGACTGATGGCGCATCGACCAGCCGGCGGCCGTATTGGTCGAGGTTCATGGCAGCCATGACGTCGGTCGCCCAATTGCTTCGGTTCTCGCAGATTCGCTTCGTGCAAGTGACGCGGCCGACGGCGACTTCTAGAAGTAGATTGATCGTTTGGTTTCAGTAACGCACGGGCCTCTCCTCAGACGCGCGCTGGCTCGGCAATTCGGCGTCTAACAATGAGCGGCAGCTATGCACCATGGCGCAAATAATCGGCGGGACACGCACTAACAACCCCTCTCTGAGGGGGTCGTTTTGAGGGGGACGCTGTTATGTAAGTCCACATCCCCTCGGGCAGCGCTGCGGGCCGCATCTTGCTCATGCTAGCTTGCCCGCTGGGCATTCAGATCCAACGCCTCGCGAGATCAGTAGTACGCCCCCCTATAACATCCCTTCCGGGAGGGGCCAGAAACGTCCTCGGTGGTTCAAAGTTCAATTCGAGAAGCAGCGGCACTGCTGCGGCTGCTTCCCGGCCCATCAGACGACAAGCAGTCGGGGCCGGCAGTGCAACTGATTGAAGAGGAGAGCCACATGATTTCGAGCTTGCCAAACAACGACAGCGGCGGGTCCGGGGAGACGCGATATCGCGATATGAAACGGTACGCATGGCCCATCGGCGTTTTGTGGCCGATGTTGCCCGCCATCGGCATTGCGGCTGCTCAGTTGACCGGGAAGGCAGCGTTCTATTGGCTCGCCCCCTTCCTGACTTTTGTCGTGATTCCCCTCCTCGACATGGTTATCGGAAGCAGCCAAAAGAACCCGCCGGAAAGCGCGATCAAAGCCCTCGAGGACGACAACTACTATCGGAACCTGACGTTCGTCACGGTGCCCGTTCACTACCTTTCGATGATCACTGGCGCCTGGGCGGTTGGAACGCTCGACCTTACCGGGCTCAACTATGCAGGAATCTGCATCTCCGTGGGTCTTGCCAATGGTCTTGCGATCGTTACTTCCCACGAGCTTGGTCATAAGAAGGACGCACTCGAACGCTGGATGTCCAAGATCTGCTTGGCGGTCACGGCCTACGGCCAATACATGATCGATCACAACCGTGGTCATCATCGGGATGTTGCTACTCCTGAGGACTCCAGTTCCGCTCGCATGGGTGAGGGCATCTATTTCTTCGCGCTGCGCGAACTCCCGTACACGGGATTTATTCGACCCTGGCGCCTGGAGAAGGAACGCTTGGCGCGCAGCGGCAAAGGTCCCTGGACGCTGGAGAACGAATTCCTCCAGCCGGCTCTGATCTCGCTGGTCTTCTACGGTGCCCTGATCGTCTGGCTGGGTTCGAGCATCATCCCGTACCTGCTTGCTACCGCCTTCGGTGGCTACTGGTTTTTGGTGATCGCGGACTATATAGAACACTACGGGTTGCTTCGTCAGAAGCTTCCTGACGGACGTTACGAGCGGGTCCGACCTGAGCACTCATGGAACACTGATCACATTGCCTCGAATGTGATCTATTTCCATGTGCAGCGACACTCGGATCACCACGCGTTTCCGACGCGTAGCTACCAAGCCCTTCGTAGCTATAGCGACGTACCCACAATGCCGTCCGGATATCCGGGGATGATTTGGCTCTGTCACATCCCGCCGCTGTTTCGAGCCGTCATGGATCCGCTTTTGCTCAAGCAGTACGACGGCGACCTCACCAAGATCAACATCGATCCAGGGAAGCGCAGCAAGCTATTCCGACGTTATGCCAATCAGCTGGCGCAGCCCGTCCGTGACTGAGTACTCTTTTCGCTAAGGCTTTCCAGAAGTCGGCGAGCGTTGGTGTCGCCGGATGCGCGTCTCAAGGACCTGAGCGGATTAGTCCTGTGCATTCCGCGGCACTAGGCAGGCGTCGCAGAGCGCCACGTAAAGTGTTCTAGAAGGAGATATCCCAATGCCGCTTGATCCCCAAGCCGAGGCTCTGCTGAAGACGTTTGCTGCCGCCGGGCTTAAGGAACGTCTGCAAAACTCGTCCGAATCTTGCATGAGTTGAAGCGACGACGCATCGGAGCACGACGACCATGAAGCAGCTGGGTTTGGGCCTGAACCTGTCGACCAAGAAGACGCGCAAGCGCGAGTTCCTGGAGGACATGGAGCGCGTGGTGCCGTGGGCGGTGCTGGTGCAGATCGTGGCGCCGCACTACCCCAAGGCCAAGACCGGCCGCCCGCCCTTCGGCATCGAGACCATGCTGCGCATCCACTACCTGCAGCAGTGGTTCGGCCTGAGCGACCCGGCGATGGAAGAGGCGCTGCACGACGTGCCGCTGTACCGGGAGTTCGCCAAGCTCGACAGCGTGACGGCACGGCTGCCTGATGAGACCACCATCCTGAGGTTCCGCCACCTGCTGGAGCGCCACAACCTGGCCGTGGACATGCTGCGCGTGGTCAACGATCTGCTTCAGCACAAGGGCCTGATGATGCGCACGGGCACGGCGGTGGACGCCACGCTGATCTCGGCGCCGAGTTCGACCAAGAACGCCGAAGGTGAGCGCGACCCGGAGATGAAGCAGACCCGCAAGGGCAACAACTGGTACTTCGGCATGAAGGCCCACATCGGCGTGGACGCGCAGTCGGGTCTGGTGCACACCGTGGCCACCACGGGGGCCAACGTCAACGACCTGAACATGGCCGGCGCGCTGCTGCACGGCGATGAGGAAGCTGCCTTCGGTGACGCGGGCTACCAGGGCGTGCACAAGCGGCCCGAGGCCAAGGGGCCGACCTGGCACGTGGCAATGCGCCCGGGCCTGCGCAGGAAGCTCAACCCCTTCATCGAGCCCGACTTCATCGCCGAGCGCATCGAGAAGATGAAGGCCAGCATCCGGGCCAAGGTCGAGCATCCGTTCCGGGTGATCAAGCGCCAGTTCGGGTTCACCAAGGTGCGCTACCGGGGGCTGAAGAAGAACACCGCGCAGATCGTCACGCTGTTCGCGCTGTCGAACCTGTGGATGGCGCGACGGCAGTTGATCGGAGCGCGGGGATGAGTGCGTCCGCGATACCCGCAGCGGGCTCGCGAGGTGCCAAAAGCACCTGCGAAACGGCACGACCGAGCCGCAGAACAGACCGGATCGAGGGCTTCGGCGCGGCATCGCCATCACGTCACTTCAAACAGCACGGCGCATCGCGTTGTGCAGACCTTCCTTAAGCCTTTCCGTGAGATGGGGATTGCGGAATGTCGCGCCGCGTTTGATGCGCTATGCATGAGCCAGCCGCCGAGTCGCGCGAGGATCGCTACCGCAGTCGACCTGAAGATTCCCGGACCGGGAGGTCAGATTCCACTGCGAATCTATACGCCGCAAGGGGACGGCCCATTTCCGGTTTTAATGTATTTCCATGGGGGCGGCTGGGTAATCGGTAGTCTCGACGCCTACGACATTATCTGTCGTGAATTATGCTTCGGCGCGAGCGCTTTGGTGGTATCGGTCGACTATCGATTATCTCCGGAATGTAGGTTCCCGGCAGCGACCAACGATTGCCTTGAGGCGACTCGCTGGGCTGGCGAATTTGCCTGCGAAATTAATGGCGATGCCCATCGAATTGCAGTTTCCGGAGACAGCGCTGGCGGCAATCTTGCGGCTGTCACGGCACTACGCGTCCGTGATGAAGGTGGCCCCAACCTTTGCGCACAACTTCTCGTTTATCCTGTTATCAACGGCGGAGTGCTGCCAACGCATTCCATGGTTGAGAACGGGAAGGGTTATCTGCTTGAGGGGGCCGACATGAAATGGTTCTTCGATCACTACGTCGGCTCGCTTTCGGACCGGTACCGACCAAACTGCTCGCCGATTCTGGCGAACAGCCTCTCTAACCTGCCACCCGCGCTGGTGCAAACCATGGAATTCGACCCGCTACGCGACGAGGGCGAGAACTATGCCAATGCATTGAAAGAGGCGGGGGGCACGGTTACGCTTTCGCGCTATGTGGGCGCGATCCACGGAACATTATGTTTCGTTACGTCGTTGGACCAAGGTCGCGCGATGATGGACGAGTCGACATATTGGCTGAGCCAACGATTCCGAAGCTGAAAATGCAGCGGCATTTAGCATGCAATGTCGGTGCTCACAAACCATAACAAGGGAACGCCATGGCACTGAAATACAAGTGCCCGATCTGCGAGTACGTCTATGACGAGCAGAAAGGGGATCAAAGCGAAGGCTTCCCTCCGGGGACACGGTGGGCTAGCATTCCAGACAGCTGGGCCTGTCCGATTTGCGCTGTGCGCGAAAAACCGGATTTCGTAGCGCTTTCGGACGAGAAAAATGAAGGGAAACCATGATCAAAAATTTCAAGAAATGGCAATGCGTTACGTGCTCCTTCACCTATGACGAAGAGCTAGGCATGCCATCTGACGGAATTCCTCCCGGCACGGCCTGGGAGGACGTTCCGGACGACTGGACTTGTCCCGACTGCTCATCGCCCAAATCCGATTTTCAGATGGTGGAAATCTAAAACGGGAAGGCCTGGCCGCATTCGGGTGTGATAATATTTGAGGGAAAATACTAAAGGGATGGAGAGCCTTGGTCCTTGCCACATTGTGGACTGAAGGAATATAAAGGCGCCTCGCTGGCGACTCGGTGGAGACGAGAATGCATAAAGCGGCCTCCTGGATTCTTAAGCCGGAGCGCTGGAAGTTGCCTGCGGCGTTTCGCACTGTGTCTCGGCCTGTGTTTGCCGTGAGCGCCCCGGCTGGCTATGGCAAGTCGACCCTGCTGAGCGAGTGGAGAGAAGAAGTCATCGCACTGGGTTACCGTGTCGTTTGGCTACTGGTTGACGGCGATGATCAGGATGGCGATAAGCTCGCGATCGATTTGCTCCACGCCTTTTCTCCAGCCGATACGGAACGATCGCAGTCATTGGTCAACGGCGTTGGTGACCGCGGGAAACGCGCCGTAATCATGGCCCTGGTTGCGGAAATGGCTTCACGCCAGGAGCGGACTGTATTGTTCGTCGATGACGTTCATTGGCTGTCAGACAACACGGCCGCGACCCTTTTACGCCCGTTAATTCGTCACCAGCCTGAACGTATGGCGTTGGTGTTGAGTGGGCGTGCCAATTTGAGTTCGCTTTCCAGCGAGGCGGCTCTCGATCGCCGCTTACACGTCGTTGACCATATTCAGTTGGCATTCAACCAGTCGGATATTGCACAGATTCTGAGGCAGTACAGTGTCAAGCCGAGACAGGCATTGGTACAGGCCATCTATGAACGCAGCGAGGGTTGGCCAGCGATCGTGCGACTCATTGCGATGACTCTGCACAGCGATGAAGAAAGTCAAAATAATCTGTTGCAAGGCCTGCTGGAGCGACCACAGGCCATTTCGGAGTACCTGAGCGAAGTTCTCCTATCGCAGTTGCCGGATCGCGCTGCTCAGTTGTTGCTCTGCCTCGCGATGTTGCGGCGGTTCAATGGCCGCTTGGTGGCTGCTGCGACAGAAATGAGCGACGCAGAGGCTGTCCTTGCCGAATTGCAGCGGCGCGCGCTCCCTATTAGTCGCAGCAATGACGCAATGCTTCCGTATGCACTGCATCCAATTGTGCGAGATTTCCTGTTGATAAGAATACGCCGACAGGGTATCAATCAAATCGGCCCATATGTCGAGCGTGCACTCGCCTGGTTGACTGACAATGGTCGAATCGACGCCGCCATCGATCTAAGCTTAGACGTCGGCAACGTCAAGAACGCTGCGGCGTTGATAGACCACTATGCGCGTACGATGGCGCGGTATCAGGGCCGTCATGCTACGTTCCTTTATTGGGCGAACAAGCTTCCACTGGAGGCCCTGGCGCAATTCCCGGAGATCAGGGTGAAGCAAGCCTGGTCACTCGCAGTCCTTAGACGAGCTGCAGAGGCGAAAGCCGTACTTGCTAAACTCATAATTGAATTCGCCGAACCGACAAACAGACCCGATGCAGCTTCGCATGGGTTCGACGACCAGCGCTTGAGCCGCATAAGGCAGGCAGTTGAACTGGAAAGGTGCACCGTACCTACCCTCTGCGATCGAGCACAGGATGCCGCGCCATACGCACGAAGCTGGTTGTCGCGCTGGCCGGACGCAGAACCTATCGATCTGGCTATCGCTAACATCGTGGTGGGATGCGGTGCGATGGCCGACACTGACTTTGAAGTCAGCCTAGCGCATCTGCGAACTGCCCAACGATATGTAGACGAATGCAAGGGGTACTACGTCAAAGCCTGGGTCGATATGTGGCTAGCAACGGTTTTAAGCAAGCAAGGGCGATATCGACAGGCCCTTTACGAGTGCGACGAGGCAGTGACAGCGGTCGCCACGCATCTTGGTGGGGAAACTGCTGTGGAGATCATGCTACACGCGATCCGAGCTCCGCTGCTTTACGAGATGAATCGGCTGGAAGAAGCGGGTGCGGCGCTTGAGCATGGCCTCACTGCACTCATTGAGCAAACCTCGGTCGACTCCATTATTATGGGCCACGTTGCGCTAGCGAGGCTGCAGAACGCTCAAGGCTCCCATCTCGACGCACTCGAAACGCTTGCTGAAGGTGAAGTGATCGGCAGGACGCACGGTCTGTCCCGGCTAGTCGTGGCTTTGGCGGCAGAGCGGATTGACCTCCTTCTGAGACATCGCGAGCTTGGCCAAGCGCAGGCACAGTGGCTAGAGTTGCAGAACTTCTCGGAGTGCGGTCCCGCCGATGCGTTTGAGAGCGCGATGTCTGACAAGGCCCCACGCATCGAAAGCCGGATAGCGTTGTTGAAGGGGAACAATTCAGTTGCCTGCGAACTCACCGAGCCTGCGTTACAGCGAGCGATTCGGACCGGCCAGAAAAGGAAGCAGGTCGAACTTCTATTGATTCGGGCCCTTGCCGCCCAGGCCGGGAAGGAACATGAGAGGGCTGGGGACGCTCTTCAAAGGGCTATCGAAGTCGCGATGTCGGAAGGTTATGTCCGAGTATTCGTAGACGAGGGTGAGCAGATGCGGTTGCTGCTTATCTCCGCTGCGGGATTGGCGGCCCGGGCCAGTTCTCCTACCGGCGAGTATCTGCGCCAGATCCTGGCTGCCTTCAGTGTTCAAAAGAGCGATCCAAAGACGTCGGCGTTCATAGCCGGGGCCGAGTCGCTTACGGGGCGTGAGCTGAAAATCTTGCGGAGGTTGCAATCGGACCTATCCAATCGGCAGCTTGCCGATACGCTGTACATCACCGAGGGCACACTGAAATGGCACTTGAAGAACATTTACGGAAAGTTGAACGTGACTAACCGCCTGACGGCTGTCACCGCAGGGAGAAAACTTGGGCTGTTAGATAGTTGAATTACCGATTGATTGAGGGCTGTGGCGCGCAAATCCGCCGTTTGCTACTTATTCTGGACGGTCAAGAGGTTGTTGCTCACCTGCCATGGAAGCCATCTCAACGGGGGCAACACCGCTAATTCCGGCATGGAACCGATGCCGGATTTAGAGATGATGCCAGCTGAGCGGAGCTTGCGTGCGCTGGCCTGAGGTCATGACAGGTGGGCTCACTCGCGCAGCGCGACGTGGCCACCTTCTTGGTGTCGAAGTACAGCAATTCGCGGGCGCCGTGTGCACGTAGCGCTGCAAGCTGCAGATCGCCGAGCTTGTATAGGTCGGCGCCTGACAGCGCGCGGCCGACGTGGAGGCCGACACCCCCATGAGCAATCTGGCGCTGCAGCGTCCAAGCCGGCAAAGGCACTGAAGATCATCGAGCGGCGCCAGCGCGGCGTCCGGGGAAGCGCGCCGTGCGCGGCCCTGCAGCGCAGTCTCAGTCTCTTCTTCGGCCAAGTAGCGCACGAGCCACTTACGCGCCGTCGGCGGCGCAACCGAGTGAGCCGCAGAAGCAACCCATTGAAATAATTTACATTAGTGCGGCACAGGCGCCCTCGGTCGCTGACTGGGCGCTGGCAATCGCTAGCTCGCGATGCAATGAGCATCAGAGGGCTGCTCGTGCGCGATCGTTGCGATATGGGAAGGGCACCAGCACAACCTTCCCCAAAACCTCCCTTTCGGCAGGTTGCCTCCGCGCTATCAGTGAACGAAGATCATGGCATAGATGATCCAATCGCGTACTTCTTGGCTCAAGCTGTCCACTGTCTCGCTCGCGGCTTTCATTGCCAGATGTCCACGGGAACGCACGACGCGAATCAGCATTCTTCTGTGGCGCAGGGCTATAGATATCGAACATACAGGTCACGCTGATATGTCGCCTGGTTTGGGAGGTCGTCGTGAGCACACAAGTCAACAACGCCTTCAACTTTGAGCTGCGCTTTCAGTCGCTTTTCAACGCGGGGCGTGCACTTTCCTTCCCGTGCACTATCGATGGGCGTGTGGACATGGATCGCTTGAGCAGGGCAGCGCTGAGTAACTATCTCTACGCGCGAGCCCTGGTTGGGCGTGAGTTTTTTATTCCGTTCGTTGAAAATCGTTCATGCGGCTGCAGGCCGGGCGCCACGGAGCATGAAGTGTTGGATGGCTCGACGTACCTTCACGCAGGTGTAGGCGCATCGCAGCGGGAGGGCGCTACGTCGCGCGACAATACAGAGTGCCGGCGTGGCTAGTAGCATTTCGCGAAGATGACCTGACGCGCGATATTCATAAGTCGCCGTCTGCACGAGCGGATCGGGCCAACGGTTCTGCGGTGGAGGTTTGTTCATGTCTGCATCGCGAGCGTCTGATGTCCGCGTCACGGTTTTGCGCGCCACGATTCCGGGGTGAACCGGACGGTGAGGTCAGCGCGCTTCTGTTCGCTGTCGGTCGATGGAAGGACCTCGCATTCGAGGAGTTGCAGCGATCGGCTCGACCACAAATCGTTCACCCATCTCCAGAGCGGTGTATGGCTCACGTCAAGAGCCTCCAAGATCTCGGGGAGGTTCGGAAACCTCTCTTTAGAGGGGGGCATCGTCTTGCAGGATGCTGTGCAATTGGACTGTGGCGACCAAGAGGATTGTGTGTCGACAATTCATCGCTGTGTCGACGGGGCTATTTAGGGCCAAGATGGTTGCTCTCACACGTGGAGACGCTTCCAGCGAACGGAAGTCTGCCCACGCCCTCGACGGGTCTGGTTCACGGTCACAAGATAGAGAAGAGTCGAATCGTGGGAGACGATAGGGTGATTTCTACAGCTCAAGAGCGCGGAGATACGAGGGCAATCCTCGTCCTCGGAGCCGGCCAAGCTGGTTTCCAGGTCGCTGCCTCGTTGCGGGACTTCGGATACAGAGGGTGTGTCACGCTCGTTGGTGATGAACCACACTGGCCCTATCGCCGTCCGCCCTTGTCAAAGGGGTATCTAGAAGGTTCCGACTCCGCCGGCACGCTCGCGCTGCGGTTGGGGGCTAACCAGGAAAGCCTGGAACTGGTGATGCGGCTTGGGAAGAAGGGGCTCGCCATCGACAGGTCGTCGAACATCGTCACGCTGGACTCAGGTGAGAGAATAGGGTACGACCATCTAGTGATTGCTATGGGCGCCACTCCGCGGGCACTTCGTGTTCCCGGGGTGCATCTCGAAGGCGTGCTCAGTTTGCGCACAGTCGAGCATGCAGAGGCACTTCGCAATCTGTTCCGAGAACCAGGGGACATGGTGGTGATCGGTGGCGGCTTCATCGGGATGGAAGTGGCTGCAGTGGCTGCCAAAGCTGGTCAGCGTGTCACGGTCGTGGAGGCTGAGGACCGGGTCATGTCCCGCGTTGTCGCCCCGGAGATCTCTGGCTATGTTGCCAGCGAGCACGCAGCGCATGGTGTTTCGATCATGACGGGTCGTTGCGCCGTGGCCTTTCATGGCCGATCGGGACGCGTCTCCGCCGTAGAACTTGATGATGGTGTACGGTTGCCGGCTCGCATTGTTTTGGTGGGAGTCGGGGTATCGCCGAACATCGCTCTTGCGGAAGAGGCCGCTTTGACGGTCGATAACGGAATTGTAGTCGATGGATCTCTTCTCACTTCAGATGAGCGGATAAGTGCTATTGGTGATTGTTCTAGTTTCCCCAGTGTTCATGCGCGTCGGCGAGTGCGACTTGAGTCTGTGCAGAACGCAGTTGACCAGGCCAAGTACGTCGCCGGTCGACTGACTGGAATGATGGGTGAAGTCTACCAAGGTACACCGTGTTTCTGGACACGCCAGTACAGCACGTCGATTCAGATTGCCGGAATCGGCGACGGTAACGACGAGCGTTGGGTGAGCGGAGACCCCGCGTCGGGCAAATTCTCCATCTTTCGATTCAATGGTGGCACGTTGTCATGCGTAGAATCGGTTAATTCTTCAGCAGACCATGCGGCTGTTCGGAAGCTGTTCAGTGGTGGCATGCCGCTACCAACGCCCCGGGAGTTGACCGATGCGCAGTTTCTGCCAAAGCTCTCGCTCGAGAGAGTAGCCGCAGCGGAGTCCTCCTAGTCGCGAATGAGCCTTGTACGTGCGGCGGTCTGCTCCGAGATGCAGATTCATGGCATCTTCTCGCGCAATGTCCGTCGATCCTTCTGCGAGACCGCGGCGTGATCTAGGACCGCCGTGACGATCGGAAGCTACCGCAGGCGCGCGCGAGTCCATGGACGCAACTGAGCGCCCTCAACTGGCGGAAAGCATGAATCGATGCCAGGGGCGATTCAGATACCCTGTGCCAGCGCGCTATTGATTGTCAATGCGGACGGCATGCGTCAATGCGGACCGCATGCGCCAGACAAGCTCGAGCTCTACCCGGTCGGGCCCCCTGTCTACGTGGTTCTGGATTGGCCGGCCGCGGCCTTGCGAAGAACGCTATCCGAGCGCACCGAGGCGACTTGGCCATTGCCTCGTACTCGCGGCGTCCGCCCTAAGCCTCCCGTGTTGTAGCGGCTGTCGCGGATCGCCTCGGCGGTCCTCTCTGCGCTGTGCGGGTAGCGCCGACCAACCATCAAGCCGAGCGTTGACGTCGTTCGCCGAATGCAGGTCTGCCCCTCGTTGCCGACGTTGCCGGCCGAGAAGAGCGGAACTTGAAAGTACGGGATGGGCGGACACCTTGCCTGTGACACCCCCCTTCAACCTCCCCTTCGGGGGGGCGCGTGATCAAAAGCTCGATGGGACCATAAAACACTCAGCGCCAATGGCGTGAGCTGTCTGAACAGAGAGAGTCGTCGGAGTTGCTCATTTTCTCGGGGATGTGATGGGTAGAAATGACCTAAGGCACCGGCTCGCCCGTTTCACTCTAGGCAACCGATGGACAATCCTGGTTGCCATGGCGTTGATCACGACCTTCTTCGCCGTCGGCATGACCAAGGTCGAGATCCGGACGATCTTCTCGGACCTCTTTCCCAAGGATCACCCCTTCGTTCAGGTCTTCAAGGACCATCCGAACTTCGGCAGTCCACTGACCGTCACGCTGATGATCAAGCGAACGGACGGCAAGGACGTCTTCCAGATCGATACGCTTGACAAGGTCTGGCGCCTATCGCGCGCGATCGATCTCGCTCCCGGCGTCGACCACGATCAGATTCTTTCGATCGCGTCGTCCAAGGCCCGGTACACGGTCGTCACCCCGGACGGGATCTTCTCGAACCCGATCATGGACGAACAGCCGCCTAAGTCGGCCGCAGACCTGGCGGAGATCCGTCGCCGGGTAGGTGAGTCGGCGGCCGCGGCAACGTTCCTCGTGTCCTCTGACCACACGGCGACGATCATCAATGCCACCTTTATCGAGAGCAAGCTTGACTACGGCGAGGCGTTCAACTTCATCCAAGAGATAGTCAAGAAGGAGCAGGACGGTCAGCATGAGATCCACGTCGCCGGCTTCCCGATCATGACCGGTTGGATCTATGCCTTCGGCGAGAACACCGCTGAGATTTTTGGCCTCACGCTGCTCCTCATGTTCGTGATGCTCGCACTCCACATGCGCAACCTTTCGGGCATCGTTGGACCGCTGATCGTGAGTTCGGTGTCGGCCGTCTGGGGGTTCGGGCTTGTCGGCTGGCTCGGACTACCGGTCGAGCCGCTGCTGATGGTTGTGCCCCTGATGCTCATCGCGCGCTGCTTCAGCCACTGTGTTCAGGCTACTGAGCGCTACTACGAACTGCTTCACGACGGCCATGAGCAGCGCAAAGCTGCCGAGCTGTCGCTCGTCTCCCTTATGGCGCCCGGCACCCTAGGGATCTTCACCGACGTTTGCGGACTTCTGCTTGTCGCGCTTGCGCCCATTCCGGCGATGGAGCGATTCGCACTGTTCACCGGCCTTTGGGCGCTGAACCTCGTCCCCTGTAGCGTCTTCCTTACCCCCGTCGTGCTGAGCCTGCTGCCGAAGCCAACGAACCTATCTCATGTCCTCGGCAGCGTTGGTCACAGCGGCCCGCTTCAACGCAGCATGCGGCGCACGCTGGAGGCGTTCTCCAGCTTGGCTCATGGGCGGACGGCATGCTACACGGCAGGCATATTTGTCTTAATTACTGTGGTTTCGGTGTACTTCATGTTGCGCATCCCGGTCGGCAATCCGGTCGAAGGGACGAATCTCCTGCGTTATGAGTCGGAGTTCAATGCCGCCGTCCGGGAGATCAACAGGAACTTTCCCGGATCGATGACGATGGAGCTTGTCTTTGAGGGCAAGGGCGGCGCCCGCATCGTGCGTCAGACCGAGACAATCACCGCGATGCGAGATCTCCAGCATTGCCTGGAGGCCAGCCCAAATCCGCCCACAGCCACGCTGTCGTTCGCCGACCTCGTGCCGGAAGCCAACCGCGTCTTCAACGGCGGCAATCCAAAATGGACGCCGCTGGACAACGACGATGCCGCCGTCGCGGCAGCGGTCACGGGCCTGATGGCAGGAACGAATGCCAAGGCCTTCCTGAACGTCACGGACTTCGACCAGCGCAACACGACCGTATCGCTCTGGTACGCCAACAACAAGCAGCATACGGTAGACAACGCCTTAGCTCAGGCGAGTGCTTGCGTTGAGAAGATTGGAGCAGAGCATACAAACTTTCGCGTTCGCTTGGCTTCCGGCACGATCGCTTTGCAGCAGTCGATCAACGACACGGTGGTGCACTACGAGTCTCGAATCATCGGCGCGCTAAATATCGTGATTCTCATCGGCTGCTCCCTGGCCTATCGCTCGATCGTGGCCGGTTTGCTGCTGCTGATCCCGGTGAACCTGGCTAACACCATGCTCACGGCCGCGATGTCTCTCGCCGGCCTCGGGCTCGACGTGAACACGCTGCCCATCCTGGCCATCGGAATCGGAGTCGGCATCGACTACGGCATCTACTTGCTCACGCGGATCTGCGAAGAATACCAGGGGGCGGCCAGGAAGGATCTCGGAGCGGCCATCCGCATTTCGCTTGCGACCTGCGGCAAGGCCATCTTCTTCACCGCGGCATTGATGACCATCGGGCTGTTGCCCTGGTACTTCCTGTCGGAGCTGAAGTTTCTGTCCGACATGGGTCTGCTGCTCGTGATTGTGATGTTTATCAACATGGTCCTGGCGCTGATCCTCCTTCCGCTGCTCGTCTACTTGATCAAACCGAAGTTCCTCGACAGCGACATGTCGGGATTGTCGGAGTCCGTGGAGAAGAGACCACAGATGGCGGTACCTGTCTAAACCCTCTTGCGCAACCCTTTGAGGTTTGCGCTTTGTTAAAACAAAGTAGGAGACAACCATGCATATCAGAAAGTATGACCACGACTTCAGCCGCCGCTTCTTCTTGGAGCAAGTCGCCAAGGGGGTTGCCACGGCCGGCGTGCTGGGCCCGCTGTGGCCGGTGATCGGCAACTCCGCGGATATCACGAAAGCCTATCCCGATGAGCTGATGTCCGTTGACGCTTGGTCCAAGGGAAAGATCAAGACCGGCGATTACGTCACCGCTGAGAACGTCGATATCGTCAAGGACTTGCTCGATCCAGTGGCCTACATGCAGATTAAGACCATGGGTCGCAAGATTAAGATCGTACCGACGACCCGAGATGTCACGCGCATGTATCCGTATGAGTACCTGGAAGCTACGCTGAGGAACCAAGGTAAGGCCAAGGTCAATGCGGACGGAAATATTGTCACTCTGGATGATAAGCCGTGGATCGGCGGCAATCCGTTCCCTGACGCGAAGACGGGTGCCGAGGTCGCTGCCAATCTGACACTGTCCTGGGGCCGGCACGACAACTCGCTTTATTGCATTCGCGATCAAGAGGTTTCGCCCGATGGTTCACTGAGCTATCAGTACGACTTCGCCTGGGTCGAGCAGAACACCCAATCTCGTGTCGACGGCAAGGTTTTCCCCGGCGCAGAAGACAAACTGCGCTTCAACACGGTTCTCTTCACAGCGCCCAGCGATTCGCGGGGGACCAGTTATCTCAGTACGTGGTACTACGACCAGCGCAAGTTTCCGGACCTGGTTGGCTACCTGCCGGCGTTCAAGCGTGTGCGCAAATTCCCGACCAATCAGCGGTTCGAGCCCATTGCCGCGGGGATCAATTTCTATCTATCTGATGCGTGGGCCGCCGGGGATCCAATGCTGACGTGGGGAAACTACAAAATCGTTGGTCGCGGTCCGCTGTTGGGCGGGGTGTCGCAAACTTGGTATGGCGATCACCCGAACTGGGAGCGGCCGGTGCATGGTGGTCCGAAGGGTGTCACCTTCTATGACGCAAACATGGAGCTGTGCCCTGATGTCGTAGTCTTCGAGGCGGAACCAGTCGGCTTCCCGCGTGCGCCGGTCAGCAAGAAGCGTGTTTGGGTTGACGTACGCAACATGATGTTTATCGCGTACGCCACTTATGACCGTCGTGGTGAGCTCTTCAAGTCGCTCGAGACCCATTTCAGCCTCTACGAAAAGGGCGACAAGAAGTTGATGGATGGCAAGCACTCCGCTTGGTCGTGGACGGCCTGCATGTTTCACAACGTGCAGGACGGGCGAATGACTCGGTTTGAACAAACTAAGAGCATCGCTGGTGGCATTACCCAGGGCTACAACGTCGAGGGGTATTACGAAAAGTACATGACTGAGCAAGCGCTTCAGCGTCTGGGGACCTAAGCATGTCAGCGCGTCATCAACACCAGCGGTGCGCCGCTCGTGGGGGCCGTCCGCGGCCTGTTGCGCTGCTAGCGCAGCTTGGGGCGGCGGTAGCAATGCTCTGCGGCGGAGCGCCCTCGACGGTGGCACAAACTGATGCCGGGACGCCAGTTCCGGCTGGCGTCCAGCAGATCCGTCATGGTACGGCCCACGACGCGCTCTACGACGTGGCATTCGAGGGGGAGCGTGGTATCGCCGTCGGCGCCTTCGGCACCGTGCTCGTGACGGCCGACGGCGGCGCGACCTGGCTGGCGCAGCCCTTCCCGATGAAGCGCTTGGCGCTGATGTCGGTCGCAATGCGCGGTGGCAAGTGCATTGCCGTCGGACAGACTGGAGTGGTGTACGCCGCCGCGGACTGCCGGAACTGGAAGGCCGCGCCGCCGATAACGAAATCGCGCCTTCTCTCGGTGGGCGTAAACCGGCAGGGCGTGGCTTACGCAGTGGGCGCGTTCGGAACCATCCTCAAGTCAACCGACTGGGGGAATTCTTGGACTGCGCAAACGGTGGACTGGAGCAGCATCACCCAAGACGGTGCCGAGCCGCACCTCTACGACATCCACGTGGCGGACGATGGCACGGCTACGGTGGTGGGCGAGTTCGAGCTCGTCATGCGCACCACCGACGGCAAGCAATGGAAGGCCCTTCACAAGGGCGAACGCTCGCTCTTTGGATTGGCCGTCGTCGAAGGCGGAAAGGTCTATGCGAGCGGCCAGAGCGGCGCGCTGCTGACCAGCGCCGATGGCGGTGCGACCTGGGAGTCACGCAAGACAGGTACTGGGGCCATCCTAACCGGCGTGTATGCGACGGCCCAGGGCGATGTGCTGGCGAGCGGCATCAACGCGGTGGTGGTCAGCCGAAACGGCGGATCGACATGGGCTGCGGTGGATTCGAAACTGGTGCGCAACGCCTGGTATCAGGCTCTGGGGGCCAGCAAAAGTGCGGGCGGGAAACAGCGCCTGGTAGCGGTTGGAGCAGGTGGTTCGATTCTAGAAGTCGATCTTTGACCTATAAAACGAGGAGACAAACAGCGTGAGAAGAATTCGCTCAGAAATTTCACAGCGACACGCAGTCGCTGCGGCTGTCTTGCTGGCGCTCTTCAACTCGACCCAGGCGGCCGAGTGGGCGGTTTCCGGCTTCATTCGTCAGGAACTGGCGGTAAAGACTACCGACGACCAGAACAACGCCAACCAGTATGGCAATGCGCAGAACGGCATCACGTACACGAACCACGGTGTAGTGGCTCCTCCGGCGTCGACCCTGCAGCGGCCGGCCACGTTCAAGGACGAGGCCGACATCAACTGGTTCGCATCCCGGGTCGACCTCAACTTCGACGGCAAGCTCACCGAATCATTGAAGGCAACGATCAAGCTTCGCGGTATCCTCGATGAGACTCGGGTCGTTGACAACGTCTACGGGACGCACACAGCCGGTGGCGTCAACACCGGTTCCGGCGATATCAATTCGGGCAGCAGTTTTCGACAATCGTTCGGCGGCACCGCCGGTGGCCCGCTGGCCTACGCGAACGACCGCGCGCTCGTCGATCTGCCCGCCTTCTACCTTGACTACAACAACGGGCCGTTGTGGATCCGCGCCGGCAACCAACAGATCGCCTGGGGAGAGGCGCTGTTCTTCCGTGTGGCCGACCAGCCCAACGGGCTGGATTTGCGAGGCCACCTGTTCGGCGTCGCGGCAGAGGAATACTCCGACACGCGTCGCTCGGCGCTCGGTCTGCGCGCGAACTACCGCATTAACGAGACGACGGACGTCGACGGCTTCGTGCAGCGCTTCGCCCCCACGCTGCTACCGAACGGTGAGACCGCCTACAACGTCATCCAGGACCAGTTTACCGTTGACCAGAAACCGGGCTACGACGACGTCAAGAACAAGTGGAACATTGGCTTTCGGCTGAAGGGCGAAGCAGGCGGTTTCGGCTACCAGGCCTTCGCAATCAATCGAATCAATCCGGACGGCGTCTTCAAGTGGTCGGCAGCCAAGGGCGACGGCGCCCTGCCGGGCACCGCGTTCGCGATGAATCCGACCGGCGTCTACAGCTCGGCAGAGTGGTTCAAGGGGGCGGCCAACTCTCGGCTGCACGGCTTCGAGGCCGTGGCCACCTCGATGAACTTCATCGGCACTAACGGCGATCCGTATGGTCTGGTCGGCCTGGCAAGGGCCTGCGGTGCCTCGCGCGCTGAGCTCGGCAACTTCCGGATCGGCAGCAAGGCGGCGGCTGAGTGCATCCTGGACACCTTCTTCACGCCGGGCATCGCAGGTCCGCTGCGCGGCTGGATCAGCCGTGAGTACAAGCGCGAAACAGTGTTCGGCGGCGGCATCAATCGCGTGTTCGAGGGCGAGCAGGATTCTCTGCTCGACCAGCTGATCGGGCGCTTCGAGTTCTCGTACACGCCCGACAAGCGCTTCACCAACCCAACATTGGGCGACTACATCAAGAAGGATGAGTATCAGTTCGCGCTTATCCTCGAGAAGTATCACAAGTTCACCAGTGCCTTTCCGGCTACCTACTTCGTAGGGCAGTGGCTGCACAAGTCGCGCAGCGACATGTTCGGCCGCTACCTCGGAGGTGTGGACAACTCGCCGGGCGAGGCGCCGAAGGGACAGTCCAATGGATTTAACGCACTGGCCCTGGCGTTGCAACAACCTTCACCGACATTGGAGTACCGCTTCGATTTGGCGGTCCTGACCGACACCAAGGGCGGCTGGTATATGCAGCCGGGAGTAAAGTGGAAGCCCACCAAGTCGATCCAGGCGGACCTTTACCTCAACGCGGTGTATTCGCAGCACAAGGGCGAATACCGCGACTTTGTCGACGGCCTGCAGCACAACAACGAAATCTTTGCGCGCGTAGCTTATCAGTTCTAAGTGTCTCCTCGTTGTCGGCGCTGACCAGTTTGCCCAAGGGGCCGGTCTGCGACAACGACATGCACCGGCCGCTCACGCAGCCGGTGCCTTTTTCTTTGTGCCGTTGCTGCGGCGACGGGGCGGCGGCCCGAGCAAGTAGTTTATGGCTCATCTCCTGCGTTTCGACCGCGACTTCAGCCGGCGGTTCTTCCTTGAATCCACCGGTAAGGGACTCTTGCGCGCGGGCGTCTTCGGTTCGGCCTGGATGTCGTTCCTGCGTACCGGCTCGGTCGCGGCGGCCTACCCAGATGAACTGCTTTCGATCGAGATGTACACGAACGGACGGCTCAGGGCGGGCGACGTGATCGAGGCCAGCAACGTGGAGCAGGTGAAAGACCTGCTCGACCCGGTGCGCTACCGCCAGATCGCTACGATGGGCCGCAAGCTAGTAGTGGCGCCCACCACCACGGACCTGAGCCACCTGAATCCGCTGCCCTACCTGGAAGCCACCGCGCGCAACCGCGGCAAGGCGCGCTTCGATGACACCGGCAACATCGTCACCATCGACGGAAAGCCTTGGATCGGCGGCAACCCGTTTCCGGAGCCCACGTCGGCGCTGGAGATGTTTGCCGCACACACGCTGAGCTGGGGACGCCATGACGTGTCCGTCTATGCCAGCAGGGAGTACGACCTCGACCCTTCGGGCAACCTGCAATACCAGTACTCGTCAGTTTGGGCCGAAATGTCCGCGGTCGCGCGCACCGTCATCGATCCGAAGCCTTATTGGGCGGGTGAGGCAGATAAGCTGCGTTACCAGTCGGTGCTGTTTGTCGAGCCGGCCGATGCGCGCGGAACGATTTTCCTCAACATCTGGGCCTATGACCAGAACCAGTTCCCGCAGCTCTATGGATACCTGCCGGCGTTCAAGCGCGTGCGCAGCTTTCCAACCAACCAGCGCTTCGAGCCGTTGGTCGCCGGTGCTGAGCTCTATCTGTCGGACGCTTGGGCGGCAGGCGACCCATTCCTGACTTGGGGTAATTATCAGGTGGTGCATCGCGGGCCGCACCTCGCGGCGGTCTCAGGAGGCTGGGCGTCTGCGCATCCGAACTGGGAGCACACCACCCACGGCGGGGCGAAAGGCAACTTGTTCTGGGACCAAGTGGTCGAATTAGTGCCCGAGGCGATCGTCATTGAGGCCGAGCCGGTACGCTACTCGCGCGCACCGGTTGGGCGCAAGCGCGTGTGGTTCGACGCTCGCACATTGGTGCCTTTCCAGATGGTGTCCTACGACCGCCGCGGTCAGCCTTTCCGCCACTTCGACGCTTCATTCGCATACTACGACGACGGCAAGGCGCGCGTGATGGACGGCAAGCAGCCCTACTGGTCCTGGGCCACCGTGCATGCCTTCAATGTGCAGACCGACCGCATGACGCGCATTGAGCAAGTGCGCGAGGTGAGTGGCGGCCACACCATGCGCGTCAACGATCTCAGCGTCTACGACAAGTACCTGACCACTTCCGCGATGCAACGGCTCGGCAACTGATTCGCTAGGAGTAGAGACAGCGATCGGATGCTAACGTCCGAACAGATCATTGTGTGACGAACACGTAACGTCACTCGCTTCCTGATCTATTGCTGCGCAAGTTGAGGACAAAAGACGAACCGAATCAGATCTGCGCTGCAATCACGTCGCCAGGATCACGGAGGACAGGAACGCAACCTGCCGAACTCACATATCTAAGAGAGGACGTCATATGCCGAGCTGGTTCGAGCTACAAAGCTCTCGTTACGGAATAAGCAAAGTTTCGCTGAAATCGCCTAGCGGTGAAACGATTTTGCACGGAGGTACATTTCGTACTGATTCGGAAGCAGAACGTCAGATCGACTTGATCAAATCGAGCTGCTCGTTTGACCGCTCCTACGAGGTCAAAACGTCTACCGTAGGCAAACTGTATTTTTATCTCATCACCCATGACGGACATGTCGCGGGGACCAGCAGGTTGCACAGAACTCTCAGTGATTTGTGGGATGATATAACTGCTGTGAGAATGACCGCAGTTTCAGCTTGGATCGTCGTTAATCGGATAGAAATCAGCAAACGCGGCGACGCGTATCTGCGAACCTTGCTGATGCACGGTGCTCGCGCGATCGTCTGTTCGGACAGAGCAAGGAACTGGGTGTGGCTGGCCGAGCTATTGAAGCGCAGGCCCTACAGCGTGGCCGTAGCTGCCGTAGCCAACAAGCTGGCCAGGACGATCTGGGCCGTGCTCGCCAGAGGCCAGGCTTGGCGGCCCACTGCATGGCAGGCCGCATGATTGAGCGAAGGAAGCCTTGAACCAAGCGTTTTGAAGGAGAGCAAGCGACTCACGCGTGTGATGGATCAGACAGGTTGGACCGGGACGGGAACACTCCGATAAGGAAGTTGAGCATCAAGCTCGATTTGCAGATGGGAACCTCGTCGGCGAATGCCATCAGGGCCAGCAGGCTTCAACGGCTTGCACAACAGGCCGGACATAAGACTGCAGCCCTGCCTCCTGATCAATCACGCGACCAAGTCGTTTGCGATCCGGGAGGCGCCCACATAAGACCTTCCTTAGCTCCGCGTCCTGGTCGTGCTTGCAGCGTCTTAGTCACCGAGTCGCTGCATGGCGGAAGTCGTAAGGTACTTGTCGTAGACGCTGGGGTCGTCCACGCGCATCGTGTGCCCGCCAGAGACCTCGCGCACCTGCTCAATGCGAGTCATGCGGCGAGTCTGAACGTTGTAAGCATGTACAGTCGCCCATGACCAGTAGGGCAGCTTGCCGTCCATTACACGCGCCTTTCCGTCGTCGTAATATGCAAAGGACGCGTCGAAGTGGCGAAACAGTTCGCCGCGGCGGTCATAGGACACCATCTGGAACGGCACCAGAGTGCGGGCGTCGAACCACACGCGCTTGCGACTGACCGGTGCACGCGGGTAGCGCATGGGCACGGCCTCGATGACAATTACCTCGGGTACCAGTTCGACCGCCTGGTCCCAGAAGAAGTTGTTCTTTGGGCCGCCGTGGCTGGTGTGTTCCCAGTTCGGATGTGCAGACGTCCAGCCGCCTGAAATTGCAGCGAGGTGCGGCCCACGATACACGACCTGATAGTTGCCCCAGGTCAAGAACGGGTCGCCTGCTGCCCACGCGTCCGACAGATAGAGTTCAGCACCGGCCACAAGTGGCTCGAACCGCTGGTTGGTTGGGAAGCTGCGCACGCGCTTGAAGGCCGGTACGTAGCCATAGAGCTGCGGAAACTGGTTCTGGTCATACGCCCAGATGCTGAGGAAGCTCGTACCGCGCACATCGGCCGGCTCTGCAAACAGCACCGACTGGTAGCGCAACTTGTCCGCTTCACCCGACCAGTAGGGCTTGGGATTGATGACGGTGCGCGCGACGGTGGACATCTCGGCCCACACCGATGAATATTGATACTGGAGGTTGCCCGAAGGATCTAGGTCGTATTCCTTGCTGGCATATACCGACACGTCATGGCGTCCCCAGCTTAGCGTGTGCGCGGCGAACATCTCCAGCGCCGACGTGGGCTCCGGAAACGGGTTGCCGCCAATCCACGGTTTTCCGTCGACGGTAACTATGTTGCCCGTGGCATCAAAGCGCGCCTTGCCGCGGTTGCGCGCGGTGGCTTCCAGATAGGGAAGCGGATTCAGGCGGCTCAGCTCGGTGGTGGTCGGCGCCAGCACTAGCTTGCGGCCCATGGTGGCTATCTGGCGGTAGCGCACCGGGTCGAGCAGGTCCTTCACGTGCTCCACGTTGCCGACATCGATGACTCCGCCAGGCTTGAGCCGTCCCTTCGTGTACATCTCAATCGACAGCAGTTCATCTGGGTAGGCCGCAGCGACCGAGCCGGTACTCAGGAACGACATCCAGGCTGAACCAAAAACGCCCGCTCGCAAGAGTCCCTTTCCGGTGGACTCGAGGAAGACACGGCGGCTGAAGTCGCGGTCGAACCGCAAGAGGTGCGCCATGAACTACTTGCTCGGCCCTAACCACGTCACCGGGGCAACAGCACAAAGGAAAAAAGCACCGGTTGCGTGAGCGTCCGGTGCATGTCGTTGTCGAGACCCGTCCCCTTGCGCGGCCGGGTCAACGCCCACAACGAGGAGACAATCAAAACTGATAAGCCAGTCGCGCGAAGATCTCGTTGTTGTGCTGCAGGCCATCAACGAAGTCGCGGTATTCGCCCTTGTGCTGCGAATACACGGCGTTGAGGTAAAGGTCCGCCTGAATAGACTTAGTCGGCTTCCACTTTACGCCCGGTTGCATGTACCAGCCTCCCTTAGTGTCGGTCAGGATCGCAAAATCGTAGCGGTACTCCAGCGTCGGTGAAGGCTGTTGCAACGCGAGAGCCAGTGCGTTGAATCCATTGGACTGCCCCTTCGGCGACTGGCCCGGGGTGTTGTCCACGCCCCCGAGGTAGCGGCCAAACAGGTCGCTGCGCGACTTGTGCAGCCACTGCGCTACGAAATAGGTAGCCGGAAAAGCGCTGGTGAACTTGTGGTATTTCTCGAGGATGAGCGCGAACTGGTACTCGTCCTTCTTGATGTAGTCGCCCAGTGTCGGGTTGGTAAAACGCTTGTCCGGCGTGTACGAGAACTCGAAGCGCCCGATCAGCTGATTGACCTTGCCCCTGAATCCCGTAGCTCTTAGCATCCTTGTTACGCGGCCTTGTTGAGCTGTGCCGCGACCCAGCGCTCTTCATACTGCCTGGGGCTGAGGTAGCCCAGCGAGGAATGTAGCCGGCGGTGGTTGTAGAAGGCCATCCAGTCGATGACCTCGTCCATAGCCTGCCTCCTGGTGGCGAACTTACGCCCATGCAGTCTGCCGACCTTCAGGCGCCCCCACAGGCTCTCGGTCGGCGCGTTGTCCCAGCAGTCGCCCTTGCGGCTCATCGACGAGCGCATCCCGTACCCGGTCAGCGCCTTCTGGAACTCGTCGCTGCAGTATTGGCTGCCGCGGTCCGTGTGCACGATCAGCCCCGGCGGTGGCCGACGCCGGAACCACGCCATGCGCAGCGCGTCCGTCACCAGGCTGGCGCGCATGTGGGGCTGCATGCTCCAGCCCACGATCATCCGACTGTGCAAGTCGATGAAGGCCGCCAGGTACAGCCAGCCTTCGTCGGTAGCGATGTAGGTGATGTCGCTCGTCCACTTCGCGTTGGGGCCGTCGGCCGCGAAGTCCCGCTGAAGCAGGTCTGGCGCGATCGGCAGGTTGTGCTTGCTGTCGGTGGTGACGACGAACTTGCGGCGGCCCCGAGCCTTGATGCCGTGCTGCTGCATCAGGCGTCGAACCCGTTCCTTGCCGACGCGGTGGCCCCGGGCGCACAGCTCCTTAGTCATCCGCGGCCATCCGTACTCCTGACGGACCTCGGCGTGAATGGCACGCACGTGCGCCAGCAAGGCCTCGTCGCTCAGACGCCCCGAGCCCGGCCGGCTCGGCTGGCGTCGATACTGGCGGCGTTGGTGCTCGAAGTACCCGCTGACGCTCACGCCCAGCACCTCGCAGCTCAGGCTCACCGGCCAGCTCTCCTTCATCGTCCGGATCCAGGCGTACTTTGCAGAACATCCTGCGCAAAGTACGCCGCCGCTTTTTTTGCGATGTCGCGCTCCATCTTCACGCGCGCCAGTTCCGCCCTCAGCCTGGCCAGCTCCATCTGCTCTGGCGTCACCGGCCGGTCGCCAGCGCCACCAAGCTGCCCCTGCTCACTGGAGCGCACCCAGTTGCTCAGGCTGGCCTTGGGAATGCCCAGCACCTTCGCCGTCATCCCCACCGACTGGCCTGCCCTGACCAGCCTGACGGCCTCCAGCTTGAACTCCTGCGTGTACTTCCCACGCACTTGCTTGTCATTCATCTCGTAGCTCCTGTCTCTGATTCCATCATCAGCCAAGAACTACGTTTTTCGGGGGCAAGGTCAGATCGAGCAGAGAATCCTGCTCGCCAGCGAACACGCGGTTGACGCCGCCGCCGAAAACCGATTCGCGCTTGTACTCGCGGCTGAGCCAGCCGCGCAGCGGACCTGCGACGCCCGGAGTAAAGAATGTGTCCAGGATGCACTCGGCCGCCGCCTTGCTGCCGATCTTGAAATTGCCGAGCTCAGCTCGCGCGGCGCCGCAGGCCCTCGCCAGTCCGACCAGACCGTACGGATCTCCATTGGTGCCGATGAAGTTCATCGAGGTGCCCACGGCCTCGATGCCGTGTAGCCGACTATTAGCGGCTGACTTGAACCACTCCGCCGAACTGTAGACGCCGGTCGGATTCATCGCGAACGCGGTGCCCGGTAGGGCGCCGGCGCCCTCGGCCGCCGACCACTTGAAGACGCCGTCCGGATTGATCCGATTGATCGCGAAGGCCTGGTAGCCGAAGCCGCCCGCTTCTCCCTTCAACCGAAAGCCAATGTTCCACTTGTTTTTGACGTCATCGTAGCCTGGCTTCTGGTCCACGGTGAACTGGTCCTGAATAACGTTGTAGGCGGTCTCACCGTTCGGTAACAGCGTGGGCGCAAAGCGCTGCACGAAGCCGTCGACGTCCGTCGTCTCGTTAATTCGGTAGTTCATCCGCAGACCGAGCGCCGAGCGGCGCGTGTCGGAGTATTCCTCTGCCGCGACGCCGAACAGATGGCCCCGCAGGTCCAGACCATTGGGTTGGTCGGCCACGCGGAAGAACAACGCCTCGCCCCAGGCGATCTGTTGGTTGCCGGCGCGGATCCACAACGGTCCGTTGTTGTAGTCGACGTAGAAGGCCGGCAGGTCGACGAGCGCGCGGTCATTCGCGTAGGCCAGCGGTCCGCCGGCGGTGCCGCCGAACGATTGGCGAAAACTGCTGCCGGAATTGACATCGCCGGAACCGGTATTGACGCCACCGGCTGTGTGCGTCCCGTAGACGTTGTCAACGACCCGAGTCTCATCGAGGATACCGCGAAGCTTGATCGTTGCCTTCAATGATTCGGTGAGCTTGCCGTCGAAGTTGAGGTCGACCCGGGATGCGAACCAGTTGATGTCGGCCTCGTCCTTGAACGTGGCCGGCCGCTGCAGGGTCGACGCCGGAGGAGCCACTACACCGTGGTTCGTGTACGTGATGCCGTTCTGCGCATTGCCATACTGGTTGGCGTTGTTCTGGTCGTCGGTAGTCTTTACCGCCAGTTCCTGACGAATGAAGCCGGAAACCGCCCACTCGGCCGCCTGGGTCGAGTTGAAGAGCGCCAGCAAGACAGCCGCAGCGACTGCGTGTCGCTGTGAAATTTCTGAGCGAATTCTTCTCACGCTGTTTGTCTCCTCGTTTTATAGGTCAAAGATCGACTTCTAGAATCGAACCACCTGCTCCAACCGCTACCAGGCGCTGTTTCCCGCCCGCACTTTTGCTGGCCCCCAGAGCCTGATACCAGGCGTTGCGCACCAGTTTCGAATCCACCGCAGCCCATGTCGATCCGCCGTTTCGGCTGACCACCACCGCGTTGATGCCGCTCGCCAGCACATCGCCCTGGGCCGTCGCATACACGCCGGTTAGGATGGCCCCAGTACCTGTCTTGCGTGACTCCCAGGTCGCACCGCCATCGGCGCTGGTCAGCAGCGCGCCGCTCTGGCCGCTCGCATAGACCTTTCCGCCTTCGACGACGGCCAATCCAAAGAGCGAGCGTTCGCCCTTGTGAAGGGCCTTCCATTGCTTGCCGTCGGTGGTGCGCATGACGAGCTCGAACTCGCCCACCACCGTAGCCGTGCCATCGTCCGCCACGTGGATGTCGTAGAGGTGCGGCTCGGCACCGTCTTGGGTGATGCTGCTCCAGTCCACCGTTTGCGCAGTCCAAGAATTCCCCCAGTCGGTTGACTTGAGGATGGTTCCGAACGCGCCCACTGCGTAAGCCACGCCCTGCCGGTTTACGCCCACCGAGAGAAGGCGCGATTTCGTTATCGGCGGCGCGGCCTTCCAGTTCCGGCAGTCCGCGGCGGCGTACACCACTCCAGTCTGTCCGACGGCAATGCACTTGCCACCGCGCATTGCGACCGACATCAGCGCCAAGCGCTTCATCGGGAAGGGCTGCGCCAGCCAGGTCGCGCCGCCGTCGGCCGTCACGAGCACGGTGCCGAAGGCGCCGACGGCGATACCACGCTCCCCCTCGAATGCCACGTCGTAGAGCGCGTCGTGGGCCGTACCATGACGGATCTGCTGGACGCCAGCCGGAACTGGCGTCCCGGCATCAGTTTGTGCCACCGTCGAGGGCGCTCCGCCGCAGAGCATTGCTACCGCCGCCCCAAGCTGCGCTAGCAGCGCAACAGGCCGCGGACGGCCCCCACGAGCGGCGCACCGCTGGTGTTGATGACGCGCTGACATGCTTAGGTCCCCAGACGCTGAAGCGCTTGCTCAGTCATGTACTTTTCGTAATACCCCTCGACGTTGTAGCCCTGGGTAATGCCACCAGCGATGCTCTTAGTTTGTTCAAACCGAGTCATTCGCCCGTCCTGCACGTTGTGAAACATGCAGGCCGTCCACGACCAAGCGGAGTGCTTGCCATCCATCAACTTCTTGTCGCCCTTTTCGTAGAGGCTGAAATGGGTCTCGAGCGACTTGAAGAGCTCACCACGACGGTCATAAGTGGCGTACGCGATAAACATCATGTTGCGTACGTCAACCCAAACACGCTTCTTGCTGACCGGCGCACGCGGGAAGCCGACTGGTTCCGCCTCGAAGACTACGACATCAGGGCACAGCTCCATGTTTGCGTCATAGAAGGTGACACCCTTCGGACCACCATGCACCGGCCGCTCCCAGTTCGGATGATCTCCATACCAGGTTTGCGACACCGCGCCCAACAATGGCCCGCGACCAACGACCTTGTAGTTTCCCCACGTCAGCATTGGGTCACCGGCGGCCCACCCATCCGAAAGATAAAAATTGATGCCGGCGGCAATTGGCTCAAACCGCTGATTGGTCGGAAACTTGCGAACCCGCTTGAACGCTGGCAGGTAACCAACCAATTCCGGAAACTTGCGCTGGTCGTAGTACCAGGTACTGAGGTAACTGGTTCCTCTCGAATCGCTGGGCGCAGTGAAGAGCACCGTGTTGAAGCGCAGTTTGTCTTCTGCGCCGGGGAAAACTTTGCCGTCAGTACGAGCCTGGGTGTTCTGCTCAACCCAGGCGAAGTCGTACTGATAGCTCAGTGAACCATCAGGCGAGACCTCTTGGTCGCGAATGCAGTAGAGCGAGTTGTCGTGCCGACCCCATGACAGTGTCAGATTGGCTGCGACTTCAGCGCCTGTCTTCGCATCAGGGAACGGATTGCCGCCGTTCCACGGCTTGTCATCTAGAGTGACTACATTTCCGTTCGCGTCAAACTTTGCCTTACCTTGGTTTCTCAGCGTGGCTTCTAGGTGCTCGTGCGGGTACATCCGCGTGACATCTCGCGTAGTCGGCACGATCTTGATCTTTCGACCCATGGTCTTGATCTGCATGTAAGCCACGGGGTCAAGCAAGTCTTTGACGATGTCGACGTTGTCTGCGGTGACGAAGTCGCCTGACTTGACCTTTCCCTTTGACCAAGCATCGACCGACATCAGTTCGTCGGGATAGGCCTTTGAGATGTCCGCGGACTTTCCGATCATCGGCCAAAGCGGACCCAGGACGCCGGCCGTGGCGATACCCTTGGCGGTTTGCTCCAAGAAGAAGCGCCGACTGAAGTCGTGGTCATACTTTCTGATATGCATGGCTGTCTCCTACTTTGTTCTAACGAATTGCAAACCCGAGGGTTGCGGAACTGAGCTCAGGCAGGCACCCTCTGCGGTGTCGCCCCCACGGACTCCGACAGGCCTGACATGTCGCCGTCGAGGAACTTCGGCTTGATCAGGTAGACGAGCAGCGGAAGGAGGATCAGCGCCAGGACCATGTTGATGAACATCACGATCACGAGCAGTAGACCCATATCGGAAAGGAACTTCAACTCTGATAGGAAGTACCAGGGCAGCAGTCCGATGGTCATCAACGCCGCGGTGAAGAAGATTGCCTTTCCGCAGGTTGTCAGCGAGATTCGAATGGCCACACCGACATCTCCCCTGGCCGCCCCCTGGTATTCCTCGCAGATCCGCGTGAGCAAGTAAATGCCGTAGTCGATACCGACGCCAATGCCAATGGCCAGGATGGGAAGTGTGTTCACGTCGAGACCGAGCCCGGCGAGAGACATCGCGGCGGTGAGCATGGTGTTAGCCAGATTCACCGGGATCAGCAGCAGCAAACCTGCCACGATCGAGCGGTAGGCCAGCGAGCAGCCGATCAGGATCACGATGTTCAGCGCGCCGATGATTCGAGACTCGTAGTGCACCACCGTGTCGTTGATCGACTGCTGCAAAGCGATCGTGCCGGAAGCCAAGCGAACGCGAAAGTTTGTATGCTCTGCTCCAATCTTCTCAACGCAAGCACTCGCCTGAGCTAAGGCGTTGTCTACCGTATGCTGCTTGTTGTTGGCGTACCAGAGCGATACGGTCGTGTTGCGCTGGTCGAAGTCCGTGACGTTCAGGAAGGCCTTGGCATTCGTTCCTGCCATCAGGCCCGTGACCGCTGCCGCGACGGCGGCATCGTCGTTGTCCAGCGGCGTCCATTTTGGATTGCCGCCGTTGAAGACGCGGTTGGCTTCCGGCACGAGGTCGGCGAACGACAGCGTGGCTGTGGGCGGATTTGGGCTGGCCTCCAGGCAATGCTGGAGATCTCGCATCGCGGTGATTGTCTCGGTCTGACGCACGATGCGGGCGCCGCCCTTGCCCTCAAAGACAAGCTCCATCGTCATCGATCCGGGAAAGTTCCTGTTGATCTCCCGGACGGCGGCATTGAACTCCGACTCATAACGCAGGAGATTCGTCCCTTCGACCGGATTGCCGACCGGGATGCGCAACATGAAGTACACCGAAACCACAGTAATTAAGACAAATATGCCTGCCGTGTAGCATGCCGTCCGCCCATGAGCCAAGCTGGAGAACGCCTCCAGCGTGCGCCGCATGCTGCGTTGAAGCGGGCCGCTGTGACCAACGCTGCCGAGGACATGAGATAGGTTCGTTGGCTTCGGCAGCAGGCTCAGCACGACGGGGGTAAGGAAGACGCTACAGGGGACGAGGTTCAGCGCCCAAAGGCCGGTGAACAGTGCGAATCGCTCCATCGCCGGAATGGGCGCAAGCGCGACAAGCAGAAGTCCGCAAACGTCGGTGAAGATCCCTAGGGTGCCGGGCGCCATAAGGGAGACGAGCGACAGCTCGGCAGCTTTGCGCTGCTCATGGCCGTCGTGAAGCAGTTCGTAGTAGCGCTCAGTAGCCTGAACACAGTGGCTGAAGCAGCGCGCGATGAGCATCAGGGGCACAACCATCAGCAGCGGCTCGACCGGTAGTCCGAGCCAGCCGACAAGCCCGAACCCCCAGACGGCCGACACCGAACTCACGATCAGCGGTCCAACGATGCCCGAAAGGTTGCGCATGTGGAGTGCGAGCATCACGAACATGAGGAGCAGCGTGAGGCCAAAAATCTCAGCGGTGTTCTCGCCGAAGGCATAGATCCAACCGGTCATGATCGGGAAGCCGGCGACGTGGATCTCATGCTGACCGTCCTGCTCCTTCTTGACTATCTCTTGGATGAAGTTGAACGCCTCGCCGTAGTCAAGCTTGCTCTCGATAAAGGTGGCATTGATGATCGTCGCCGTGTGGTCAGAGGACACGAGGAACGTTGCCGCGGCCGCCGACTCACCTACCCGGCGACGGATCTCCGCCAGGTCTGCGGCCGACTTAGGCGGCTGTTCGTCCATGATCGGGTTCGAGAAGATCCCGTCCGGGGTGACGACCGTGTACCGGGCCTTGGACGACGCGATCGAAAGAATCTGATCGTGGTCGACGCCGGGAGCGAGATCGATCGCGCGCGATAGGCGCCAGACCTTGTCAAGCGTATCGATCTGGAAGACGTCCTTGCCGTCCGTTCGCTTGATCATCAGCGTGACGGTCAGTGGACTGCCGAAGTTCGGATGGTCCTTGAAGACCTGAACGAAGGGGTGATCCTTGGGAAAGAGGTCCGAGAAGATCGTCCGGATCTCGACCTTGGTCATGCCGACGGCGAAGAAGGTCGTGATCAACGCCATGGCAACCAGGATTGTCCATCGGTTGCCTAGAGTGAAACGGGCGAGCCGGTGCCTTAGGTCATTTCTACCCATCACATCCCCGAGAAAATGAGCAACTCCGACGACTCTCTCTGTTCAGACAGCTCACGCCATTGGCGCTGAGTGTTTTATGGTCCCATCGAGCTTTTGATCACGCGCCCCCCCGAAGGGGAGGTTGAAGGGGGGGATGGAAAGCCAGGCGCAATCTAGCTCCGCACCCACAAACGCCCCTCGTTTGAGCCCTCGATGAGAAGGCCAACGTGGGCAACGCCGGCATCGTGCTCTGCGAGCATCGGCAACCGGGACAGCACCGAGAAGACTGACGAGGCGATGCGCAACGACCGCTACCACGCGAGCGAAGTCGCGGCGTGCGGACCCCGAAAGCTGCATCACGTTCGTCGTCGTTCCGACGGCGTGTTTATGGCGTCCGACTACCGCATCAGCCCGTTCAAGCTGTAGAGCAGCCCTTATCGAGCACGAGGCGGTGGCACCGCCGTGGTGCCCAGCCGGCTGCACCTCGCGGCCCACAAGCCTTCCCGCTGGCAGCGACGATCCAACCCTTCGCGTGCCTAAGCAGATGGCGCCCTACAAACGTGTGTGCCGCATGGTGGTAAGCGAGCTTCCGCGTGCACATACAAACGTTGACACACCTGCATATCGAACAGCGGGAGGTCACCGGCGCTTAAATCGTAGAAGCCGCGAAGAGGAGGAGATCAACACAGTGACGGTTTTGCAGCCCGAGCTCGCTGCCGACCATAAACATGCGCACGTCACGCAGAGAATTTGCCGGGGGACTGCGTCGGATGCAGATCACCGAACCCTCCGAATATGTCCGCCCCAACGGTACGCGCGACACTGGCGAGTGCCAGGGCATCAAAGGAGCCACTAGCTACGCGGTAAGTCCGCATACGGACGAGCCGAACACGGGAAGTCTGGTAGTCCTGTATCAGGATGCGTCGACACCACCAGCACTGGGTGCCGCGATCAGACCGGGCTGCATAGAGGCGCACGATCCTCAACGGATGGCATAAAAAATTCACGTCCCACTAGCGCGCGTGCGTAGAGATAGTTAATAAGTGCCGACCTGCTCAAGGCATCCATGTCGACTTGGCCAGCTATGTTGCAAGGGAATGCCAACCTACGCTCCTCGTTGAAGAGCGATTGGAAGCGCAGCTCAAAAGCGTCGTTGGCTTGTGTGCTCACGATAACGTCCTATAAACGACCCTCAGCGCGCAGCGCATGTTAGCCAGAGTATGAAAATCCGCTGCCTGGAGCCAAGAGGGCGCCGCTGAGAAGTGATGCCATGTTTAGGCTAGCATTCTTTTTATACCGAATTAATTCAACAGCTACAACGGCTCCTTACTCGGCGTCGTTCGTTCAAAGAACAAGCCTCTAGGGAAGTACGCCATACGGACACAAGCTCGACCCTGTTATCTAGGGGGATCAGCTACTTTGTGCGGCGAGAAGCGCGCTTCCAGCCGTGTACGCTTCAATCTTCGTTCATACATGCTTGCGCGCAACCTTCTGGAAGGGGGGGTAAGGGAGGTTTTACTTCCGATAGCGGAGTGTCGGCGTGACGAGCGACGTCAGTTCAACGGTTTGACATACCAAAGACACGCGTGCACGTCGGAGCCTAATTGGCGCGAGGGGGAGCGTCGAACAAAGGTAGCGTACGCACCGTCCGACGCCGCCCCCTCCCAGAAGAGATGTTATTGAGGGGGCACGGCGTCCTCTGCTCCACAGAGGCGGGGACTCAACGACCGATTCCAGTTCCCTACATCGGATGCGACCGAGTGGCGCCAACTCTCCCCCCAAAGCCACCCCCTTAGAGAGGGGCGGCCCATGTCGCGTGTCCTTCATGATTATGTGGAACGTGGTCGGAAGATACCGTTCGTAGTCCGCGGTTTACGGGTGGACGCTGCATCGAGAAGTGACGCACTGCTTGGGCTAATGGGCTTGTTATCCCACGCGGATTAATGTAACCAAAAACACGAGGTGGACTAAATGACCAAGTTTGGCGAACTCACCGCCGAGCAAAGGCTCGATGTGTTGGAGTCGAAAGACGCAATTCGGGATCTCGTATCCGGATACGCACTTGGATGGGACCGACATGATGTCAATCTTCTGCTATCGGTCTTCCATGAAGACGCCGAATACTTGATGCCTGGCCTATTCGGAGACTTCCGCGGTGCGGACGAAATCCGCCGCGTGTACGACCAAGTTGTTGTTGCCATACCTGAAACCTGGCATTTCACAACCAATCTACTTCTGAAAGTCGATGGCGACCGCGCCACAGGCATTTCCGAAGTGAACATGCACGGGACCGAGGCAAGCGGACGACCTATCATCTTGGCGGCAACGTATCTGGACGAATTCCAACGTCGGGCCGGGCGATGGGCCATCAGTCGCCGTATGGTAGAGACCCATTATGTAACGGGACTGTTGCAGGGCTGGGGACTCACAAAGGAGTCGAAGTTCCCAAAGAACTAAGCAACACACCGCGCACGCATCTCGAAAGGATCGCAAGTGGAAACCGCTTTGATTGAGTCAAGACCCGCTCAGAGCGGCTCAAACACCCAGTACGATGCCATCGTCATCGGTGCCGGCTTCGCCGGAATGTACATGCTCTATCGGCTGCGTCAACTCGGAATGCGTGTGTGCGTCTACGAGCGAGGAGACGACGTCGGTGGCACATGGTATTGGAATCGATACCCGGGTTGCAGATGCGACATCGAAAGTTTGAGCTACTCGTATTCCTTCTCTCCGGAACTTGAACAAGAATGGAACTGGACCGAACGCTACGCCGCGCAACCTGAGATCCTGGAATACGCCAAGCATGTGGCTGATCGCTTCGATCTGCGGCGTGACATCCGCTTTTGCATGACGGTCACTGCGGCGATGTTTGATGAAACATCGAACCAGTGGGAAGTTATCTCAAGCGATGGCACGTGCGCACGTGCGCGGTTCCTGATTTCAGCGGTCGGATGCCTATCGGCGGGCATCGTGCCGGACTTTCCGGGACTCAACGAATTCAAAGGCTCCTGGTATCACACCGGGAACTGGCCGCATGAACCGGTGGATCCAACAGGGAAACGAGTTGGAGTTATCGGCACAGGCTCGACGGGCATCCAGTTCTCCTCAGCGATTGCGCAATCCGTCGGGCACCTGACGATCTTCCAGAGAACTCCGAATTACAGCGTGCCGTCATGCAATGCCCCCCTCAATCCGGAAGAGCTTGCCGAGGCCAAATCCAACTATCGCAGCATACGCGCACATTGCCGATACTCTAAGGTTGGCATTCCCTACGTCGGGAACGAAAAGAAAGCCATTGAGGATACGGACCGCTCGCGCGAGCGAAACTTTGAAGCCGCATGGAATGGCGCCGGCTTCTGCTTTGTCCTCAGCTACAGCGATCTGTTGCTCGACATAAAATCGAACAGGACAGCTGCTGAGTTCGTCGAACGCAAAATTCGTGAGACAGTGAAGGACCCGGAGACCGCCGAGTTGCTTGTGCCGCGGGGATACCCACTCGGGACAAAGCGTTTGTGTGTTGATGCTGGTTATTATCAGATCTTCAATCAGGACAATGTTAGCTTGGTCGACGTGCGCACATCACCGATCGAATCTATCACGACCACTGGCGTAAGGACGCTCAACAAAGACTACGATCTTGACGTATTGGTCTTCGCCACGGGATATGACGCGATCACCGGACCTCTTCTGAGGATGGACATATGCGGGCGCAATGGAAGATCGTTGCGGCGTAAGTGGCAGGGGTGGCCGCAGAGTTATCTGGGTCTGATGATGGAGGGATTCCCGAATCTCTTTACGATCACTGGACCGGGTAGCCCGTGCGTACTCGTCAACATGATCGTGTCGATTGAGCAGCACGTGGAATGGATTGCCGATTGTATTGCGTCGATGGAACGGGATGGAAAGCAAACCATTGAACCCGACGTCGAAGCAGAGTGCAGTTGGACCGATATGGTCGACGAGATCGCCAATTCGACGCTTTACCCGCTCACCGACTCATGGTACACAGGGAAAAATGTGACCGGCAAATCGTCGAGATTCACTCCGTATGCCGGCGGAATGGGCCCTTATCGACGATACTGCGAGGAGATCGTGGAGGACGGCTATCGTGGATTCCAGTTCGACCGTGATCTCAGACAGACTCAAGGAGCGGCACTTAATAGTCCTAACTGAGGAAGGTCGTAAGACATGACCCTCGCGCCTGACATGCTGCGCTTGGTCAATGACATGCGGTAGGCCAATGGTCTGCTGCTGCGCACCGGCACGGCGGTGGGACACCACGCTGATCTCCGCGCCAAGTTCGACAAAGAACGCCGACGGAGGGCACGACCCTGAGGTGAGGCAGACGGAGAAGGGCAAGAACTGGTACTTCGGCATGAAGGCAGACTTCAGGCCTTGATGCAGCCCCGGGACTGGTGGCCCCGAAGTGGCACGTGGCGATTCGACCGGACCTGCGCCGACGGCTCAATCCCTTCATCGAAGCGGACTTAGTAACCGAGCGCGGCAAAGGGAAGAAGGGCAGCATTCGCGCCGAGTTCGAGTCGAGCTTGGCGACTCCCGGTACAGCGAAACGTCGTGCAGCGCCTCTTCCATCGCCGGATCGTTCAGCCCGGACCACTGTTGCACGCAGTGGATGCGCAGCAACGTCTCGAGGCTTAACGGCGGGGCGACCCGTCTTCGTCTGGTCTCGATCACGCAATGCGGATCAGCTCTGGGTTTGTCAGACCTTCCTTTACCCCTTCGCTTGGGCGGACCTCCACCGGCGTCCGCTCAGCTCAATGTCGGCCGATTCATTCAGGTGGGAATTAGGCTATGCACACTTTCGCTTTGGCTACACCGATCACGCAGTTCAACCTTGTAGGCTGTCAGTTGAATCACCGGGGGGAAGGAACATGGCACAAAGGATCGCAGCGGTGGGCGCGCGCAGGATCACGCCGAAGGAGGCAGCCGGCCTGGTCACATCGGGCATGTGGCTCGACTATGGAGCCTCGCTCTGTCAGCCCGATGTCTTCGACGCCGAGCTCGCCCAGCGAATGGAGGAATTGCGCAGCGTCAAGATACGCGCATGTCTGACCATGCGACCTCGCGCCGTACTGGAGGCAGACCCGACCGGCGATCATTTCGTCTGGATCAACCTGCATTTCTCCGGCTATGACCGCAGGAAGCACGACGCCGGGATCGCCAATTACCTGCCGGTCAACCTCGGCGAGATTCCGGACTACTACCGGCGCTTCATTGACCCGGTAGACATCGTCATTCTCAAGACCTGTCCCATGGACGCGGACGGTTACTTCAACCTGAGCGCGGCCAGCTTTTGGCATCGTGCGTTGATCGAGCGCGCGCGCATGGTGATCGTGGAGGAATCGTCAGGGCTACCGCACGTGATGGGCGAACAGACCGGAGTACACATCAGCGAGGTGGATTACATCATCCGAGGTGACGATGCACCTGCGGCGGAATTGCCCAATCCGCCACCGACGGACGTGGACCGGGCGGTCGCACGTCTGATTATCAGCGAGATCGAGGACGGTTCCTGCCTTCAGATCGGGATCGGCGGCATGCCCAACGCCGTCTGCAGCCTGCTGCGCGAAAGTCCCGTGAAGGACCTGGGCATCCACACCGAGATGCTGACCGACGGGATCATCGATCTCTACCGAGACGGGCGCATCACCGGCGCACGCAAGCAGCTCAATCCCGGCAAGATCGCCTGCACGTTTGCGCTCGGCTCGCGCCACCTGTATGACACGATCGACCGCAATGCGGACTTTCATTTCTGCCCGGTCGACTACACGAACCTGCCTCACATCATCATGCAGAACGATCGCGTGTTAGCGATCAACAACACCACGCAGATCGATTTGCAGGGCCAGGCGGCTTCCGAATCCGACGGCCATCGGCACATCAGCGGAACGGGCGGGCAGTTGCAATTCGTGCGCGGGGCCTATGCATCGAAGGGTGGCAAGTCATTCATCTGCCTCGCCTCGACCTACGACAAGCGTGGAGAACGGCGCAGCCGAATCGTCCCGAGTCTGACCCAATGCAACATCGTGACCACACCGCGAACGGACATGATGTATGTAGCCACCGAATACGGCATGGTGAACCTGAAGGGCAGGTCGGTCGCCGAGCGAGCGAGGGCGCTGATTTCCATCGCTCATCCCGACTTCCGGGAGGCACTCGAGCGCGAGGCCTATGAAAACAGGCTGATCCCGAGTGGTTACTTCTGAGGTTTGGTTCAGGGCGACATGGCGATGTGCCGCAGCCCAGGGCCCGAGACTCAACGGAGGGTACGGGCAAGTACATGCGTCACGTGAAGATCAAGCCGAGCCTTGCTTCGACGGATCGTCGCTCGAGGGCTGCGCCCTTGCGCCGCCTCTCATGTCAAACGTTAGACCGCACGTTAGCGTGTCGTCCATTCAGCCGACTCCGAAGCTGGTCTCAGCAAGCCTCGTTGCGCCCTGGCTGCGTTAGCTCCGCTCTACTTGCTGGGCTTCTACGAGGCGGCCCAGGAGCCGGCGATCATCGAAGGGACGTTCGACGATGCGCCGATTCGCGCCTTCGGCCTAATGCTGGTCGGCTTCCCCATCATCTATGTCACCCTTGCGGTGCTCTCTGCCGTCTGCGGTCTGTCGCTTCTAGCGCTTGGCATGCGAAGCCTACGTCGGTCCCTGTTGGCCGCCTCCATGTTCGCAGTGGCTATCAGCGCAGGCGGCGGGACGTTCCTGGCAGACCCCGGCTCCTTCGGTACGCGAGATGCCGCATTGACTGTTTTGGCCGTTGTTGCCATTGACCTCATGTGCGCGCTGCCGGGCGCCGTGACCTGGTGGTTCGTCGCCCACCGAGGAAGATCGAGCTCCTGAACGGGCACGGGCGTGTGGCATCCGCCGCACGGAATCCCTCTAAGGGTGGATGCGGACCATCGAGCCTCCGGTGACACTCGGCCGCCCTCTCGCACACCCTGTAGAGCGGCGTCCCAGAACATCACCTCGCATCCATGCCGTCCCTTCCTTTCTCCCCGCGCCTCCTGGCCTAAGATACGAGGCGGTGATCGCATTGCCGCTTCAAGATAACGAGTACCGTGACTGCAACCGTTGCCCTCGTTGCAGTTTCATAGCACTGCGTCCGGGTGCTCCAGGCGCTCGAGCCGGGAGTCGATGCGGTCCATGCGCGCGCTCTGGCTGGCGATTGCTACCGCCAGCGTGCCGAAGCCACCCTCGAGGGCCGATATCCGCTCCTTGATGTCGCGCATGTCTTCGCGGAGTCCTTCGAGCACACCGCGGATCTGCGGCAGATGTTCGAGAACTCCTTCAACGCTCCGGGAATCGGGCTGGATGCCATATAGGTGAACATCAGTCCCCCAACCTCGTTGGCGTTGTCAGGGATCTGCATCCAGCGAGGATCGTCGCTGTGAGTCAGCCGGTTCACCGAGCGCACTAACGCAGGCAGTGCCTTCACGCCGCCTAGCGCAGGGTCAGCCTGCATGTGCGCCTGGAAGTCCTCGATTGCACGCAACACTTCCGGCCGCTTGATGCCGCCCTTCGCTGCGGTACGCGCAACGACGTGCAACTGGAAGGCTCGAGGGTGGCCGCGGACTCATGTTCGGTCCTGGCGGTGTGACCTGCTCGACATCGGCCGGGGGCGTTCTGAGCTGCCGTTGAGCTCGGATAGTTCTACCGCGTGGGCAAGAGCTAGAGGTACTTCCTCCAGAGCTCGATGTGAACCGGCTCGATGGGTCAACCTGCCGTTTCACATCGCGGAGCCGGGTAGCCTTTGGATAGGCGCGCTCGAACACCTCGAAGCCGAGCGCCGGCGCCAGAAAGCCGAGGCGCTGAGCTTTCGGCGTGCGCCACCGAGCGGCCAGCTTCTGTTGCAAGTTCGCTTCTGCGCTCAGCGTCCCAGCTGATCTGTGGTTTCGTGCAGGACAGTCATCGACACAGCGAACACAAGCGCCTGTTCTCTGGCGTGTGACAGCTCAGACGTCCCAGCGAATACCAGGTCGACTCCAGGACCAACCGAATACCTGCGCCCAACGACACACTCGTGCTCACTGCCGGTTCCGATGACCGCAGCAGGTAATGCTACGACGGAGAGGCGCGCTCCAAGCTGGTCCCGAATCCCCGTCATGGGGTCCCCTTGTTTTCGGTGCCAAAAGTGACGGTACGCTCCTGCCCGTAGAGCCAGCATTGGCGCGGGTCCGTTCGAGCGCTGTTCGGTAAGTTGTTGATTCGATGAACTTTCCTGTTGGCTCGCGCAGGGGCTTATCGTGGGCGGCCCGAGGCTTGAGTTGGGAGCGAGGCCATGCAAGGCTGGCAATCACCGTATCTGGGCCAGCGCGAGCTGCCGCGTGAGCTCAGCCAGTTTGAGCTGCAGGCCTTCTTCAGCTTCAGCCCCGCCGAGCGAGAGCTGACCTTGCCCCCGAAAAACGTAGTTCTTGGCTGATGATGGAATCAGAGACAGGAGCTACGAGATGAATGACAAGCAAGTGCGTGGGAAGTACACGCAGGAGTTCAAGCTGGAGGCCGTCAGGCTGGTCAGGGCAGGCCAGTCGGTGGGGATGACGGCGAAGGTGCTGGGCATTCCCAAGGCCAGCCTGAGCAACTGGGTGCGCTCCAGTGAGCAGGGGCAGCTTGGTGGCGCTGGCGACCGGCCGGTGACGCCAGAGCAGATGGAGCTGGCCAGGCTGAGGGCGGAACTGGCGCGCGTGAAGATGGAGCGCGACATCGCAAAAAAAGCGGCGGCGTACTTTGCGCAGGATGTTCTGCAAAGTACGCCTGGATCCGGACGATGAAGGAGAGCTGGCCGGTGAGCCTGAGCTGCGAGGTGCTGGGCGTGAGCGTCAGCGGGTACTTCGAGCACCAACGCCGCCAGTATCGACGCCAGCCGAGCCGGCCGGGCTCGGGGCGTCTGAGCGACGAGGCCTTGCTGGCGCACGTGCGTGCCATTCACGCCGAGGTCCGTCAGGAGTACGGATGGCCGCGGATGACTAAGGAGCTGTGCGCCCGGGGCCACCGCGTCGGCAAGGAACGGGTTCGACGCCTGATGCAGCAGCACGGCATCAAGGCTCGGGGCCGCCGCAAGTTCGTCGTCACCACCGACAGCAAGCACAACCTGCCGATCGCGCCAGACCTGCTTCAGCGGGACTTCGCGGCCGACGGCCCCAACGCGAAGTGGACGAGCGACATCACCTACATCGCTACCGACGAAGGCTGGCTGTACCTGGCGGCCTTCATCGACTTGCACAGTCGGATGATCGTGGGCTGGAGCATGCAGCCCCACATGCGCGCCAGCCTGGTGACGGACGCGCTGCGCATGGCGTGGTTCCGGCGTCGGCCACCGCCGGGGCTGATCGTGCACACGGACCGCGGCAGCCAATACTGCAGCGACGAGTTCCAGAAGGCGCTGACCGGGTACGGGATGCGCTCGTCGATGAGCCGCAAGGGCGACTGCTGGGACAACGCGCCGACCGAGAGCCTGTGGGGGCGCCTGAAGGTCGGCAGACTGCATGGGCGTAAGTTCGCCACCAGGAGGCAGGCTATGGACGAGGTCATCGACTGGATGGCCTTCTACAACCACCGCCGGCTACATTCCTCGCTGGGCTACCTCAGCCCCAGGCAGTATGAAGAGCGCTGGGTCGCGGCACAGCTCAACAAGGCCGCGTAACAAGGATGCTAAGAGCTACGGGATTCAGGGGCAAGGTCAAGCTGATCGCGCGACGCCGCGGCGACGGTCTGCGGCTGGGCCTGGCGCTGCACATCGGCTTCGTGCGCATGACCGGCCGGCCGCTGAACAGCGTGCGCGTCGTGCCGAGCGTCCTGCTGGCCCACCTGGGCCGCGAACTCGGCATCGAGACTCCCGATCTGGCGTCCGTGCGGGCGCTGTATGCACGGGGCCGCACCCTGTTCGATCACCAACAGCTGGCCTGCGAGTCCCTGGGATTTGGCTGGATGACTGAGCACCAGCGTCGTGCGCTCGTGCGTGTGCTGCGCGATGAAGTCGCGCAGTGCGCCGACCGAGAACGTCTGATCGTCCACGCCCGGCAATGGCTGTACAGCCACAGGTTGCTGGTCTTGCGCGAGCGCGACATCCGCGGCCTGGTGGCGGCCGCCCTGAGCGAGCTCGAGCGCACGACGGCCGAGGCGGTTCGGCAGTCGGTTCCCGTCTCGACCCTCAAGCGCTGGAGCGCGGTGCTGGATGCCCCGCGTCCTGATGGACAACCCTGCCAGTCCTGGTTGTGGAGCGCGCCGGCCAAGCATTCCACGCGGCAGATAGCAGAGGTTCTGGAGCGAATCACTTGCCTGAAGGAGCTCGGCGTCGACCGCGCGCTGGCCGAGATCAACAACGTGCTGGTGCGCCGCTACGCGCGACGCATGGCCTCGCGAGCGCCGTCGGTCAACGCCCGCGTCAAGGAGCCCGCCCGGACCGTCGAGACGGCCTGCTTCCTGCGCTACTGCTTGCTGACGGCCACCGACCAGTTCATCCTCATGTTCCAGCGCCGCGTCGCCGATCTCTGGCGCCAATGTGCCGACGATGCGGTTGCCCCCATCGACTGGTCGCGGCAGTACCAGTTGCTGCTGCAGGAGTTGGCCGAGCTGGCCCGGGACGAAGCCGGCACGGCCGAACTGCGCACGCGCCTGCTCGAACTGGTCGCAGCCCGGCGCGCGCAGAGAACACCGAGCCGGGCCTCGGGCATCCGTCGGCAGTTGATCGCCGCCATCGCCCCGGTGCGCTCGCTGCTGGTGGCCGCTGGGAGCCTGTCGTGGACGGCCACGGGTGAGCACCCGGCGCTGCAGGCGCTGGACATCCTGCGCGCGCAGTACGCAGCCGGCGACAAGACCTTGCCTGTCGATGTCACCGCTGCACGGCTGGGGGCAGCGTGGCGCCAGGACATCGCTGACACCGACCGGGAGCGGGCGTTCCGGGCACTGGAAGTGGCCACCCTGTTCGCGCTGCGCCGGGGATTGCGCAATGGCTCGATCTGGATCGAACACTCGCTGAGCTTCCGAGGCCGCGAGCGGCTGTTCATCCCGGACGAGCGCTGGGAGGTTGAGGCCCGGCGCCACTACGCCAGGCTACAGATGCCGGCCAAGGCAGCGAACTACCTCGCGCCGCTGCTGGAGCGCGTGCGCGCCGGCGTCGACGCCGTGGCCACGGCGGTACGCACCGGCGCGCTGCGTGTCGACGACGAACTGCACTTGGCTCCGCTGGCGGCCGACGATGAGGACCCCGAAGTCAGCAGGCTGCGCAGCCGGCTCGATCAGCGCATCGGCGAAGTGCAACTGCCCGAGGTCATCCTGGCGGTGGACGCCCAGGTGCGCTTCAGCTGGATCATGCTCGCACGCGAGCCGCGATCTGGCCAGGAACTGCTGATGGTCTACGCCGGCATCCTGGCCCACGGCACCAGCCTGACTGCGGCCGAGTGCGCACGGATGATCCCGCAGCTGTCGGCCACCAGTATTCGCCAGGCTATGCGCTGGGCCGGTGACGAGCGGCGCCTGGCGCTGGCCTGCCAGGCGGTGCTGGAGCACATGCAACGCCAACCGATCGCCGCCACCTGGGGCCGAGCGGATCTGGCTTCGTCAGACATGATGAGCCTGGAGACCAGCCGCCGGGTCTGGCAGGCACGGCAGGACCCCAGGCGGCAGACGGCCTCGATCGGCATCTACAGCCACGTCAAGGACCGCTGGGGGATCTTCCATGCCCAGCCCATCGTGCTCAACGAGCGTCAGGCTGGCGCGGCCATCGAGGGCGTGGTGCGGCAGGAGAAGGTCGAGACCACGCAACTGGCTGTGGACACGCACGGCTACACCGACTTCGCCATGGGCCTGGCTCGGCTGCTGGGCTTCGATCTGTGTCCCAGGCTCAGGGAGCTCAATCAGCGGCACCTGTTCGTGCCGCGCGGCATGAAGGTGCCCGAGGAGATCGCTGCCGTGTGCGAGGCCACCATCGATACGGCCCTGATAGAGACCCACTGGGACAGTCTGGTGCATCTGGCAGCCTCGGTGATCACGGGCCACGCCAGCGCGGTCACGGCGTTGGCCAGGTTCGGCTCGGCCGCCCGAGGCGACCCGATCTACGACGCCGGCGTCCAGTTGGGCAAGCTGCTGCGCACGGCGTTCCTGGCCGACTACTTCGTCAACGAGGCGTTCCGCCGCGAGCTGCGACGGGTCCTCAACCGCGGCGAGGCGGTCAATGCGCTGAAGCGGGCGATCTACACCGGCCGTGTGGGGCCAGCGCAGGCACGGAGAGCCGACGAAATGCAAGCGGTGGCCGATGCGCTGAGCCTGCTGGCCAACATCGTGATGGCATGGAACACGGCGCAGATGCAGGTAGTGCTGGACCGGTGGGCCAATAGGCGGCAGATCGTGCCGGCCGAGCTGACCGGGCGCATTGCGCCCACGCGCCTTGAAGGCATCAACCTGCGGGGAGTCTTCCGCTTCCCGCTGGAGCGCTACGCGGGCCAGATCCTGCCGTCACAAACTGCAGTGAAAACAGGTGCTGCTGGCTGAGATCGACCCCACAAACAGGCCTTCAGCGGCCGATCGGAGGACCAACAGGAACTCATTGCCTGACAAGCACTTGCGCGCGGTCTGAAAGCGAACCCCGCGCCAATGCTGGCTCTACGGGCAGAGGCGTACCGTCACTTTTGGCACCGAAAACAAGGGGACCCCGAGATCGACGACATAGGCCTCGAGCTGCTGCGGCACGTCGGCGGCGCTGCGACGTGTGCGAGCACGAGATCCGAGCCATCATCGGCCCGAACGGCGCGGGCAAGAGTTCGATGCTGAACTGCATCAACGGCGTCTACCAGCCGCAGGCAGGCTCGATCGCCTTTCGCGGCAAGACCTTCAGGCACATGAGCTCGCGCCAGGTCGCCGAGATGGGCGTCGCACGCACGTTCCAGAACCTTGCGCTCTTCAAGGGCATGAGCGTGCTCGACAACATCATGACGGGCCGCAATCTGCGCATGAAGAGCAACCTGTTCCTGCAGGCGCTGCGCTGGGGGCCAGCCGAGAGGGAAGAGATCGCGCACCGCGAGGTCGTCGAGCGAATCATCGATTTCCTGGAGATCCAGGTCTGGCGCAAGACACCGGTCGGGCGCCTGCCGTACGGGCTGCAGAAGCGCGTCGATCTCGGCCGAGCGCTCGCGATGGAGCCGACGCTGCTGTTGCTCGACGAACCGATGGCCGGCATGAACGTCGAAGAGAAGCAGGACATGTGCCGCTTCATTCTCGACGTGAATGACGAGTTCGGCACCACCATCGTGCTGATCGAGCACGACATGGGCGTCGTGATGGACATCTGCGACCGCGTCGTGGTGCTCGACTACGGCAAGAAGATCGGCGATGGCACGCCCGACGCGGTACGCGGCAACGCCGAGGTCATCAAGGCCTACCTCGGCACGACCGACTGAGGAACACGATGATGGGCTTCCTACTCGAGACTCTCATCGGCGGCCTGATGTCGGGCATGCTGTATTCGCTGGTCGCGCTCGGCTTCGTGCTGATCTTCAAGGCCTCCGGCGTCTTCAACTTCGCGCAAGGCGCGATGGTGTTGTTCGCGGCGCTCGCGATGGCGCGCTTCGCCGAGTGGATCCCGTCGCTGCTGGGCATCCACAGTCGGCTGGTGGCCAACGTGCTCGCCTTCGCGGCGGCGATCGCCGTGATGGTCGCCGTGGCCAGGGCGGTCGAGAGGCTGTGCCTGCGCCAGCTGGTCAACCAGGAGGGCGTGACCTTGCTGATGGCCACGCTGGGCATCGCGCACTTCCTCGACGGCTTCGGCCAGAGCCTCTTCGGCAGCGACATCTACACCATCGACGTTGGCCTGCCCAAGGACCCGCTGACGGTGCTGGAGAGCACCCTGCAGGGCGGATTGCTGATCAGTAAGGAGGACTTGTACGCTGCCGCGATCGCCACCGCGCTGGTCGCGCTGCTGGCGCTGTTCTTCCAGAAGACCTCCACCGGCCGCGCGCTGCGCGCGGTGGCCGACGACCATCAGGCCACGCAGTCGATCGGCATCCCGCTCGACCGCATCTGGGTGATCGTCTGGAGCGTGGCGGGCTTCGTCGCGCTGGTGGCCGGCGTCATCTGGGGCAGCAAGCTGGGCGTGCAGTTCTCGCTGTCGCTGGTGGCGCTGAAGGCCTTGCCGGTGGTGATCCTCGGAGGCCTCACGTCGGTGCCGGGTGCCATCGTCGGCGGCTTGATCATCGGCATGGGCGAAAAGCTTTCCGAGGTCTACCTCGGCCCGGCGCTCGGTGGCGGCATCGAGATCTGGTTCGCCTATGCGCTGGCGCTCGTCTTCCTTCTCCTGCGGCCGCAAGGGCTGTTCGGCGAGAAGGTCATCGACCGCGTCTGAGCACACAAGGAGACACCACATGCTCTATCGCGAGAACGGCCAGCTCAAGACCACCTATCGCGCTGACCAGCAGATCTTCCCGATCCTGCAGGATCGCTGGGTGATGGCGATGTTGCTGCTCGGTGCGGCAGTGCTCGTGCCGTGGACGGCCAGCGAGTACCTGTTCCGCGCGATCCTCATCCCGTTCCTGATCCTGTCGCTGGCCGCGCTCGGCCTCAACATCCTCGTCGGCTACTGCGGTCAGATCTCGCTGGGCACCGGCGCGTTCATGGCGGTGGGCGCCTAAGCGGCCTACAACTTCCAGGTGCGCATCCAGGGCATGCCGCTGCTGGCCTCGCTGCTGCTCGGCGGTGGGTGTGCCACCTTGGTGGGCGTGCTGTTCGGCATTCCCAGCTTGCGCATCAGGGGGCTGTACCTCGCGGTGGCCACGCTGGCGGCACAGTTCTTCATCGACTGGTCCTTCCTGCGCATCAAGTGGTTCACCAACGACTCGCCCTCGGGCTCGGTGAGCGTGGCCGGCCTGAGCATGTTCGGGCTGCGGATCGAGACACCCGCGCAGAAGTACCTGCTGTGCCTCGCCTTCGTGATCGTGTTCGCGCTGGTGGCCAAGAACCTGGTGCGCAGCGCAATAGGCCGCGAGTGGATGGCGATCCGCGACATGGACGTGGCCGCGGCGGTGATCGGCATCCGCCCGGTCTACGCCAAGCTCACGGCGTTCGCGGTGAGCAGCTTCATTGTCGGCGTGGCCGGCGCGCTCTGGGGCTTCGTCCACCTGGGCGCGTGGGAGCCGGCGGCGTTCTCGATCGACCGCTCGTTCCAGCTGCTGTTCATGGTGATCATCGGCGGCCTGAGCTCCGTGATGGGCAGCTTCTTCGGTGCCGCGTTCATCGTGCTGCTGCCGATCTTCCTCAACCAGGCGCTGCCGGGCATCGGCAATCTCGTCGGCGTCGTGATCTCCACCACGGCCGTATCGCACGCCGAGACGATGATCTTCGGCGCGCTGATCGTCTGGTTCCTGATCGTCGAGCCGCACGGCCTGAGCCGGCTGTGGTCGCTCGGAAAGCAGAAGCTGAGGATCTGGCCGTTTCCTCACTGAAGCAGCGCAGCCAGGGGCTGCGTGAGCAAGTACGGCCGAACCCATCGAACACGACTGGAGACAACATGACGAAAACACGCGCGTTCATCGCCGCCGCGGCATTGACGATCTCGGCCGCTGCCGGGCCGAGCTTCGCGGCAGACAAGTCGCAATACTTCCCCTTGCTCACCTTCCGCACCGGGCCCTATGCGCCCAGCGGAACGCCGTGGGCCAACGGCTTCGTCGACTACTTCAAGCTGGTCAACCTGGAGGGCGGCATCAACGGCGTGCGCGTGCTCTGGGAGGAGTGCGAGACGGGTTACGCCACCGACCGCGGCGTCGAATGCTACGAGCGCATGAAGGGGAAGAACGGCGGCGCCACTGTCTTACAGACCATGTCGACCGGCATCACCTTCGCGCTCACCGAGCGCGGCGCCGCCGACAAGATCCCGATCCTCACGCCCGGCTACGGCATCAGCGAAAGCGCCGACGGAGAAGTCTTCAAGTGGAGCTTCCCGATCGCCGGCACCCACTGGGCCTCGGCCGACACGCAGGTTCAGTACGTGGCGCAGAAGGCGGGCGGCCTCGACAAGCTGGCGGGCAAGAAGATCACGCTGCTCTACCACGATAGCCCTTACGGAAAGGAAGCCATCCCGGTGCTCACCGCGCGGGCGAAGAAGCACGGCTTCGAACTGGTCACCATTCCCGTGCCGCACCCCGGGGTCGAGCAGAAGTCCGCCTGGCTGCAGATCCGTAAGAGCCGGCCCGACTTCGTGCTGCTGTGGGGCTGGGGCGTCATGAACAGCACGGCGCTGAAGGAGGCACAGGCCACCGGGTTCCCGAGGAACCGCGTGGTGGGCGTGTGGCCGTCCGGCTCCGACTCCGACGTCAAGGGCGTGGCAGGTGCCGAGGGCTACAGCGCAGTGCTCATCCTGCCAGGACCCGCCTTGGATTCGAAGATCGCGAAGAAGGTTGTGGACAAGCTCCATGCCAAGGGCGAGGGCTCGGGCCCGAAGGAAGAGGTCGGCTCTGCGCTGTACATGCGCGGCCTGATGAACGCGATGTTCGCCGTGGAAGGCGTGCGCCGCGCCCAGCAGAAGTTCGGCATCGGCCAGGTGATGACGCCGGCGCAGGCGCGCTGGGGTTACGAGAACCTTCAGATAGACCAGAAGCGGCTCGAGGAGCTCGGCATTGCCGACGTCATGCGGCCGACGGCAACAAGCTGCAAGGACCACATGGGTCCGTCAGCGGCGCGTGCCTACACGTGGAACGGCACGACCTGGGAGGTGAGCTCCGACTGGCTACGGGCCGACCCCGCAATCCTGGATCCGCTGCTCGAGGTCGCGACGAAGCGCTACGCCGCCGACAAGCAGCTGACACGCAGAGTCGCCGACGACTGCGCCTCCTGAGGCGGTCGAACTGCACGCGCATGGAGCCCGCATGAACGACACCGTTCTCGCCGTCAACGGCATCGAGGTCATCTACGACCGCGTCATCCTCGTGCTGAAGGGTGTCTCGCTGCAGGTGCGCGAGGGCGGCGTCGCGGCGCTGCTCGGTGGCAACGGCGCCGGCAAGACGACGGCGCTGCGGGCGATCTCGAATCTGCTCAGGGGCGAGCGCGGCGAGGTGACCAAGGGCTCGATCGAACTGCGCGGCGAGCGAATCGATGACCTGTCGCCGGCCCAGCTGGTGCAGCGCGGCGTGGTGCAGGTGATGGAGGGCCGCCATTGCTTCGCGCACCTGACGATCGAGGAGAACCTGCTCGCGGGTGCCTACACGCGCAAGCGCAGCGGCGAGATCGCCGCCAACCTCGACAAGGTCTACACCTACTTCCCTCGCCTGAAGACGCGGCGCGCCTCGCAGGCCGCGTACACCTCCGGCGGCGAGCAGCAGATGTGTGCGATCGGGCGTGCCCTGATGGCCAACCCCAGCCTGGTGTTGCTCGACGAGCCATCGATGGGGCTGGCGCCGCAGATCGTCGAGGAGGTGTTCGAGATCGTCAAGGACCTGAACGCGAAGGAGCGTGTGACCTTCCTGCTTGCCGAGCAGAACATCCAGATGGCGCTGAGATACGCCGACCACGGCTACATCCTGGAGAACGGGCGGGTGGTGATGAACGGACCCGCTCCCGAGCTGGCCGGCAACGAGGACGTGAAGGAGTTCTACCTCGGGATGGGCGCAGGCCAGCGCAAGAGCTTTCGCGAATCCAAGAGCTACCGGCGGCGCAAGCGATGGCTGGCATAGGCGAGGCTGCATGTCATGAGCGGTGAGTGCCACGACGCGCTCGAGACGCGCGACCCCGCCGCACGCGAAACCGCACTGATGGCCGCGCTGCCCGGCCAGGTGGCGCATGCGAAGGTGGCCACCAGCGCGTTTGCCGAATCGCTGCGCGACATCGACGCGGCCTCGGTGACGAGCCGCAGCGCGCTGGCCGCGCTGCCTGTGGTCCGCAAGCATGAACTGCTGGAGCGACAGAAGGCGCAGCGAGCGAGCGACCCGTTCGGAGGCTGCTCGGCCATCGGCTGGGGTGCGCGTCGGGGCGCGCTGCGGGTGTACCAGTCGCCCGGCCCGATCTACGAGCCCGAGGGCCGTGCCTGCGATTACTGGCGGGTGGCTAGGGCGATGCATGCGGCCGGCTTTCGCGCTGGCGACCTCGTGCACAACAGCTTTAGCCATCACCTCACCCCCGCGGGCGGGATGATGGAAAGCGGCGCGCATGCGCTGGCCTGCACCGTGTTTCCGGGTGGTGTGGGCAATACGGAGCTGCAAGTGCATGCGATGGCCGATCTGCGCCCGAACGCGTATGTCGGCACGCCGAGCTTCCTGAAGATCCTGCTCGAGAAGGCGCTCGATCTGGGAATCCGCGCTGCATCGCTGCAAAAGGCGCTGTTCAGCGGCGAAGCGTTCCCGGCGTCGTTGCAGCAGTGGCTGGGCGAACGTGGCATCGACGCCTATCAGTGTTATGCCACCGCCGACATCGGCCGCATCGCCTACGAGACCGCCGCGCGCGAGGGCCTGGTGCTCGACGAGGGCGTGATCGTCGAGATCGTGCGCCCCGGTACCGGCGACCCGGTGCTCGACGGCGAAGTCGGCGAGCTCGTCGTGACGACCCTGAACCCGGACTACCCCTTGATCCGCTTCGGCACCGGCGACCTCTCGGCACTGCTGCCGGGCCGTTGCCCGACCGGCCGCACGAACCGGCGCATCAGGGGCTGGATGGGGCGAGCCGACCAGACCACCAAGGTGCGCGGCATGTTCGTGCACCCCGGCCAGGTGGCAGACATCGTGCGACGCCACCGCGAAGTGATCAAGGCGCGCCTAGTCATGGACGGCGAGGTGGCCCGCGACCGCATGACCTTGCAGGTCGAAGTGTCCGAGCGGCCGGAAGGCCTGGCCGAGCGCATCGCCGGTAGCGTGCGCGAGGTGACCAAGCTGCGCAGCGACGTCCTGCTGCTGCCGCCCGGCAGCCTTCCGAACGATGGCAAGCTCATCGAGGACGCGCGCAGCTATCGATAGCCATCAGCCTCGAATGACTGACGGCCTACCAGAACGCGGCTTCTTTAGGTTTGCATGGCTGAGTGATCTTGCCGATCGAGACTACCCTTTCGCTTGCGTGCGTCAAACGTCATCCAACGGTTTGCCGTCCAAATGCGCCACATCGGCCCAGAAATCCAGGCGCCACACGCCGCACTCGTAAGAGAACCCGTTGATGCTTCCATTAACCATTGTGAACACGCGAGAGCCGACATGGGGCAAGCCCGTCGTGTGTCGATAGAGGCCGTCCAGCACGCCCCCGTGCGTGACGACGAGAATCCGCTGCCCAGCCCGCTGCGCCGCAAGCTCCTCCAAGCATCCCAGGCTGCGTTCGAAGGCGGCTTGTGTGCTTTCCCCGCCGGGAATCGCAAAATTGACGTCTTCGTCGCTGTAGCGCCGATAGGCTTCGGGAAACTTGGCCTGCGCCTCAGGGCGTGTGAGGCCTTGGAAGATTCCGTAGTTCCGCTCGCGCAGCCTGGCATCAAGCAGGACGGGCAGCTTCGTCTCGGTAGCGATGTAAGCAGCCGTCGCGCTCGCGCGGCCCAAGTCGCTGCTTACGAGCAGGTCGAACCGCATCTCGCTCAGCCGCCTTGCGAGGGTCTGCGCCTGGGTGATCCCTTCCGACGTCAACGGGCTGTCCAAGTGGCCCTGGATCCTACCGTCCCGGTTCCATTCCGTCTCGACGTGCCGAACAACGACGAACTGCGTGGCAGCCATGCCATGTGCGTCCAGTGCGCTAGCCGGACTCGGCAACGCGAATGCCTGCAGTGGCTTCGTAGCCCTTGACCACCGACGTGAAGTTCTCTTCCCCCAGCCCTCGCCCAACGGCGTCGCGGTACAGCGATGCGATGACCGGCGCGAGCCGCGCCGCGTAGTGCTCCTCGTTGGCGAGGTCGAGAATGAGGTTGATGTCCTTCAGCGCCAGGCTGGTCTTGAAGCTGGCGCCGTAGTCGCCTTCGATGACCTTCTGGAACCCGCTGATGAAGTGCGCCGAGCGTCCGCCCGAGACGGACAGGATCTCGTACAACCGCTTCGGTTCCATCCCGCACTTCACGCCCAGGACGAAAGCCTCGGCGGCCACAGCGACGTTGCCCAGCGACATCAGGTTGTTCACGAGCTTGACCGTCTTGGCGGTCCCAATGCCGCCCGTGCGGTTGATCTTCTTCGCCAGCACCTGCAGCAACTCGAGATGCTGGTCGATCAACTCGTCGGGGCCACCCACCTGGAAGACCAGTTCGCCAAGGACCGCCTGCGGCGGCTCGCCGGACAGTGCGATGTCGAGGATCCGGATGCCGGACTTGGTCGCCGCCTGCGCGACCTCACGAATGGTGTTCGGGTCGATGGTGCTGGTCTCGATCAGCGTGCTCCCTGGCCGCGCCTGCGCGACCAGACCCTGTTTGCCCAGGTAGACGTCACGCACGATGGGGGGATTCGGCAGCGACGTGACAACGACATCAACCTGCTGCGCGACCGCCGCGGGGCTGACCTCGATCCGGGCGCCGTGTTCCGCGGCGGCTTTCGTGGCCGCCGGCGAAAGGTCGAACCCGACGACGCCGATGCCGCGGTCGAGAAGGCGCCGGCACATTCCGCCGCCGATGTTTCCAAGGCCGATTAGGCCGATCTCTTTCATGGATTAACTCCTTAAGGATTTGTGTCTATTGCTCGTGGCGGCGACCAAACCGGAGCGCCTCAGGCGGGCGGGCCGAATGCACCCTCTTGCGATGCCAGGCGGCCCAGCAGCAGCCGGGTGGCCGCGAGTCCGTTCATCTCGACGCCGAAGTTCCTGAAACCGCGCTCGGTGAAGAAGCGCACCACCTTCTCGCTGACCCCCCAGCCATAAAAGGTGACGCCGAACTCGCAGGCGTGTGTGTCCGGCGTCAGGGTGGGCATCAACAGTTTGATCGCCTCGTCTACTTCATTGGCAGGGTCCAGCGGCATGAAACCGTCGGCGATGTACGACTTCCATGCGTCCTGCGCGAGCATCAGGTCGTCGGGATAGCGGTAGATCGCGGCACACAGTGACCGGTAGTCGATCCAGGCCATGTCGACGTGGCGGGCGATGCGGGGCAACTCCAGCAGCCCGTGCGGGCTGCGCGCGGCCACGCCGAGCCTAAGCTTGGCGCCGCCCGCCTCGCGGCAGGCGGCCCTCAACGCGATCGCCTCGGCTTCCGTGTTGATGCCGCCGACCATTAAGATCACGTTGTCCGGGTAGCCGGTGGTCTCCTTCGCGCGCACCAGTCCTCGGATCTGCGCGCGCAGCAACTGCGGCGAACCTAGCGGCAGCCAGATGGCCGGCGAGGGTGCGACGTCAGTGAAATCCGACACCGCTTCGCCAGCGACCCCGCTGGACAGGTTGGCGATCCGCGCCGCGAACGGCTTCGGATAGACGGCCCGCATGACGTCGGTCAACGCCTCCGCGATCACCTCCTCAAGCGCGGCCAGCGCGTTGGAGTTGGAGTCCGCCGACGTCACTCCGCGCTTGTAGGCCGACACGGCATCGACCAGCGTTTCGAATCCCGCAGTCGCGGCCAGTGTCTCGTCGATGCGGGTGCCAATGGCGTGGGCGCCGGCAGCGATGGCCTGACGCGCCATGTCCGGCGTGGAGACCCGGTTGAAGACGGTGCAGCCGCTGAGGTCGTCGGCCAGCCCCAGGATGGCGCCGATGTGGCTCACAGAGTCGGTGCTGAGGGCGCCGGTCGACAACGTCCCCTCGAACACCTCTCCAGTAGAGCCGTCCAGCGAAACGAGAGTACCTTCCGGTAGTTCGCGGTCGGCCACGCGAACCACGCGTCGTTCGGCGTCGATGTCGAGCGACTCGCAGCCGACGATGCACGGCTTGTCGAGAGCGCGCGCCACGACCGCCGCGTGACTAGTCGAGCCTCCTCGGGCCGTCACGATCCCGCGCGCGGCGAGCATCCCGTGCAAGTCCCGCGGGCTCGTGAACAGCCGCATCAGGACGACCGGGTCTCCTCCTGAGGCCACCTGCTCGGCCCGATCCGGGTCGAAAACGATGCGTCCGCTGACCTGCCCCGGTGAGGCGCCCGTACCCTGTGCCAACCTCGCACCGCCGGCGCGCGCCGCCTCGACGGCCTCCACGAGGAACCGGGGGCGGAGCACCTGGCGCAGATGATCGGCCGTCACGCGCTGCAGCACGGTCTCGCGGTCGACGAGACCCTCCTTGTACAGATCCCCCGCGATCCTGATCGCCGCCTCGGCGGTGCGCTTGCCCGGACGCACCTGCAGCAGGTAGAGCACGCCCTCCTGAACCGTGAACTCGATGTCGAGGACGTCCCGGTAGGTCTTCTCGAGCGAACGCGCCAACGAGTGGAACTGCCCAATCAGCTCCGGATAGCGGCGCCCCACATCATCGAGCGATTCCGGGGTGTGCGTTCCCGCGACGATGTCCTCCCCCTGGCCGTTCTCGAGATACTCGCCGAACAGCTTCGGCGAACCGTCCCGCGGATCGCGGGTGAAGGCCACGCCCGTTCCCGACGGGCTACCGAGATTGCCGAAGACCATCTGCTGCACGACCACCGCCGTACCCAGATCGTGCGCGATTCCGTGATGGTCGCGATAGCGGATCGCACGGCGCGAGTTCCATGACTCGAACACCGCGACCACCGCCTGTCTGAGCTGCGCCCACGGGTCGGCCGGAAAGGTGCCGGACGCACCGACGCCTTCGGCGACGAGTCGGACCGCTGATCGCAGCGACCTCTCGTCCTCGACGGTGTCGAGGCTCGCGCCGTCGGCGGCGCTCTCGTCAGCGGCGCCAAGCACGATGTCGGCGAACATGCGCGCGAACCGGGCGAAGGTCTCGGCGGCGAAGCGGTAGCGGCCGCCGGTCGCCTTCGCCAGCGCGACCGTGGTCTCCTCGTTCATCCCGAGGTTGAGAACGGTGTCCATCATGCCCGGCATGCTCACCGGCGCGCCCGAGCGGACCGACACCAGCAGCGGCCGTGGCCCCTTGCCGAAGCCGCAGCCGGTCCGCTCCTCGAGCTGATGCACGGCCTGAACGATCTCGCGCCACAGCGCCTCGGGAACCGCACCGTCCTTGCTGACCCGGCATGCCTGCGTCGAGATGACGAAACCCGGCGGCACGGGAAAGCCCGCGGCCGTCATCTGGACCAGCCCGGCGCCCTTGCCGCCGAGCGCGGCCGCGTCGAGATGCGTGGCCTCGGCGAAGGAGTAGACGAAGCGCTCAGCGGCGGTGACGCTGGTCATCGACTCGTGTCTCCCTTTGATCCTAAATGTCCTTGGCATCGAGCAACTCCCGGATGCGCGCCTTTATCTGCTGCGCGCTCGCCTCGTCCAGTTCGGTCTGCGCCTGCGGATGCAGCCACGCCGGTACGCGCGGGTTGGGCTCGTCCTGCCGGCGCGGGATCAGATGGCAGTGCACGTGCGGATCGGCATTGCCGAGGATCTCATAGTTCATTTTGAAGGCGCCCGTCGCCAGCTTGATCGCGCGTGCCGCGCGACTCATGTCCTCGACGAACCCCTGCCGCGCCGCCGCCGACGCCTCGAACAGCTCGGTGGCGTGCTCGCGCAGCGTGAGGACGCAGCGGCCGGGGAAGCGACGGTCCGAGACCAGACTGAGCTCGCTGACCCCCAGCCTCGCGATCGGCTCCCCCATCCTGAACCCGCAGCTGGCACAGGCCCAAGCCGCCGGAACCGGTTTGTGCGCCATCACGGCATCTCGCGCGTGGCCAGCGTCGCCGACGGTACGGGCGCGCCGACCTCGCGGGCCACGGCGTCGAGGGCCTCGAGCGTGGTGACCGCCAGCGGCAGCCCGTCCCGCAAGCGCTGCGCCGACAGTTCGGCCTCGATCTCGCCGGGCATGTAGATGCGCTGCACGCCCTCGGCGCGCGGCGCGTTGCGCAGAGCCGACGCCAACTCGCTGGTGCGGCGCAAGAATGCGTCGCGGTCGCCGAAGGCGCCCGGATCCAACGCCTGGACGAAGTGGCCGCACTTCCATGAATCGTGATGGTCCGCACCCATCACGAGCTTCGGCGACACTTCGAAGCTGAAGAGGGCGCCGGCCAAGGCGCCGCAGACGACCTCGTTGGCGATGATCAGCGCCGAGCCCTTGTGCTGGCCGATGGGCAGAAGGTAACCCTCGAGCGCGACCTTCGGGTCGGTCGTCGGATTGCCGTCGGGCCCGACGGCCCAATCGGCCGGGATCGTGCCGCCGCGCTGGGCGGCCAATCTGATCTTCTCCTTCACGCCGGTAAACGCGGTGTCCACGACGATCGGCAGGCCTTCGAGGGTGGGGAAGGCCCAGCCGACTGGGTCGTTCGAAAGCACCGGCCTGCGGCTGCCCCACACGACCGTGTGGGGGGGGCCGTCGGTCGTGGCGTAGCCGATCATTCCCGCCTCCAGCGCCATCATCGGGTAGAAGGCCGCCGGTCCGAAGTGGTTGCTGTTGCGCACCGCCACCGAGCCGCTGCCGTGTTCGGCGGCGATCGCCATGGCCTCCTTCATCGCGCGGCGCGCCGACAGGAAGCCCAGTCCGTTGTCGGCATCGACGACGGCGACCGCGCCGCGTCGGTGGACGACGCGGATGTCCGGCTTCGGGTTCAGGTGGCCGCGGGCGATGCCGCGGACGTATCGCGGCGTGAACTGGACCCCGTGCGACTCGACGCCGCGCAGATCGGCGAAGACGACGACCTCGGCGATCTGGTCCGCATGCTCGGGCGACACTCCGACCGCCTGGAACAATCCGGCCACCTTCATCCTCAGCTCGCCGCTGTCGACAAGAACCTTCTTAATGATCGGTGCGTTCATGGCTGATTTTTCCCCTTGCTGATGCGCTTGTAGACGGAAGGACTATGGTCGAACGGCGGGCTGCCGTCTCTAGCTCGGAGCGAGCAAAACGCCCCTGCGTCTTTGTCCGCGACCGCACATGCCACCGGGCGTGGCGCACGCCGCGCGGGGGCTTAGCGGGACGCGATGCCTCGTCCGGTCTGCCGGCACCGGCTCCCGGGCGGCAGGGGCGCACATCGGCGCTGCCGGTCCACGTCGGCACTGCGATCACGGCGTGCCGTCGGGGAAGCTGATTTGTCCGGGCTGACCTCAATGGCCGACGATGCCCGAGCGGGCCAAGATGCCCGCATGAAGCAAACCAGCTTTGCCGGCGCGGAGTTCGCGGGCAAGAAGCGCCAGACGCGACGGGAGAGGTTCCTTGCAGAGATGGAGACGGTCGTGCCGTGGGCGCGGCTGGAGGCGGTGATCGAGCCGCACAACCCCAAGAGCGGCAAGGTCGGCAGACCGCCCATCGGGCTGACCAAGATGCTGCGCATGTACTTCCTGCAGCGGTGGTACACGCTGGCCGACGAAGCACTCGAGGACGCGCTGTACAACAGCCAAGCCATGCGCGAGTTTGTCGGCATCTATCTGGCCAGGCATAACGTGCCTGATGCAACGACGCTTCTGAAGTTTCGCCGTCTGCTCGAGGAGTACGAGCTCGGCGCGGCGATCCGCGCCGAAGTCAATGCGCACCTGACCGAGCGAGGCCTGCTGATGCGGCAAGGCACACGGGCGTCGATGTCGACTCGGGCCCCTGGCCCACAGCGTGGTCTGCACGGCCGCCAACGAGTCGGACATTGCGCACGCGCAGCGTAAGGGCAAGCTGCACAAGGACATCAAGTGGAACTTCGCCATGAAGCCGGACACGCTACGCGGCATGGCCGAGGGGCCGGTGAAGCCGCTGACGCAGATCTGCGAACGGATCAAGGCCCGCTCGCGCGCTCGCGTCGAGTGCCCGTTCCACGTCATCAAGAACCTGTTCGGCTACCGCAAGGTCAGCTACCGCGGCCTGGCCAAGAACGCGGCCCGCGCGAAGGTGCATGCGGCGCTCGCGAACCTGTACATCGCAAGGTGGCGTTTGCCGCCTGTGGGAGTTGGTGCCCGCAGCCTCAAGATCGAGCCATCGTGGCCCTCAAAGCGCGCGCCGACAGCCTGCAACGACCGCATCTCGCCGCGATGACGGTCCGGCGATCAGCCGCGTCATGCTGCGGCCGATGTCGTGTTGTTCAGTGGTCTTTAGCACTGCCTGCCAACGCCTGGCGCCGTTTTTGTCCGACTGCGCCAAAGACGTCGCGCCTGCCGCTGACTAGACTGGCTCGGCAAACAGCGGATGGCAAGCCGCCTCGAATCGGGGCGCTCCGGATTGCGAGGAGATCTTCAGATGGGTAACAGAGAGCCTTTGGCCGCGGCCGGGCAGGGCACAGCCTACAGCGGGTACCGGCTGCGCGACCTGCAGAATGCCGCCCCCACGAACCTGGAAATCCTTCGTACGGGCCCCGGCACGCCGATGGGCGAGTACATGCGCCGCTACTGGCAGCCCGTATGCCTGTCGCAGGAACTGACCGACGTGCCCAAGGCGATCCGGATCCTGCACGAGGATCTGGTGGCATTCAGGGACCGCCAGGGCAACGTCGGCGTGCTGCACCGCAAGTGCGCCCACCGCGGGGCCTCGCTCGAGTTCGGCATCGTGCAGGAACGCGGGATCCGCTGCTGCTACCACGGTTGGCACTTCGACGTCGACGGCAAACTGCTGGAGGCGCCGGCGGAACCCCCCGACACCAAGCTGAAGGAAACCGTCTGCCAGGGCGCCTATCCGGCCTTCGAGCGCGACGGCCTGGTGTTCGCCTACATGGGGCCGGCGGATCGCAGACCGGAGTTCCCGGTGTTCGACGGCTACGTGTTGCCGAAGGGAACGCGGTTGATTCCGTTCTCCAATGTCTTCGACTGCAACTGGCTTCAGGTCTACGAAAACCAGATCGACCACTACCACACCGCGCTGCTGCACAACAACATGACGGTCGCCGGCGTGGACTCGAAGCTGGCCGACGGCGCGACGCTGCAGGGGGGCTTCGGCGAGATGCCAATCATCGACTGGCACCCGACCGACGACAACAACGGCATGATCTTCACCGCCGGCCGGCGCCTGTCGGACGACGAAGTCTGGATCCGAATCTCGCAGATGGGCCTGCCGAACTGGATGCAGAACGCCGCCATCGTGGCGGCGGCGCCGCAGCGACACTCCGGCCCGGCGATGTCGCGTTGGCAGGTGCCGGTCGACGACGAGCACTCGATCGCCTTCGGCTGGCGCCACTTCAACGACGAGGTGGACCCGGAGCACCGTGGAAGGGAAGAGGAGTGCGGGGTCGACAAGATCGACTTTCTGATCGGTCAGACCCGGCATCGGCCTTATGAAGAGAGGCAGCGGGTTCCGGGCGACTACGAAGCCATCGTCAGCCAGGGGCCGATAGCCGTCCACGGCCTTGAGCATCCCGGCCGGTCGGACGTGGGTGTGTACATGTGTCGCTCGCTGCTTCGCGACGCTGTGGCCGGCAAGGCGCCGCCCGACCCGGTGCGCGTGAAGGCTGGGTCGACCGATGGGCAAACGCTGCCGCGATACGCGTCGGACAGTCGACTGCGGATCCGCCGCCGGCCGAGCCGGGAAGCGGACAGTGACGTCATCCGCAAGGCCGCGCACCAGGTTTTCGCGATCATGAAGGAGTGCGACGAACTGCCGGTCGTGCAGCGCAGGCCGCATGTCCTGCGGCGCCTCGACGAGATCGAAGCGAGCCTCTGATCGACGCCCCTCGCAACTCTGTCCCGACCCCGGAGCGGTGCCGGCTTTCGCTGAACCGTCGGCGCAGACCGGGGCCGAGAGCAACATGTATCAGTTGAGTCACACCGGCAAGTACCCGAAGACGGCGCTGAACCTGCGGGTCCGGCAGATCACCTACCAGGGGATCGGCATCAACGCCTACGAATTCGTGCGCGAGGACGGCGGCGAACTGGAGGAGTTCACCGCCGGGGCCCACGTGGATCTGTACTTCCGCGACGGACGCGTGCGACAGTATTCGTTGTGCAACGACCCCGCCGAGCGTCGGCGATACCTGATCGCGGTGCTGCGCGACGACAATGGGCGCGGGGGTTCCATCGCGATCCACGAACGCGTGCACACGCAACGACTCGTCGCGGTCGGACACCCGCGCAACAACTTCCCGCTGATTGAGGGGGCGCCCCACCAGATCCTGCTGGCCGGCGGCATCGGCATCACGCCGCTGAAGGCCATGGTGCATCGGTTGGAAAGGATAGGCGCGGACTACACCCTGCACTACTGCGCGAAGTCGAGCGCCCACGCGGCGTTCCAGGAGGAACTCGCGCCGCTGGCCGCCAAGGGGCGCGTGATCATGCACTTCGACGGCGGCAATCCGGCCAAGGGCCTCGACATCGCGGCGCTGCTGCGGCGGTACGAGCCGGGTTGGCAGCTCTACTACTGCGGCCCCCCCGGGTTCATGGAGGCCTGCACACGTGCCTGCACCAATTGGCCCGCCGAGGCGGTGCACTTCGAGTACTTCGTCGGCGCGCCGGTGCTTCCCGCCGAGGGAGTCCCCCACGACATCGGCAGCGATGCGCTGGCGCTCGGGTTCCAGATCAAGATCGCCAGCACGGGAACGGTCCTGACGGTACCGAACGACAAGTCGATCGCGCAGGTGCTTGGCGAGCACGGCATCGAAGTACCGACATCATGCCAGAGCGGCCTGTGCGGTACGTGCAAGGTCCGCTATCTCGCGGGCGACGTCGAGCATCGGGATTACTTGCTGTCCGCCGAGGCACGCACGCAGTTCCTGACCACCTGCGTGTCGCGCTCGAAGGGCGCGACGCTGGTCCTGGATCTTTGAAGCCGCGCGCCATGCGAACGCACTGCGATGCACCGGCCTCACCCCAGGCGGGCTCAACCGGCGACTTGGCGCAGCGCCGGGTTCCGCTGCAAGGCGCTGTGAACTTCCGCGACCTCGGCGGCTATCCGGTCGGCGATGGGCGGCGGACGCGCTGGGGCCGGCTGTTCCGATCCGACTCGTTGGGGGCGCTGACTGAAGAGGACTTGGCGCTCGTGGCTGCACTCGACCTGTACCGCGTCGTCGACTTCCGCCTTCCGCACGAGCGCGAGTTGCATCCCAACCGGCTGCCTGTTGGTGCCGGCCCCAAGGTCACGGAGATCGGCTTCTGGCCGGACGGCGTACCTGAAATGTTGAAGGCCCTGCGCGAGTTGCGCATCGACGCCGCAGGGATTGAGCGCGCCGTAACCGGGCATTACCGACGCTATGCGGTGCACCATCGCGCCGAGTATCGGCGCATGCTTGAAGCGGTGGAAGAGGCGGCGGGGCGGCCGACGCTGATCCATTGCGTGAGCGGCAAGGATCGCACGGGTTTCGGTGCGGCGGTCATCCTGATGGCGCTCGGCGTACCTCGAACGGTGATCGTCGAGGACTACCTGCTGACGAACGACTGCAGACGTGACATCGGGCACTTGATGCCGTCCGGAACGACCGAGTCGGTGGCCGAGGCGTTTACCGCCGCCAGGCCGGCTTATATCGAGGCCGCGTTCGAGTCGATCGACACCGCGTTCGGCGGCATCGACGATTACCTCGCCCACGGCCTGGGATTTGGCGAGCAGCGGCTGCAGCGCCTGCGCGAGTGCCTGACGGAACCGGCCACGGGCAGCGCAAGTCTGCTCTCTCCGAGAAGAGCCGGCAACCCGTGAGAGTGGCGAGTCATAAAGGTGGGTCGCGAACGCGCAGCGCCGGCGTGCCTGATGAGGTGGCCTTCGCCATCAAGACGCAAATGGCGCTTGAGCAACTCCGCAGGCTCCTTGGTCAAGGCACCCCCGCGCCACGGGGTGCTGGCCGGGTGTCGACTACGGCGTCGACAAGGCGCTTGTCGGGCACTCGGTGACATGGGACTCGTTCCGCTGACGCTGCGGCCGGCAGAACAGCAGGCGCTGCAGGAGGCTGCCGAGCGCATCGCGGCGCGGATCGCCGAGCTCCCGGCCGCTCGTTGATTGACTACCCCGCGTCCGAAGTGGCACGGGTCGACGACGGATTGCTCACGCACATGTGAGGCAATGAAGCGCATGAAGCGCAGTTCGTACTCAAGCACTAGCCACAGGAGACAGCATGACAAACGGTTCGCGAGTTCGCTTCAAAGGGGCAATGGCTCGCCATTTCGGTGACCTCAGGGCACTGGCGGTGGCAGCGCTGTTGCCGCTGCTTGCAATGCACAGCCAGCCGGCGCGGGCGCTGGATCTGGACGCCGACGACTACGCCTCCGGCGCCATACCTGCGGGAACGAACCTCGCCTTGCTGTACTACCAGCACGCGCAGCGCAACAAGGTGTACAGCGACGGCAATCAAGTCGCCGGCGGAGACCTCAAGTCGGACGTCGGAATCCTGCGTCTGGTCCGCTTTGTGGACATTGGCGGCTTCCGCGCCGACCCGCAGATCCTGTTGCCGTTCGGCAGCCTCAAGGCCAGCAATGACCTGAACGCCCTGGGCAGCACAAGCGGCGTGGGCGATCTGATCGTTACCGGTACCGTGTGGCTGGTGAACAAGCCCGACCAGGGCGAGTTCTGACCTTGCCCCCGAAAAACGTAGTTCTTGGCTGATGATGGAATCAGAGACAGGAGCTACGAGATGAATGACAAGCAAGTGCGTGGGAAGTACACGCAGGAGTTCAAGCTGGAGGCCGTCAGGCTGGTCAGGGCAGGCCAGTCGGTGGGGATGACGGCGAAGGTGCTGGGCATTCCCAAGGCCAGCCTGAGCAACTGGGTGCGCTCCAGTGAGCAGGGGCAGCTTGGTGGCGCTGGCGACCGGCCGGTGACGCCAGAGCAGATGGAGCTGGCCAGGCTGAGGGCGGAACTGGCGCGCGTGAAGATGGAGCGCGACATCGCAAAAAAAGCGGCGGCGTACTTTGCGCAGGATGTTCTGCAAAGTACGCCTGGATCCGGACGATGAAGGAGAGCTGGCCGGTGAGCCTGAGCTGCGAGGTGCTGGGCGTGAGCGTCAGCGGGTACTTCGAGCACCAACGCCGCCAGTATCGACGCCAGCCGAGCCGGCCGGGCTCGGGGCGTCTGAGCGACGAGGCCTTGCTGGCGCACGTGCGTGCCATTCACGCCGAGGTCCGTCAGGAGTACGGATGGCCGCGGATGACTAAGGAGCTGTGCGCCCGGGGCCACCGCGTCGGCAAGGAACGGGTTCGACGCCTGATGCAGCAGCACGGCATCAAGGCTCGGGGCCGCCGCAAGTTCGTCGTCACCACCGACAGCAAGCACAACCTGCCGATCGCGCCAGACCTGCTTCAGCGGGACTTCGCGGCCGACGGCCCCAACGCGAAGTGGACGAGCGACATCACCTACATCGCTACCGACGAAGGCTGGCTGTACCTGGCGGCCTTCATCGACTTGCACAGTCGGATGATCGTGGGCTGGAGCATGCAGCCCCACATGCGCGCCAGCCTGGTGACGGACGCGCTGCGCATGGCGTGGTTCCGGCGTCGGCCACCGCCGGGGCTGATCGTGCACACGGACCGCGGCAGCCAATACTGCAGCGACGAGTTCCAGAAGGCGCTGACCGGGTACGGGATGCGCTCGTCGATGAGCCGCAAGGGCGACTGCTGGGACAACGCGCCGACCGAGAGCCTGTGGGGGCGCCTGAAGGTCGGCAGACTGCATGGGCGTAAGTTCGCCACCAGGAGGCAGGCTATGGACGAGGTCATCGACTGGATGGCCTTCTACAACCACCGCCGGCTACATTCCTCGCTGGGCTACCTCAGCCCCAGGCAGTATGAAGAGCGCTGGGTCGCGGCACAGCTCAACAAGGCCGCGTAACAAGGATGCTAAGAGCTACGGGATTCAGGGGCAAGGTCATTCTTCGGTGTCACGCCGGCGGTTTGGGTGCCAATCGGCTCCTACGACAAGAACAAGCCCCTCAACCTCGGCGAGCACCGCTGGAAGTATCTGCTGCAGGCCGGCTACACCACGCCGCTCGGGTCGAAGGACTTGTCGTTGCAACTCGCGGCCGACGTCACCGGCTTTGGCCACAACGACGACTACGGGCCCAACAGCCAGACGCTCACCCAGAAGCCGCTGTACCAGTTCCAGGCTTGGCTCAAGTACAACTTGGGCGGCGGCTTCGACCTGCGCGCCGGCACGTCTCACTTCGTCGGCGGCGAGACCTCCGTCGACGGCGTTGCCAGCGACGATCGCACCCGGACCACCAACGCCAAGTTCGGCTTCGGGTGGGGCTTCGCGCCCGGCTGGCACTTCGCGGCGCTCTATGGACGTGACCTGACCGTGCGCAACGGCCTGAAGGAGTCGGACCGCATCAACTTGCGCCTGCTGAAGGCGTTCTGAGGCCCCTGAGCCACAATGAAACCCGGCGTTTTCGAATCGCCGGGATCTCCGCTGTCGTGCGTCAGGAGTAGCTGTAGAACCCTTGCTTGGTCTTCCGGCCGAGGCGGCCGGCGGCGACCATCTCCTTCAGCAGCAGCGCTGGGCGGTACTTGGGATCGTTAAACTCGTCGTAAAGCACGCCCATGATCGACAACAAGGTGTCGAGGCCGATCATGTCGGCCAGTGCTAGCGGACCGATCGGATGGTTGCATCCCAGGCGCATGCCGACATCAATGCCTTCGGCAGACGCCAGGCCTTCCTGCAGGACGAAGATGGCCTCGTTGATCATCGGGCACAGGATGCGATTGACCACGAAACCGGGGCTGTTGCGGACCGTGATCGGCGCCTTGCCCACCTTCTGGGCAAACGCCATCGTGGCAGCATGGGTCGCGTCCGACGTCTGCACGCCGCGGATGACCTCCAGCAGCGACATCAGCGGCACGGGATTGAAAAAGTGGATGCCAATGAAGCACTCCGGCGCGTCGAGCACAGCGCCCAGCTGGGTGATCGAGATCGACGAGGTGTTCGTCGCAATGATCGCGTCCTTGCCGACGCAGTTGGCGACTTGCCGCAGGATCTTCAGCTTGAGTCCCAGGTTCTCCGTCGCAGCCTCGATCACCATATCGGCGGACTGCAGCGCGCCATAGTCCAGACCGGTACTGATCTTCGCCAGCGCGGCATCGCGGGCGCTGGCCGTCAGCTTCTCTTTCGCCACCATGCGGTCGAGATTGCGGATGATGGTGTCCATGCCGCGCTTCAACGCGGCGTCGTCGACGTCCAACATCGTCACGTTGAGGCCGGCCACCGCGCAGACCTGCGCGATTCCGTTGCCCATGGTGCCGGCGCCGATGACGCCGATGGAGCCTGGAGGGTTTGCCATGCGAAGGAGCCTGTATGGATAGAGGAGAACGTTCGGCGTGCGCGGGCGCACTCAGCGACTTCGGTTCCACTGCTCGTCGACGCCGCCCGCTACCCGGTTCACCAGGCGCGCCAGCACGAACAGCAGATCGGAGAGGCGGTTGAGGAACTGAAGGACAGTCGCATTGACGGGATGCTGTTCGGCCAGCGCGACGACGGAGCGCTCGGCGCGACGACATACCGTGCGCGCCACATGTGCCTGCGCAGCGGCCAGAGAGCCACCGGGCAGGATGAACTCCTCCAGGCGCGGCAGCCTCGCATTGGCTTGACGCAGCCACTCGTCCAGGGCCACGACCCGCTCCGCCTTCAGCAGCGTGTAGCCAGGGATGCTGAGTTCACCGCCCAGGTCGAACAGATCCTGCTGGACGGTGCGCAGCAAGGTCGAGGTCTTCAGGTCCTCGTCGACATTCACGCCGAGGGACAGCAGCATTCCCACGGCGGAGTTGAGTTCGTCGACGTCGCCCATGGCCATCACGCGAGGCGCTGTCTTGCTAAGTCGGCTGCCGTCGCCCAGGCCCGTGGTGCCGTTGTCGCCCGTGCGGGTGACGATGCTCGTGAGTCGCTTGCCCATGCTTTCTCGCTTCCGTGCCGGTCCGTTCCTGCAGTCAGCCTAGTACGCTGGCATGCAACGCTCGCGCATAACTTTCGTAAACGATCGCGATGTTCGAGATCGCCGTCCGCTTGGCCTCGTTCATCTCGCCGATAGGCCGTGCAGGATCGCCGCCCCAAACCCGTCCGCCCGTCAGGTGCTGGCCGGGTTCGGTGACGCTGCCGCCAGCGACGAAGGTGTCGTCATCGATGCGCGTGCCGGGTGCGATGCTACTGCCGATGCCGACGAGGCAGCGGGAACCGACGCTGCAGTCCACCAGCTGGACGTTGTGTCCGACCGTGGTTTGATCGCCCAACGACATCCCCAGGGATCCGGCCCGAAGCACCGAGTTGTCCTGCACGTTGCAGAGTCTGCCGATCGAAATCGGCCCCTCGCGACCATCCAGACGGCAGCCAAACCACACGCTGGCGCCCTCGGCCAAGTGAACGCTGCCCGAGAGATCGCAGGTGCCGGCGACGAATGAATCGGGCGCAGCTCCGGTCGGAATCGGTTGGCACGTCCAGCGGACGTCGCATGCCTCATTGCGCGCTCGCTGCAGTTCGGCTCGGCTCTGCACTTCATGCAGGCCAAGCGCCCGTAACAGCTTGGCGGGCCGACCCGCGTACAACATGCCAGGCTCCAGCGTGCTTCGCGGATAGACGATGCTCCCAGCCTCGACGACGGCACCGTCACCGACCTTCGCACCGTCAAGGATCACGGATCCCCGCTCGACGACGACATCGTTACCCACGGTGCAGGCATGCACGACCGCATCAGCGCCGATGGACACCCTAGCGCCAACCAAGGTTGGATAGACCTCGTGGGCGATATGGATTGTCGCGCCTCGGCCCATGTGCAAGTCGTCACCGATCCGCACGAAGTGTCCGTCGGCACGGATGACCGCGCCAGCGCCCAGCCATGCGTTGCGACCCAGCGAGACGCGGCCTACGACGGCGTGACCAGGGAGCGCCGCCGCGGGCTGAGAGGCGAACGCGGGGAGCGTACCCTGGTACGCAATCAGGTTGAGCCCAAGAGTCATTTCACGATACCGATTCGCGTGGTTCCTGCGCGCCACTGACGCTCGGCGTCATCCCAGGCAGCTATTGCCTGCAGATCCGGCACCCATGCGAGCCCGGACCTCGCATCCGACGACATGGGCTCGCCACTCACCAGCACGTCCAACAGCGCGGGCTGTCCTGACTTGATCGCCGCCATCGCCCGTTCAATCGCGAGCGGCAGTTGCTCCGCACTCTCCACGCGCTCGCCATGCGCGCCGAACGCGCGTGCCATCGCGGCATGGTCGGCGTGCTGCAGCCGCGTGCCAACCACCTTGCCATGCGTGGTCGTCTGGTCGTGCACCTCGATCTGCCAAGCTCCATTGTTCGCCACCACCACGAGCACCGGTACGCCGTGGCGCACGGCAGTATCGATCTCCATGGCGTTGAAACCGAAGGCGCCATCGCCGGTCAGCACGGCGACCGTGCGTTGAGGGCAGGCCAGCGCGGCGCCGATGCCGAAGGACGTTCCCACGCCGATGCAGCCCAATGGCCCTGGGTCGAGATAGGTGCCGCAGCGAATGCCCACCCGCGCGAAGGCCAGGAAGTCACCGCCGTCGGCAACCACCACGGCGTCGTCACCGATCGCGCGCTGCACTCCGGCGAGCAGGCGGTTCGGGTGCATCCGGCCGTCCGACCCATCGCCGGCTGTGGCCATGTCCTTAGCGAGCTTCGCCGATCGTTCCGCATGTCCGGTGCAAAGGCGATCCCGCCAAGCTCGGTCCACCGATGACGCGCGTCCTCGTCCGGCTGCAGTCAGCGCGCGCAGCGCCAGGCGTGGCGAAGCCAGGAGCTCCACCGCTCCGCGTCGGTTGTCCTGTAGTTCCGCGACGTTGTCGGCGATCCGCAACCAGCGCGCCGCACTAAACACGGCGGGAGAGCCGTAGGCCAGTTGGAAGTCGAGCTTGCGGCCGAGGGTGATCACGAGGTCGGCTTCGCCCATGGCCGTGGCGCGCATGGCGTTCACCAGTCCAGGGTGGTCGTCGGCCAGGACGCCCTTGCATTCCCCGGTATCGAGAAACACCGCGCCACTGGCCGCGAGGAACTCCTCGAGTTCGGCTTTCGCCGCGCGCGCCCCTCGGCCACCGATCACGAGCGGCCGCCGTGCGTGCAAGATCAGGTCCGCCGCCTCTGACACAAGGGTTGGATCGGCATGAATCTCGCCGCGCGCAATTGGGCGCGCATGTTCGTCCCCCTGCTCGGCCGGCGAAATATCGACGCGGAGCGTGTCCGTGGGAAAGTCTAGGAACACGGGACCAGGCTCGCCGCCTGAGTCACCGAGGGCCATAGCCCACGCCTGGTTCATGGCGCGTGGCACCTGCGTTGCCTCGTGCACGGTGAGGGCAAAGCGCGTGATGCCCTTGACCATGCCAACGTGGTCGAGATCCTGCAGGGCGCCGCGGCTGAGTTGCGGCCTGGGGGGAACGCCCGAAAGGATCATCACTGGAGCACGCGAGACATGCGCGTTGGCAATACCTGTCATGGCGTTGGTGACGCCTGGTCCGGCCGTCACGAGCGCCACCCCGGGCTTGCCACTGAGTTCGCCATAGGCGTGCGCCATGTAGACCGCAGCGCGCTCGTCGCGCACATCGATGATCCGGATGCCTTCCGCATCCAGCCGCATCCAGATCGGCATGATGTGGCCGCCGCACAGGCCGAAGACGCGATCAACCTCAAGCGCCTTGAGCTTGCGTGCGATCACGGCAGCGGCGCTGTTCACACCAACGGTGGCCGGGCTCATCGCCGCTCCTTTCGAGGTCGAAGTATCAGTCGCTCCGACTTGCCGATCCAGCCTGGACACCGGCGGCCCTGACGATCGCCTCGGCGTCGGCACGTCGATTCACAGTTCGGGCGAGCGCATGCAGAAGATCGGACAGCCGGTTGACATACGGCAGGCGCAACGAATCCGCGCAAGACTCGCGATCCGCCTCCTCGAGACCGACGAGTTCGCGCTCTAGCGTGCGACATGTCGCTCGTGCCTTGAAGCACAGCGCCGCGGCCATCGTTCCGCGCGGCAGGACGATGCCGGCCGCCGGAGGCAAGTCCGCAAGCCACCTGGTCAGCTCCTTGTCGACACGCTGCAGCGCCGCAAGCGTCAAGACGATGCTGCCCGGCGACGAGAGCTCGGAGGACAGCGCCACCAGTTCGTCCTGCGTTTCCGACAGCACCACGCGGAGATCGGAGCCGCACTCCGAAGCGATTGCCATGCCGATCAGGCTGTTCAATTCATCTACGACGCCGATAGCCTGCATGTACGGGCTGTTCTTCTCGACCCGTGTACCGCCGGCCAATGACGTCGTACCGTCGTCGCCACGACGGGGGTCGTGTGATATGCCATCGCTGTTCATGCCACCACTCCTTGCGCCGTGCTCAGCGTCTCAGCCGATCCAGCCTGCGTGACGGAGGACCCGACGCAGCGACTCGCCTGGCAAACGGCCGGCCACCTGACAGCAGTAATCCTCGTAGGGGGCGCACCGCGCCGCGTCAATTCTGTGCAGTGCCAAGTATCGATGCAGCGCCAGCTTGTCGTGTCCCTTTCGCACGCTGTCGGCCAGCAGCCGCTCGGCCGCAGCCGGGTTCGCCTCGCGGCGCACCGCCGACTTCAGTTGGCGCACCTCGGCACGAGACAGCATGCTGGATCCCGACATGGCCGGCCGACGCTCAGAAGACCGGCGTCTCGCGGTAGGTACCCCAGATCCCCTTCAGCTTCTCGACGATGTCCCCCATCGTTGCGCCGGCCTTCACCAGTTCGATGGTCAGCGGCATCAGGTTCTGGGACTCGTCCTTGGCGACAGCCACCAGTTGGTCGAGCATCGCTTGCACCTTGGCCTCGTCGCGCTCGGCGCGAACGCGGCGCGTGCGGGAAATCTGGCGTTCGGCCGTCGTGTTGTCGTACGGGTGGATCTCGATCTTGACGTCCTCTTCGTTCTCGACGAAGCGGTTCACCCCGATCACCGGCTTCTGGCCGGACTGCTTGCGCAGCGCGGTCTCGTAAGCGAAGTCCGCAATCTGCTTCTGGAACCAGCCCTGCTCGATCAGCTTGATGGTGCCACCGCGCTTCTCGACTTCCTCGAGGATCTCGAAGATCTTCTTCTCGTACTCGGTGGTCAGCGCCTCGACGTAGTAGCTGCCACCCAGCGGGTCGATCACGTCGGCGACACCACTCTCCTCGGCAATGATCTGCTGCGTGCGCAGCGCCATCTTCATCGCATCCTCGGTCGGGATCGCGAAGGCTTCGTCGTAGCCGTTGGTGTGCAGCGACTGCGCGCCGCCGAGCACGGCCGACAGCGCCTGCAGCGACGTACGCACGACGTTGACCATGTACTGCGGCTTGGTCAAAGTCGCCGCCGCGGTCTGACAGTGAAAGCGCAGCCGCATCGACTCGGGGTTCTTCGCGCCGAAGCGCTCCTTCATGATCTTCGCGTAGCAGCGACGTAGGGCGCGGAACTTCGCTACCTCCTCGAAGAAGTCACCTTGCGACACGAAGAAGAAGGCGAGGCGCGGCGCGAACTCGTCGACGTGCATGCCGGTCTCCGTCACCTCGTTCACGTAGGTGATCAGGTTGGCCAGCGTGAAGGCCGCCTCCTGCAGCGGCGACGAGCCGGCCTCGCTGATGTGGTAGCCCGAGATGTTGATCGGGTTGTAGCGCTTCAGGTTCTTCGCGCTGTAGGTGATGATGTCGCGCACGATGCGCACCGACGGCGCGATCGGGTAGATGTACTCCTTCTGCGCCATGTACTCCTTCAGGATGTCGGCCTGCACCGTGCCCGACAGCTTGTTCAGGTCGTAGCCGCGCTTCTCGCCGAGCGCCACGTACATCGCGAGCAGGATCCAGGCGCTCGGGTTGATCGTGAACGAGACCGAGATCTTCTCGAGGTCGATGTCGGCCAGCAGCGCCTCCATGTCGGCCAGCGTGTCGATCGCCACGCCCTCGCGGCCGACCTCGCCGTCGCTCATCGGGTGGTCGGAGTCGTAGCCCATCAGCGTGGGCATGTCGAAGTCGGTGGAGATGCCGGTCTGGCCCTGCGCGATCAGATACTTGAAGCGCTTGTTGGTGTCCTCGCCGGTGCCGAAGCCGGCGATCTGGCGCATCGTCCAGGTGCGGCTGCGGTACATCGTCGGGTAGGGCCCGCGCGTGAACGGGTAGCGCCCCGGAAGACCGATGTCCTCCAGCGGCGTGTCGGCGATGTCGGCAGCGGTGTAGGTGCGCTGGACCGGGAAGTCCCCGATCGTGTGGAACTGCTCCTTGCGCTCGGGCGCCTTCTTCAAGAAGGCGCCGACTTCGTTCGCTTCCCAGTCCTTGCGCTCCGATTGGAGTTGGGACTTTATCTGCGGCTCAAGCCAGGTCATTCGAGTACTCCTTGCGGATCGTTCGGGCGATGAGTTCGCGTGCTGCGGCGTAGGGATCCGACGCACGGTTGCTGAGGCTGTCTGCGAGCGCAGGCGAGAAGGGCTGCGCTCCGGTGGTGAATCGCTCCAGGAGCAGCGTCTCGGCGGTCTTCTGAAGGCGGAATTCGGCTACGCGACGGCGCCGTTCGCGGCCGAGTTCGGTGTCGGCCGTCGCCTGGCGGTGGGCGGCGATGCGACCGAGCAGGTCGTCGACGCCTTCGCCTGTGTACGAACTGACACCCACGACCGGGATCGCCCATGCGCGCTTGGGCCCGACCATGGTGCCGAGCGTCAGCATCTGCTTGAGATCGGTGAGCGTGCGATTCGCGTCGTCGCGGTCGCACTTGCTGACAACATGGATGTCGGCGATTTCCAGGACGCCGGCTTTGATGGCCTGGATCTCGTCTCCAAGGCCTGGCGCCGATACGACGACTGTCGTGTCCGATGCGTGCGCCACCTCCACCTCGTCCTGACCGACTCCGACAGTCTCCAGGATGATGGTGTGATAGCCGGCGACATCCAGCAGGTCCACGGCGTCGAGGGCGGCACGCGCCATGCCCCCCGTCGCGCCGCGCGTGGCCATGCTGCGGATGAATACGCCGGAATCGTTGGCGAGTTCGGTCATTCGGATACGGTCGCCGAGGATCGCACCGCCCGAGTACGGGCTCGACGGATCGATTGCGACGATGCCGACCTTTTCACCACGCTTGCGCAGGGCGGCCGTGAGCTTCGCCACGAGAGTCGACTTGCCACTCCCCGGCACCCCGGTGAGACCGATCACATGCGCCGAGCCGGCGTGCCGATAGACCTCGGCCAATGCCGGCCGCGCCTCGGCCACACCGGCCTCGGCGCGCGAGATCAGGCGGCCAAGCGCCCAGGTGTTGCCGGCTCTGAGCTGCTCGAGCAGGGCGAATGAGGGAACGTAGGTCATTCCAGTCCCTGCCTGCTCAGGCGCTCGATTGCAATTGCTGGTTCAGCGCCCGGAACACGTCGCGGTCGTCGATCACGCGCCGCGCCTTGAAGTCGGTGCGTGCGATCGAGTTCGGCGCGACCAGTTCCACCTTGGCACGAACGCCGAGCACGGTCTGAACACGGTGCGATGCTTCTGCGCGGAACGTCTCCAGTGCAGCAGCCCCCGCCGCGTGAACGCTCTCGCTGGGTTCGACGCGCAGCAAGAGCTCGTCCATCGCCGACTCGCGCGTGATGACGATCCGGTGCTCACCGCCGTAGCCCGACATCTGGTTCAGTGCTGCGTCGATCTCGCTCGGGTAAATGTTCTCGCCGCGGATGGTGAACATGTCGTCGATGCGGCCAAAGATTCCTTGCGGCAGCCGGGGATAGGTGCGGCCGCAGGGATTCTCGTCGTTCGTCCACAGCGTGAGGTCGCCCGAGAGCAGCCGGATCATCGGCTGGCTGGTGCGCTCCAAGTGGGTGTACACCGGCGTGCCGCGCTGGCCGTAGGGCACGCGCCGCATATTGGCCGGGTCACAGACCTCCGTGTAGATGATGTCCTGCCAGCACAGCATGCCGTCGTTGCTCTGTTCGGTGCCGGCGACGTTCATGAAAGGGGACATCTCGGCCATCGAACCGCAGTCGTAGACCTTGGCGCCATAAGCCTCCTCGATACGGTCCTTGACGCCAGGCACCGAAGCGCCCGGCTCGCCGCTGAAGAACAGGCACTTCAGACCGAAGTCGCGCGGATTCAGCTTCTCCTCGCGCGCTACCTCAGCGAGATGGATCGCGTAGCTTGGCGTGCCGTAGAAGGCGGCCGGCTTCATGGTGTCGAGCCATTGCACCAGGCGGGCACTCATGCCGGGCGCGCCGGCGCCGAAGGGAAAAGCCTTGGCGCGCAACCGCTCTGCGCCAGCCAGCGCACCCCAGCTACCCATATAGAGGCTGAAGACGGCTGCGACGCAGACCAGGTCGCCCGGGCGGATGCCCATGCCCCACATGATCCGCGCATGCGCGTTGGCGATGGCGCGCCAGTCGGCCCGACCGATGCCGAAAGCGGTCGGGCGCCCGGTGGTGCCGCTGGTTCCGTGGACGTGGAAGATTTCGGAATCGGGCACGCACACGTAGTCGCCAAACGGCGGGTGGGCGGCCTGCGATTCGCGAAGATCCGTCTTCTTGATCACCGGCACGCGCGTCTCGAAGTCCTCCAACGACTTCAGTTGGCTGGGGTGGAAGTTGGCTTCCTCCCACTTGCGCCGGTAGAACGGCGAGGTGTCCCATGCGTACTGGCACACCTGCTGGAGGCGACCGAGGATGGCCTTGTCACGCTCCGCCGCCGGCATCGTTTCGCGTCGCGGAAACCAGTACCGGCTGTCGGCCGGCGGCAAGTAATTTTCATCGTACTCGACGGGAAACTTCCACTCTTCCATCGCATGCCTCCTGCGCTGACTTCAGCGGGCGCCGCGCGCGGCGACCAAGGCGCGGATCGAGTCGATGATGGCCTGCGGCGGCGTGTCCTGCAGGAGCACCTCGCGCACGCCCAGTTTGCGGATGGCCGCGGCGTCCTCGTCCGGCATCACGCCACCGGCGATCACGATCAAGTCGCCGGCGCCTCTCTCTTCCAGGAGCTTGAAGATCTTGGGGAAGACCGTGAGCTGCACGCCGGACAGGAGGCTCACACCCAGCACGTCCACGTCTTCCTGGATGGCGGTGTTGACCACTTCTTCGGGCGTGCGATGAAGGCCGGAGTAGATGACGTCCATGCCGGCGTCGCGCAGCGCGCGAGCGACCACCTTGACGCCTCTGTCATGGCCGTCGAGGCCGACTTTGGCGAGAAGAACGCGGATCGGGATTTGGTCCATGGCGAGCTATTGTTTCCGGTGAAGAAGGTTGCAAGTCGCTGAGAATGCATCTATCGTATGCGACATGCGACATGCGACATGCGGTATTTACCCTAGGCCGCAGCGATAATGCAGACACCATGAGCATCGAATCCCTTCAGCGAACCAAGCCGCTCGTCGAACAGGTCTACGAGAAGATCCTGGACGCGATCTGCGAGGGGGTTCTGGCGCCAGGAGACCCGGTGCGGCAGGATGAACTCGCGGAGAAGCTGCAGGTGTCTCGCCAGCCGGTGTTGACTGCGCTGAGTCAGCTCAAAGTGCAAGGCTTCTTGGTAGACCGCGGAAGACGTGGGCTTCAAGTGGCGCCCGTCGACCGCGCCCGCTTTGACGCGATCTTCGAGTTGCGCTCGGCCTTGGAGCCGCTGGCGGCTTCGCTGGCTGCAGTACGCGCGACGAAGGGGCAGGTCACCGCCGGCAAGGCTATCGTTCAGTTCGGCCGGAAGGTTGCAGCTGCAGGCGACGCGCACGCCGCACTTCTGGCAGACGTGGACTTTCACGAGTGGATCTACCAGGCCAGCGGGAATCCGCTCGTGGTTCAGTCGATGCAGGCCCACTGGCAGCACCTGCGCCGGTCCATGGGTGAAGTGTTGCAGCATCGTGAGTTGGCACGCGATGTGTGGAATGAACATGCCGCGGTGCTGGAAGCCATCGCTCGAGGTGATGCAGCTGGCGCGGCGCGTGCCATCGGCGCCCATATCACCGCGGCACACGACCGCGTCGGGTGCAAAGAATGGCAAGTCGCGCATAGCTGAACGCCGTGCGCCGGACGGGCTGGTGTCGCCATCTTTGTGGCCGTCTCGCAGCACGGCGACTTCGCCGCGCGTGGTCAGCCCGCCCCTTTGCCTGCTACGCCGGCCGACCGGGTCGCGAAGTCGTGCATCAGCAACGCTAGGTCGACCGACATCCGTTCGCGGTGGCGGCGCAAGTCGACGCCCGTCAGCTCCTCGAACTGGGCGAGACGGTAGCGGACGGTCTTCTCGTGGACGAAAAGCTGCAGCGCCGTCAGCTTCAGTGAACAATCGTTGTCCAGATAGGACCGGATCGTCTTCGCCAGGACGCCATGGTGCGCGGAGTCGTACTTGAGCATCGGGCCCAGCATGCGGTCGACGTACTTGCGAAGGTCGTGCCCCTCGGCAATACCGCCACCATTCAATAACAACGTCAGCACGCCCAGATGCTCGTGAATTACCACCGGGCTCTGCGCCGTGCCCAGCTTCCCAACGGCCAGCGCGGCACACTTGGCCTCCTGGTTGGCGTTCGACAGCTGCGACGGCGAATCGAATGGAGCGCTGACGCCCCAGAACGTTCTGACCTTGTCCCTCGCCAGGATCTCCTCGTTCAGCGACTTGAGCTGCCGCGTCACCTGCGCGGCGTCCAGCGCTGGGATGATCGCCACGATCAGATCGCCACGGGAGGACGCCAACTTCAGTCCCGCAGCGCTCAGCGCTCGCTCGATCGCATCTCGCACGTCGCGCTGCTTGCGCTGCACCGTGTCCATGTTCCAACCCTCGCCGCGCGCCGTCTCGGCCAGGCCCTCTATAGTGCAATGGACGACGCGGTGCGGGCCCCGCAGGTCGATGTGGAACTCCGTCAAGCGCTCGAGCGCGGATTGCCTGACCGGCGGCGTGCCCTCCAGCAAGTCCCACATCAGCGCGCCGAGCGCGGAGGCCCGGGCGACGCTTGCAGCACGCTGCTCAAGGCAATACAGCGCGCTAGCGACCGCTCCTTGACGGCTCGCGGCTTCTTGCATCTCGGCCGGCTCACTGTTCGAGCGCATGCATACCCAGCCAATCCGGTCCCCGCCAGCAACGATCGGACGCAGCGAGAGCCAGCCATCGCGCTCTCGGGAGGTCACGCTGGTGTTGTTGGCGTACCCGGGGAACTGCCGCACGGCGGTCTCCACCCGCTCGAGCCAGTCGCCGTTCGAGACCTGCGCCGGATAGGCAGCCATTACCCCGAGATCGGTCCCCAGGATCGCGACCTCCACACCGGCATGGCGGGCGACGATCCGCGCGATCGCCGTGACGCCGCCGCCGTCCAGTAGGGCGCCGATGACGTCGTCCTGGAGTTGTGCCGACACACGCACGACCTCGTGCTGCTGGCGCAGACTCTCGTTGGTCTGTATGAGCTGCTGCACTGAAGCCTTCTGGCTTTCGTACAGCCGGGCATTCTGGACCGCGATCGCCGTCAGATTGGCGAGCGCGGCGACGCGCTTCTCGTCCTGATCGGTGAACGGCACGTCGCGTCGGCGCCAAACCTCGAGCACGCCGATCACGCCTTCTCGCGCAAGCAGCGGCGCGCCCACCGCGCAGCGGATTTGCTCGTCGCGAACGAGCCAGAAGTAGTCGCGGCTGACCTGATCGCTGGCGAGGTAGTCGTCGACCTTGCACGGGCGCCCGGTCTCTAGAACGCGCCCTGCAAGGCCCTGTCCACGCTTCATCCTGAGCCGATCGATGTCCAGCGTGTCGTTGCCGACGCAACTGCGCATCACGAGCTCGTCGCCGTCTCGAAGAAACACCCCGCCGATGTCCGCGCCAAGGAGCCGGGCCGTCTCGCGCGAGATCGAGAACAGCACCTCGTCCAGTTCGGATGCGGACAGAATGCGCCTGGCGACCTGCTGCAGGCTATCGATCTCGTCCATCGCGTCCCTCGTGACGCGATACTGGTTCGCTGCGGTGAGCGCGAGTTCGAAGCCGATCGCAAGACAGCGCAGCACCTGGGCGCGGTCTGCGTCGACGAGCTGGCAATCCGCCAGGACGCCCATCCCCGGCTTCACCGGCACGAAGGTGCCGATACCCGGCAGCACGGAGATGTCGCCCGACGTTGCGACCGACGTCGGAAGAACAGCAATGAGTTCGCCCGGCCCGAACGCATTCTCACTGGCGCAGCGCCAACCTGCGCCCACGCGTTCGATCACGGCCACGCCGCATCCGCCAAGCACGGCGGCGAAGCACGCTGCCGCAACCTCCTTTACTCGTTGATCGCCACCGAGCGCGGCGTCGGCCACCGCCCGCAGGGCGCCGCCGATCTGCAGTGCCGGCGCGGGGCTGGGAGCAGGGTGCGGCCAGGGGGCCGGCAAAGCGTCGCCAACCGTAGCCGAAGGCGGCACGACGGCCAAGTGTCTGCTGCGCTTTGCCCTGTGCATCGACTCTTTCATCCTTCAGCGCACGGAGGGCCGCACGACGATGTCTTCGACCTCTTCGTGCGGGCGGGGACTCGCATGCGCGGCGCGCAGCCCTCCCCCCAAACCGCGCGGCCCCACGTCAACAAGCGGTCTCCTTGCGAAGCACAGTGTACGACCATGCAGCGCCCCCGCCTCGCCCGCTGGACGGAAGCCCAGCGGCGGCCCTGCGGCATCGGCGCGGCGGCGCCATTGCGCAGCATCGGCGGCGCGCACGTTCACGTCGTATCGCGCTTGCGCCCGAGAACCGTGAGGATATCCTCGTGGAATTCGAACCAGACGTTGTGCACCGAGTCCACGGTAGGGTTGCAGACGAAGTCGCGTTCGCCCAAGTCGACCTTTTCCATGCTGCGCTCCAGACGACCGACGTAGCCCGCATAGCGGGGGATCGCCGGCATCAGCAGCGCGATGTCCTTGGCCAGCCGTTCGGCCGCCTGCAGCAGTCGGCGCTCTGAGCTCGGGTCCCCCTCGCTCTCCTGCCATTGCGACACCGCAGCGATGAAGCGCGTGTTCAACGCCTCGAAGCCGTGGTACCAGGCGGTCATCGCCGGATCCTTGCGCTGTTCAACGTAGGCCTCGGCGTAGTGCTTCAACACCTCGGCGGCGCCGTCGTCGAGCACCATCACGCCGTCGGCGCCCATGTCCATCACCCAACCCCGCGTCGTCGCGTCCTCGAGGCAGCGTGCGACGTCGTCTGCCTCGGCGCCTGTCATTTCGACGATCTGCGGTGCAGTGACCATCTTCTTGAGATAGACCGCATTGAGGACGAGGAATTCAGTTTCGGTAAGCATGTTCGTCACATGGCGGCATCGCGCCGGCTCTGTCGCCCCTTCGAGCGTTGGGGGTCCGGCGGCGGTCCGACCTGAACCGGACGCCGGCCGGGTTCGGAAATTACCCGAGCGTCGACCCGGGCGACTGGTCCGCAGGCGCTTGCTGGGCCCCCGCCTTCAGTTCCATCTTCGCATAGACGCGGCCCAACTTGCCGTCGCACTCCATCAGCAGCGGGGTGCCGTCGGGAATGGACTCCGCCCCCTCGAGCATCAGCGTCATGATGATCGGCACGCGGAAGTTGCGCCCCACGATGCCGAGGTGAGATTCCGGCGTTCCGGCGTAGGTGATGATGCCGGCAGGCTTCTTGTACAGCAGCGGCGCGACGAAGGTCGTCGTGCCGCCGGGCGTGACCACAACCGTCTCCTTGACCTTCTGCAGATCCTTCATCAGGGTGATCATCTGTTTCGGTTCTGTCACGTTCAGCGCCACGCCCTTGTGGCGGCCGACCGGAACTACGTTGTAGCCCTGTCCGATGTAGCGGTAGCCGTCGATCTCGGTCTCGTTAGCCATTTGAGAGTCTCCTGTAGTGAGTCAGATCTTCATCTTGTTCAGGCCGCTCTCCTCGGGCGAGAGGAAGAGCCAAGGAATCGCGGGTTCCTGAGGCGGGTAGAGGAAGACAACTTCCTTCAGGCGCAGCGGGAAGTCGGTCTTGCGCAGAGTCGTCCATTCCCAGTCTTCGTCCCACTTGATCTTCGCCGGCTCCTTGCGCAACTCGTCGATGTCGAGCGCGGCCAGTTCCTCGGCCGTGTACCAGGGCGGGAACTTGCCCTTGTACGCATCCACGTAAGCCAGGAACTCGTCGCCCTTGGACTCGATGCAGACGATCACGCATTGGGCGTAGAAGCCTGCGTTGCAGCGGATGAAGTACTTCGACTCGTTGTTCAGCCAAGTCTCGAACTCGTCGGCCGTCTGGAAGTTCTTGCTCAGGGCCCACTCCTCGTGCGACCAAGCAAACCGCTTCTCGGCGTCCTTCTTCACCTTGATGTCAGCCATGTTCAGCTCCTTTCGATTTGATGAAGCGGCGCTTTCTCAGTTGCTGATCTCGTATCTGCCGAACTTTGTTCCCCGGCAGCGGAACCCCGGAAGCTGCGGCGGAGGCGCTCCCAGGCCGGCCGTGGCCTTGCGCTGGACTTCGCCGGCCTTGCCGTAGCCCTTGATCAGGTACTCCATGCTGCGCAGATCCATGTCCCAGAACCCCATCGAGGCGGCCTCGGCTTCGAGGTCGTGCGCCCGCACGTAGGGCAGCGAGGCAGCGACATAGGTCCAGTTGCCTTCGAGGATCTTGTCGAAATGCGGCTTCATCGCGAGATACGAGTACATCCGCTCGACCGCAGCCTCGATCTTCGCGATGTGCGTCTCCAGTTCGTTCAGCGGGATCCTCGTGGTCGTGCCATTCGGGAAGTCGGCGTCGCGCATATAGACTGCCGCCTCGATCAGTGCCTCTTCCTCGTAGTCGGCCGGATCGCAGAACAGGGTGCCGGTGTTGTAGATCGAGAACATCTTCAGCTTGCCGCTCTGGCGGTCGCGCATGATCTTCTTCTTGTCGTAGGTCAGGACCAACGAGTACGAGAACGGCAGGTCGCCGACGACGTAGGTCCACGGGAACGACTTCTCGTTGACGAAGCAGTCCCGGACCAGCATCAAGCGGTCGCCGAGGTCGTACGGGCCGGTGTCGCCCAGCCCGAGCCGGTTGTCGTAGTGGTCGAGGAAGCCCATCAGCTGGGCCAGCGAGTTGAAGCGGCCCACGGTGGCGCGCAGTTCCGGGTCGCGCAGCGGCTCCACCTTCGTGCCCAGATCTTCGACCACGTCCTGGTCGAGTACCTGCAGCGCATAGCCCACGTCCATGACCGCAGGCTTCTTCTGCCGCATGTAGCCCTCGAAGACGGTGCGCCAGAAACTGTAGATGATGCGCAGGTTGTCGATGTAGTCGTTCGGCCCGATCAGACCGCCGTCGATCAGGAACAGCCGGCCGAACAGCGCGATCCCGCAGCCCCACTGGATGTTGCACGGCGTGATCGTCTTGATCCCGAACTCCCGATGGCCGGAGCTGCAGGTTGCGCGGATGCCCTCCATGCCGACCTTCTCGCCCAGCCACATGTACAGCCATGGGTGCTGCAAGAACGTGGTCTGGAACGACAGCATTTCGTATTCCGCGCGCGGAATCAGCGGGTTCACGCCCTCTGTGCCCCGGCGGGCCAACAGGTCGGCCACGTACCAGGAGTTGTGCTTGGCCCACTTGACGGTTTCTTCGAGGGGCATCAGTTCTAGGCACTTCATCTTCGTGTCTCCTTGAGGAAGGAACTTCGGCTTATCTGTGGTCGCGTTGGTGTGGCGTAGCCTCGCGACCACGGGCTTGACTACAAGGCCGGCGCTACGGCGAGTGGTCGCGCGGGCGGCGCGTGGCGACGAGTTCAGCGCCAGCCCACCCAGCGCGCCGCTGCGCCTTCACGCCGGCCTCAGGGTCACGCGGCGCGGCGCCTGAATCACCTGGGCGTCCGCGGCCGTGCGCCGCGGATATCCCCGCCCGGCGCGTCCTCGCGGTAGGCCGTGCTGCAGCAACGCTGCGCGACGTAGCGGTGGTACCCGAAGATGCGGCGCATCGACTTGGCCTTGCGCGGCTGCACGTCGCCCGAAAACTCGTTTGAAAGGCAGGGTGCGATGGAGGCGAGCAGTGCCGCGTCAGCGACTCGAGGAAACTGTCCTCGAAGATGGCGGAGGATGCAAGCCGAGTGTGGATGCCCGGACCGTGCTCGCTGTTCGTCTGCGCGAACAGCTTCCACGATGCGGTGCGCGTGTCCACCAGGGTGTCATCCATCTCGAAGAAGATGGCGCGCTGCACGCGAAGCCTCAAAGCGGTTTGGACGCGCGCAACGTGGCCGGGGCGCTGTTGAGCGTATTGAGGACTGGCAACTCGATGAAGTCCATCACCTCGCCCCAGCCGCGCTGCGTGCCGCAGGTCCACTCGCTGAGCGTGTTGAAGCCGATGCTGTTGGGCACGTAGACCCAAGGCATCGTGGTCACGGCGCGCCCGTTCAGCTCCCACACGCGATTGGTGCTGTCGGTCAGTCGCAGGGCGATGCTCTCAGGATAGCGCTCCTGCTTGCGCAGCGTCTGGCCGGTGCCGGCCTTCAGCCCGAAGACCTTGCCGCGCTCGAGCACATAGCCGTGCGCGAGCCACAGTTCACGCCCGTTGTCCTGTGCCGGATCGAAACCGAGGATGGCGTGGATCGCCAAGTCCTTCGAGAAGTGAGCGTGCAGCCAGCTCATCGCGGGCGCGCCGCGCTCGGGGCGCGGGCCCCAGCTGTGGTCCATCGTCGAAACGCAATCGATCGGCACCGTGCGCCCGCGCACCGTGACGCTGCCCTTGAAGGCGCCGGTCTGATCGAAGTGCCCGTTGTAGGCGGTGCCCCAGGCAAACTTGCCCTCCTGAGACGCCGACGCGCACATCGGGTCCATCGCCGGATCGTGGATGTCGAAGGCCGGCATGAGCGCTTCGTAGCGAACGTCGATGCGGGTGCCGTGGCCGTCGTCGTAGTCGATCTGCCACTGCCTGTTGGGCGCAAGGCAGCGCACGTGCAGGCCGCTGCTGAGCGCGTAGTCGCGCAGGTTGCGCGGCTGCGGGATCGGAACGGCCGAGCGCATGTCGCAGAAGTCAGCCTCCCATTGCGTCACCGTGCGGCGCGAGTTCATGCAGACCGAGGTCGTGACCGTGCCGAGATTGGGGCGGAACAGGGCATACACCCCGACGTTGAGATGCTCCTCGGCGTTGTAGAAGCCGAAGTAGTTGGTCTCCGCCCAGGTCGGATGGGTCGGATCGGGTGCGTGAAAGTCTGCGTCGTCGTCGCGAATCACGATTGTCTCCTCAGGTCCGGTCTGTGCCGATTCGGGGCCAGCTTGTTTGCAGCGACTGTAGGGAGCTGTCGAATCCGGAGCTATAGCCATGGCAGACAAAACGAAGCACGACCCGCTGTCCGGGCGCGCCAACGAAACTTGATCCCATGGGAAATACCCTAGCAGGCTGTTGAACTTCCTCCGGGGAATTGCCGGTCCGCGCTGGGCTGGTTGGCGGTACGGTTGAAGCGACGCAACGACGTGGCAAGGGACCGATGCGCGGAGCTGACGGAGTGCAAGAGGGCCTGTTCACGGTGGCGCGACTCGAGGACTTCGTTCCGGTGGAGCACCCGCTGTGCGCGATCCACGCTCTGGTCAACGAGGCGCTGGTGGGCCTGAACGGGCTGTTCAACACGATCTACGCCTCGACAGGCCGCGCCTCGATTGCGCCAGAGAAACTGCTGCGAGCAATGCTCATTCAGGTGCTGTTCTCCGTGCGCAGCGAGCGACAGTTGATGGAGCAGGTCCGCTACAACCTGCTGTTCCGCTGGTTCATCGGACTGGCCATCGACGACGAGGTCTGGGACCACTCGGTGTTCTCCAAGAACCGGGACCGGCTGCTGGAGCACGCTGTCGTGGAGAGCTTCTTCGCCGAGGTGATGCGGGCGGCCGAGCGGCGCCATCTGCTGAGCAAGGAGCACTTCTCGGTGGATGGCACGCTGATCCAGGCGTGGGCCAGCCACAAGAGCTTCGTACCCAAGGACGACGCCTGGTCCAGGCGAGGGTGGCAGCCAGGCGGGACGCAACCAGGAGCGCGACTGGAAGGGCAGCGCACGCAGCAACGACACCCACCAGAGCAAGACCGATCCGGACGCCCGGTTGTTCCGCAAGGGCGCCAGCACCGCAGCCATCCTGGCCTACCAAGGCCAGCTGCTGATGGAGAACCGCACGGGCTTGGTGGTCGCAGCGGTGGTCACGCAGGCCGACGGATACGGTGAACGCTCAGCGGCCCTGGCCATGCTCGACACAGTGCCCGGCGGGCACCGCAAGACGATAGGCGCCGACGAGGGCTACGACACGCGCGACTTCATCGCCGGCTGCCGCCAGCGCGGCGTGACGCCGCACGTAGCCAGCCACAAGACCCGTTGGGGCGGTAGCGCCATCGATGGACGAACGACTCGCCATGCCGGCTACGCGGCCAGCCAGATCGCGCGCAAGCGCATCGAGGAGCACTTCGGCTGGGCCAAGACGGTCGGCCGGATCCGACAGACGGTGTACCGCGGGCTGCGACGTGTCGACCAGCACTTCAAGCTCACGATGACGGCCAGGGTGATGTCCCAAGCGTAGTTGGAACTTGAGGTGGCGGTTTCCGCGGTGAGCTCGAGAGAATCGAGCTTGCTGATGACTGAAACCCTCGATCTGAAGGGAAACCGCCATGAAGGATCGTAATGCAGGCCGCAAGGCCAAGGACGGGTTGCGCGTGGTTCACCGCAACGATCGTGCGGCTGTGAGGCATTTGGCGCAAGGCAGCGGGCAAGCGCTGCTGCCGATGCTGGAGCTGCTGGAGAACGCGCAGGCGAGCGTCGACGAGCTGATGAACGAGGCGGCGCGCGCCGTCGTGGAAGAGCTGCTGCTGGCCTCGGCGAGCAAGATCGCCGGGGCGAAGCACCGGGGCAAGGCCGGCGGCCCCGTGCAGTGGCACGGTGCTCAGGACGGATTCATCCAGCTGGCCGAGCGCAAGTTGCGCCTCACGCGGCCGCGCCTGCGCAGCAGCGGTCGGGCGGGCAAGGAGGTGCATGTGCCGGCGTACGACAAGCTGCGCGATGACGCGCGCATGGGCGCTCGGGTGCGCGACATCGTCGTCAAGGGCGTATCGATGCGCAAGTACGAGGCTGTGCTGCCCGAGGTGGCCGGCACCGTGGGGGTGAGCAAGAGTGCGGTGTCGCGCCGCTTCATCGAGGCCTCTGCGGCGCAGTTGGCCGCGCTCAACGAGAGGGCGCTGGCCGATGCGGCGCTGCTGGCGATCTACATCGACGGGATCATCGTGGACGGCACGCACGTCCTGGCGGCCCTCGGTGTGGACGAGCACGGGCGCAAGGCGATGCTGGGGCTGAGTGCGGGCTCTTCGGAGAACGCCCAGGTCGTCAAGGCGCTGTTGACGGGCCTGCGCGAGCGTGGCCTGGCGGTGGACCGCGACTACCTGTTCGTGATCGACGGCGGCAAGGCCCTGCGATCGGCCATCGAGGAGGTCTTCGGCAATCACGCCAAGGTGCAGCGATGCCGCACCCACAAGCTGCGCAACGTGCTGGAGGCCTTGCCCACCCAGATGCGGGCGCAGACCAAGAGCGTGATGAATGCGGCCTACAAGCTCGACGCCAAGCGCGGCATGGACAAGATCCGTCAGCAGGCCAAGTGGCTGCAGGCCGAGCATGCCGACGCGGCGGCCTCGATGCTCGAAGGACTCGAGGAGGTCTTCACCGTGAACACACTGGGGCTGCCGCCCTCGCTGATGCGCTGCCTGTGCACGACCAACATCATCGAGAACCCCAACGGCATCGTGCGCACGACGACCAACCGCGTGAAGCGCTGGCGCGATCAAGCCATGGCGCTGCGCTGGGTGGCCGCCGGCTTCCTGGAGGCCGAGAAGTCGTTCCGACGAATCATCGGCGTCAAGGACCTCTGGGTGCTGGCCGTCGCCCTTGCGAGAGATCCCCCGCGCTCAGCACGGCGCGCCGCGTAAGATGACTCAGGCCGCCACCGGTTCCAACTGGCCGCGGGACATTGCCACGGCCAGCAACATCGTCCGGATGGCGCGAATACTGTGTACCGGGCCGCAAGGAGTGCTTCCATGAGCCGTTGCGAAGCCCGCGCGCATCCCCTGACGAGCGCCAGCCGCCTGCCTTCGAACCGATCAGCCGCACGCCGAGCGTGTTCCTGGCCTGAACGGCACCATCGGAACTACTGATCGGCGCTTGCGCGCCCGAAATTCAACAGCCTGCTAGTGTCCTGTCCCGCTGATACGTGAGCAAAGTCGATGGAGCTTTTCGAGGATCGAATCTGCGGTGGCGGTCCACTTGAACGGCTGGCAGTTCGCGTTATGCGCGGTGACGAAGTGATCGATGCGCTGCACGAGTTGTTTGACGCTGGTGAACGAGCCGCGGCGGATGGCCTTGTCGGTGATCAGCGAGAAGAATCGTTCGACCTGGTTCAGCCAGGAGCTGTAGGTCGGGATGAAGTGCATGTGCCAGCGCGGCCGGGTTGCAAGCCAAGCCTTGATCTTCGGGTGGCTGTGGGTGGCGTAGTTGTCGGCGATGCAGTGGACGTCCAACTCAGCCGGCACCGCCTTGTCGATCTCGCGCAGGAAGGCGAGGAACTCCTGGTGCCGGTGGCGCGGCTTGCACGCTGCCAGCACTGCACCGTTGAGCACGTTCAGCGCTGCGAACAGCGTGGTCGTGCCGTGGCGCTTGTAGTCGTGGGTGACGCCCTCGACATAGCCGAACCCCATGGGCAGCATCGGCTGCGTGCGCTCCAGCGCCTGGCACTGGCTCTTCTCATCCACGCAGATCACCAGCGCGTTGTCCGGCGGGCTCAGGTACAGGCCGACCACGTCGCGCAGCTTCTCGATGAAGAACGGGTCGTTGGACAGCTTGAAGCCCTCACTGCGGTGCGGCTGCAGGCCGAAGAGCTGGAAGTAGCGCTGCACGCTGGTCTTGGAGATGCCCGTCTCGGCGGCCACCGTGCGCACGCTCCAGTGCGTCGAGCCGTTGGCCGGCTTGGTGTGCAGCGTCGTCTTGATCAACTGCGCGACGCGCTCATCGTCGATCGTGCGCGGCTTGCCCGGGCGCACGTCGTCGTACAGGCCGGGGACGCGCCGCTCGATGAACCGCGCGCGCCACTTGCCAACGGTTTGCTTGGTCATCTTCAGCCGCGCGGCGATCGCGTTGTTCGGCTCGCCCGCGGCGCTGGCCAGCACCAAGCGCGCGCGATTGCTCAGCGCGGCGGGCAGCGAGCGGCTGCGCGCGAACGACTGCAGCTGCGCTTGCTCGTCGACGCTCAACACCAATTCCGCCTTCGGCCTGCCCGTTCTCATCACGGTATCTCCGGTTCCAAGATACCGCACTGGCATGCATGTTTAATGCCAGTTATTTGCGGGACGGGACACTAGGCCGCTTTCCGACGATCCCGGGCTTCGCGAAAAGGACGTGCCAAACTTCCCGGCCTGGAGGCTCGACGCTCGCGACCTGTCGAGCGGGGTACGCTGTCGCAGCGTGCGTTGCGCATCTGCGCGCCGCGCATGCCGGAGCCTGCAGCGGATGCTCATGGCGCTTGCGATCGGCTCGCTCGACCCACGCGTTCATCGGCGGCGCCTCGCGTCGGCTCGACCGCGACTGTAGCGCCGCCGTCAGGTCTTTCGGTTGAGGCCGTAGGAGCCAAAGTAGATGACATATACCAGCATGACGTAGATCATCAAGTCGACCCAGGTCAGCGGGTCGCCACCGAAGCCTGGGGCGATTTCTTTCTCGTTGAGGACCTGGACCGCGAACCACCGCGTGTAGCCCACGAACGTGGCGACGGCCAAGCCGAACGTGACGACGAGGCGCACCACTCTGTTGGCCGCCGGACCGAGATTGAGCGGAGGGTTGCCCGCCACGTTGGCCCAGAAGATCAGCCAGAACGACATGAACACGCCCAGGTGCGCCGGCCAGATGTTGATCGCGGCGCCAAGCGCCGTCTGCGCTTCCACCGGCATCAGGAAGCCTTTGAGCAACGCCAGAAGGAAGAAGTAGATGGCGGTGCCGATGATGAAGTTGCCGACCAAGGCGGCGAGCGCGGTCTTCGCCCGTGACCCGAGCTTGCTCCATGGCCAATTATCCAGGATGAGGAACGTGGTCAGCCACGACACGATCACGCTGTAGAACCAGCCGATGACGGTTGTCAGCGGCAGCACGGTTCGTTCCGGCGATGTCCAACTGGCGAGGTTCGGATAGATCAGCACCAGGTAGCCGAAGAAGGTGAGCACGAAGCCGAAGAGAAAGCCGCCGATGCCGACCCACGGCTGCTTAAGGCCCAGGTCGACCCAGGGCCAATGCCCCATGCTCGTGCCGAGGATGCCCCAGGTGTAGAAGCCGATAAGGACGATCATCGTCGTCGCGGTATAGCCGCCCTTGCCGATGTCGAAGGCGGGGTCAAGGGCCCCGTAGCCGTGCAGCAGGACGCTCGGGACGACCACCGCCAACGCGGTCGTGAGCAGGAACCACGTTACGCCGCCGATCGGCTGAGGCAAGTGACCGAGCCCCCACAGCTGCCCAAGAAAGCCGAAGAACACGACGAACAGGATCGACCAGAACAGCACCACGCCGAACGGCTGCGGATAGGTCTTCCATACCGCTCGAGACGGGTCGGCGAACAGGGCCCAGATAAGGTAGCTGCCCACCGCAATGACCAACAGGCTCATCACCGAGAAAGTGACGGGTCCGAGTTGCAGGCCGGAGGGCGGCTTCTGCTGCGTTTGCGTGTCCATGAGGTTGTCTCCTACTCGTGCGACGCTCGGCGGAGCAATGGTGCCCATATCGACGGTCCTGCTGAACTTTCGATCGGGGCTGCCCGCGGCCGCGCCTCTAGAGGGTGGCAGGCGCGGGAACTATGGCCTCGGCGGACAAATCGCAGCCGAGCGCGTTGTCCGGCTCGGACAATGACTTCGCCGCCAGTGGGACATTCCAAAGCGTTGCGAAAGAAGAAGACGGAGACAACGCTCTTGCAGCTCGCGTAGGTCCGCGGCTCCGTCGTCGCTTCGATCAAGGCCAAGGGATCTCGGCGCACGAGCTGCTGCTGTTGCAGCCGGTGCCGGCGTATGACCGCCCTCGGCGGATCGGCAGATGCCGAAGCTGTGTCGCGGCTGGTGTACGTGGCTGTCGACCTGACCGGTGCCGGCATCGGATAGGTCGTCCTCGTCGCGCACGGCAGCGCCGCCCGCGTCGAGCGCGAGGGCCAGTCGGTGCCACCGATGCCGCCGTTGTCGCAATCGTCGATTCGGTGCAGTTCGACGGCCGTACGACTTTCACCAAACCGTGACGACGCTCGCGTCGCGCAGCCCGCGCTTCGCGCGCCCCTCAAGGGGGCACCGCTGGCGGCCCGGCAGAGCCGGATCCGCGGTGGTCGCTTGCTGCGTCGGTTTCGTATGAGCCAGGCCTCGTAGTCCCGATCCGCCGGCGCGGGCCAGACGATCTTGACCGTCGTCCCGGCCCGGCGCAGCTCGATCCGGATCTCGCCATCGACCGTCGGCCCCGACAGGGCCAGTGGAACGAACTGCGCCGGCGGTACTGGCGGCGGATCGGGCAATGGCTTCGCAACACGAGGGTGCGGCACCGGCTCCTTGTGCTCGGCGTCGATCGCCCACTTGCGCAGCATGTTGGCGTTCAGGCCGTGTGCCAGCGCCGCTGCGGTGATCGAGACGCCCGGCCTCAGGCATTCCTCGATCACCGTCGCCTTGACCTTGGCGCTGTGTTGGCGTCGGCGCCGACGACCCATCAGATCCACGCCGTAAGTGTTCACGTGTCCGCCTCTCCTGTCGCGGACACATGTTCACTATCCGGGCCGCTTCAGTTCAAGCTGTGTTCCCCAGGCGTACATGGACGCCCTCGGTTTGCCAAGCTACCAGCGCGCTGCTGCACGAAGGAAGAGAATGCAACCGTACATCCGGATTTCCGATGCGAGACGAGCTCGCTGTCCCTGATGGGTTCTGCTGGTCGGCGCCTCGATCGCTTACACGCACTCTGGGTGCCTCGTCCGGCGCGGGTTGTGCCAACCGCGGTCTGTAGTGAAACGGACCTCTGTGCCGGACGCCGCAGCGCAATTGGATGCCCGCTTCGTGCGTCGCGGGTCGCGCGAAGCGCGGTGGGGCAACTGATTCAAGCGGATTGTCCCGCGGCTTTCGTCTTCTGCTTGGCGTCCAGTCGGCGCGGTTACGACGCCTTCAGCAAGCGCCTGATGGCTGCGAGCGATCCGGTACCGCTGTGCCGGACCTGGCACTCGTCGTACCGGTGCTCGACGCCTACAGGGCAGGCCTGTCGCGCCAGGCAGCCGTACGCGCAGGGCGAGGCTTCAAAGAGCCGCTGGCGGTGCAGGCGTTCATGTCCATGGTCCCCGAGTCGAGCGCAGAGGCTGGGCACGTCCCGATGCACGGCTTGGCGGTGCAATCGACGCATGGATGCCCGTGGTCTTCGACCGGTGAAGCCGGAAGTTCCGAGTCCACGATGATCGCTGCGCGGTAGGCAAACCAGCTGCCCCACCTGGCATCGATGCCCACCATGAACGGGGATGGATGGTGCCAACCCGCGAGCGTCCCGAGGCGCTGGAGACCAACGTGCCGGTTGGCTGGTAGTCCCCTGGGGTAGACGAAGCGAATCCGCGTATGGGGCAGCGCAAGGGCTGCCCATTGCTCGACCACGCCTATCGTGTAGGAGTCGATCGGATGCACCGGGTCGGTTGCATGCTTCTGTACGCGCTCCCACAGGAGGCGCCCAGCGTGTCCGAGGAGGATGAGCTGACGTTCGTGCTGGCCAAGGTCCAGCGGCGCAAGCAGGTCCGGCGGGAGCCGTGCGAGATCGAAGATGTGCTGCCGGTTCAGCCCGGCCTGGTCCCGCATGGACTTGAAGGGAATCATGATGATCATGCCTGCTCGAGTTGACCCGCTCCCTGTCCGAACATTCGTCGCAGCCGCTTGCCGTCGACGACATGCGCCAGCCGGCGCTCAAGATCGAATCGAATCAGGGTTCGCAGGGGACCGGCAATCCGGGTGCTGTCGTAGCACATCCAGTCGACCGAACGGACTCGCAGGGCAAGGGGGGATGGGCAGGGAGTCGAACGCAGGCGCGCCTCGATCTCGGCCAACGGCCACGCGCCGGCATAGAGGCCGGCGGTGACGTGCGGCACATAGTGTGTCCGGTCCCAGGTCGGCGCGGCCCGTTCCCAGAGGGATCGAATGCGGGTCAGGCTGCCCGCAGCATCCTCGACCGAGAGGCATGCGGCGGACGTGAACGTGAACGGCTCGCCGACGTGCACGTCGAACGCGACGATGTCCGACTGGACAAGAGCGCCGATCTGCACCTTGAGTTCGTCGACCGCGAAGTCGTCGTTCCGGCGTGCCGTCGTCGTGGGGAAGCCGCACACGTGCACAGTGATGTGCGGCTGCCGCTCGTAGCCGCGCAGCAGGTGACCGTCGAGGGCGGTTCGAACATGTCTGAGGCGCACGTCCAGGGCTGGATCCTCCAGCGCGAGGGCCCATACCGCGAAATGGGGCCGGCCCAGGTGCCATTCGGAGAAGTCTCTTTGCTGGCTCGCGATCGTGCAGTCGCACTCTGGTGCCGTGACGGCCGGTTGCGGGTCGGCGCGACTCATCATGCGATCCGCTGCCATTCAAGGTCGATCCGTTGCCCGTGGCGCGGTGGAGCCGGCCACTGCTCGCTCTTCGGCCGCGCGCCGCCTTGATCGCGCACCCACAGCGCGGCGGAGAGCCAGCCGCCGTGCGTTACCAGCAGCCGTGCCTCGCCGGGATCGAAGGACCGCACTCTCCGCAGCACCAATGCGACGGGCTCGCCGCCGCCCGGGGCATGGTCCACGAAGTCGGCGCACCAGGCGTCGATCGCCTTGGGCGCAACGGCCGTCCAGGGTTGTCCGTCCCACTCGCCGAAGTTCGCTTCGACGAGCGCGGGGTCGATCCAGTGTCGCCAGCCCCAGCGTAACAGCCAGCGCCCCACCGCTCGGCAGCGTTCCAGCGGCGAAGTGACGACGATGCAGGGCAGGCCGTGGCGGCGGGCGAAGGCGCGGATCCGGTGCGCCTGCCGCTTCGCACGCCGGGCATCGACGCGCAGGTCCGTCCGCCCGATGCACCGGCCTTCCGCCCCGATCGCTGCGGGGTGTCGCCATGCGTGCAGCTGCAGCCCGCTCATCCCGACGCCGACGCGGCGAACGACAGCAGGACGGCGACCTCGCCGAACTGTTCAGCGGCGCCCAGGGTGTCGCCGGTGTAGCCACCCAGGTGACGTCGAAGCCAGTGGCGCAACATGAGGACCATGCAGCCCAGCGCCAGTAGCGAGGCACCCGCCGCGATCGGCGATGCCTGTGTCCAGGCCGCGAATGCCAGCGTGAGCAGGCCGACGGCGACAGCCCATGCCGCATCGATGCCGGGTACATCGCGCGCCACGCTGCCCGCCTTGGCCTGCGCCGCATCACCCTCCTCAGTGCGCGCATAGGGCAGGGCCGCCATCAACGCCACTGCAGCGCTGCGCCCGCTCGCGTGGGCGGCGATCAGGATGACGGCGGCCGCCGCCGGATCGCGTGCCATCAGTTCGGCTAGCAAAAGCGTACGCAGCAGCAGCGACAGCACGAGCGCCACGGCGCCGTAGGTGCCGATGCGCGAATCCTTCATGATTGCCAGCGCCTTGTCGCGCGGGGCGGCGCCCAGCAGCGCGTCGAAGGTGTCGGCCAGTCCGTCCTCGTGGAAGGCCGCGGTGAGCCACACGGTGGCGGCCACCGCCAGCGCGGCCGCCACGGTAGGCGGCCAGAGCCGACTGGCAGCCAGCGCGATGCCGGCGCTGAAGGCCCCGATCAGCACGCCCACGAGCGGAAAGTGCCGAACCGCCCGGCGCATCTGCGCGGGGTCGAAGCCGACCCACGCCGGCACAGGCACGCGGGTCAGGAACTGCAGCGCCAGCATGAAGAGCCTCAGCTCTCGCACCAGCATCGTCATGGCGTGCGCTGGCTGACCCCGGCCGAGGCGAAGCTGGCCATCTCGGCCAGCACGCGGCAGGCGGAGTCGAGCAGCGGCCATGCCAGCGCGGCGCCCGAGCCTTCGCCGAGTCGCAGGTCCAGGTCCAGCAGCGGCTGCACACCCAGGCGCTGCAGCCAGTGCGTGTGCCCGGTCTCCTGCGAACGGTGCGCGAAGACGCAGTGGGCGAGCACGGCGGGCTGCAGCGCGGCCGCCACCGCCACGGCGGCTGTCGTGATGAAGCCGTCGACCACGATCACGCGCCCGCTCACCGCAGCCTGCTGCACCGCGCCGACCATGGTGGCGATCTCCAGGCCACCGAGTGCGGCCAGGGCCTGCAGCGGCCGCGTCGCCTGGGCGTTGGCCTCCAGTGCCTCGGCCAGCACCGCGCGCTTGGCGGCGAGGCCTGCATCGTCGAGACCCGTGCCACGGCCGGTGCACACCTGCAGCGGCGCGCCGGTCAGGCGGGCCATCAGCAAGGCGGCCGCCGAGGTGTTGCCAATGCCCATCTCGCCCAGCAGCAGCACGTTGCCGGGCAGCGCCGCGACGAGGCGGCGGCCCTGCAGGATGGCGGTGCGGCATTGCGCCTCGCTCATCGCCGGGCCGCGGCTTGCATCGGCAGTGCCGTGCTCGGCGCCAGCCGTCTTCAGCCGCACCAGCATCGGGTGAGCCTCGAACTCGGCGGCAACGCCGCAGTCGGCCACTGTCAGGGCCAGGCCGTGCTGGCGCGCCAGCACCGACACGGCCGCGCCGCCGGTCAAAAAGTTCAGCACCATCTGCCGCGTCACCTCGGCCGGGTAGGCCGAGACGCCGCGCGCGGCGATGCCGTGGTCGGCGGCGAACACCACCAGCTGCGGTGCGAACAAGGCGGGCTGGTCGGTGCCGAGCGCGACCGCGAGCTGAACGGCCAACGATTCGAGCCGGCCCAGCGCGCCCAGCGGCTTGGTCTTGGCATCGAGCGCCGCCTGGACATGCTGACGCCGGGCGGCGTGGTCAAGAGTGGGCAGAGGCAGGGTGGTGTCGAAATCGGAATCCATGGGTCAGCAGTGAAAGAGTGCGCGCAGCGTGGCCGCGCCGAGATGGGTGTCGATGAAATCCGCCAGGCCGTCGAAAGTGGCGTCCAGCGTGCCCACCTGCTGGCCGAAGAGGGCGCGCAGCACCGCAGCGTCCTCGAACAGCCCGTGGGTGGCGATGCCGAGCACGTTGTGCCGGTCCGGTTGCCCCGGGTCCGCGGCGGCCGACCAGCCGATCGGCAGGCCCTCGGCATCGTGCAGCGCCAGCGTGGCCGCGGAGGCGGCGCCTGCGATGGACTGCGTGCGTCCGCAGCGGATCTCGTAGGCGGGCCAGCGTCGGGACGACAGCGCCTGCCACGGGTGGGCCAGAGGCGCGAACTGCACCGGCGCGGCCCGCAGCCGCTTGGGCGCGGCATAGCGCGTGGCCAGCGGCAGCAGGCCCAGGCCCGGCAGCGGGCCATGGGCCTCTCCGTCCACGCCATCGGGGTCGTCGAGCAAGGCACCCAGCGCCTGCAGGCCGCCGCAGATGCCCAGCACCGGCCGCCCGGCGCGGGCGTGCCGCACGATGGCGGCGTCCAGGCCCCGCGCTTTCAGCCAGGCGAGGTCACCGCTGACCTGCTTGGAGCCCGGCAGCACGATCCAATCGGCGCCGTCCAGGTCGCCCGCGCTGCGCACCCAGCGCACCGATGCCACGGCGGCCAGTGGCTGGAATTCGTCGAGGTTGCTCAGCTGCGGCCAGGCGACGATGGCCACGCGCAGGCCACCGGCCGGGCCCGACGCCGCGCCGTACAGCCCGTCCTCCTCCGGCAGCCCATGGTCGCGGTTCATCGGCAGCACGCCCAGCACTGGCACGCCGGTCAGCGCCTGCAGGCGATCGGGCCCGGGTGCCAGCAGTGCCGCATCGCCGCGGAACTTGTTGAGCACGAACCCGGCAAGACTGGTGCGCAGGTCGTCGGGCAGCAGCGCCCAGGTGCCGTGCAGGTGGGCGAAAGCGCCGCCTCGGTCGATGTCCACCACCAGCAGTGCCTGCAGGGTGGCGATCTCGCGCGCCCAGCGCGCCGTGCCGAGGTTGACGTAGTCCTGCGGCGCGAGGTTGATCTCCGCCGGTGAGCCGGCCCCCTCGATCACCAGAACCTCATGCCGCGCGGCCATGCGATCGAAGCTCTCGCGCGCGGCCCGTGCCAGCCGGGCGCTGCGTTCGCGCCAGGGCATGCGCGACAGCGCGGCGTCGACCCGGCCCTGCACCACCACCTGGCTGGCCGTGTCGCGCTCGGGCTTGAGCAGCACGGGGTTCATGTCCACCTGCGGCGCCGCGCGGGCGGCCAGCGCCTGGAAGTACTGGGCCGAGCCGATCTCGCCCACTTCCGCGTCCGATCCGTGCGCGGCCAGCGGCACGACGCGGGCGTTGTTGCTCATGTTCTGGGCCTTGAACGGCGCCACGCCCAGGCCCTCGCGCGCGGCCCAGCGGCACAGTGCTGTCGCGAGCAGACTCTTGCCGGCGCCGCTGCTCGCACCCCAGACCATCAGGGCGGTCTTCATGGCAGGCCCCCGTCGAGCAGGTCCAGTGCGTGCATCAACGCGTCCTGTGCCGAGGGCGCTTGCGCCGAGAGGCGCCACCAGCCCGGCAGGCCGAACGAGGTCGCGTCGCGTACCGCGACGTGGTGCCTGCGCAGCAGCGATGGTGCCACGGGGCGCGGTGGGCGCACGATGACGTACGGCGTCACGCTCGGCCGCACCTCGAAGCCGCGTGCCGACAGGCGCCGCAGCAGGTCCGACTTCCATGCCACCAGGGTGGTGCGTGATTCGGCCACCCAGGCGTGCACGTCGGGCGTGGCCCAGGCCAGCAGCATGGCCTCGGCGTGGGCCGACAGCGGCCACGACGGCGCCGCAGCCTCCAGCGCGGCTCGGCAGGCCAGCACGTCGTAGCCGGCGCCACCGCGATCTCGTGGCGCGACCGCGTAGGCGCCGCGCACGCCGGTCAGGCCCAGCGCCTTGTTGGGGCTGTGCAACACGAAGACCGCATCGCGCGCGGATGCCGTCCACGCCGACGCTCCCTGAAGCCGTAGCGGCGCGTACACCGCGTCGAGCACGGCGGGGCAGCAATAGGAGTCGTCACGGGCGACAGCGCCGTCCTGGCCCAGCGGACTCGTCGGATCGGCGTGCCAGCGCAGCGTGCACTGCGACGGCGTGCCCGGGACCTCGACATCCTGGGGGACAAAGGGGCGGCCCCACGCCGCGGCGGCCGCCGCGTAGTCGCCATACGCGAAGCGGGGAACCCGCACGGCACCGGGCCAAAGCCGAGCGGTGACCGCGGTGACACGCTGGATGAATTCGCTCGCACTGGCGGCGGGCAGGATCCGCGAAGGCTCGACGTCGTGCAGTGCCCCCAGCGCCTGCCGGACTGCCGTGGCGGCCGGGTCGGGGTAGCGCGTCGCGTCGGCTGCCTGCACGGCTGCGAGCGCGGCCGGGCACGGTCCCGCCGCGTTGGCGCAGGTGGAGAAGTCCCAGCGCGCGGCACCGTGTGCGTCGGCACCGCCGTGGACGCGGGCGGCCGTACCGGGGCTCACCACAAGTTCACCTTGAGCACGACCAGCAGCAGCGCAGCCGCGATCGCCCCGCGTGCCGCCCCCTCGCCGACCGTCAAGGCATTCGTCAGTGCTGCGGCATCCGGCGCCGGGGCCTGCGCGTTCAAGGCATAGGCGCCCGGTTTGCCGAGCCGGACCCCGATGCGAAACGCCATCGCCGCCATCGGCCAGCCGCCGTTGGGCGACGGCGTCAGCGGAGCCTCGCGCGTGAGACGAGCCACGCCCACGCTCGGCCGCCACAGCAGCAACGCCGCCAGGCGCGCGGGCACATAGCCCATCACGTCGTCGGCCCGCGCCGCCCATTTGCCGGCCCATTCCCAGGGGCCGCGATAGCCCCACATCGCATCGAGCGTATTGGCGGCGCGCCAGGCCCAGGCACCGGGCAGGCCGGCGACCAGGAACCAGAACAGCGGCGCGACCAGCGAATCGTTGAAGTTCTCGGCCAACGTTTCGATGGCCGTCTCGCGCACCGCAGCCGCGTCGAGCTGGGTGACGTCGCGGCTGCACAGCCGGGCGACGCGGGCTTGGCCTTGTTCGAGCCCCTGCCCGAGCGCCGCTTCGACGGCGCGCACCTCGTCGTTCAGCATCCGCCACGCGAATGTCGGCTTCAGTGCCGCGGCGAGCAGCGGGATCGCGATCCATGCCGGCGCTGCCCCGGCGGCCTGCTCCACGGCGAAGGCCGCTCCTGCGACAGCGGCGACGAGGCTGCACCACAACACCGCACCGGCCGCGAAGGCGGCAGGTGCAGCCCAGGAGTGCACACGACGACCCAGAGGCGCGGCGATGCGGCCGAACCAGGCCACCGGGTGCCAGGCCGAGCGAGGCTCGCCGAAGCGACTGTCGATCAACCAAGCCAGGGCGAGCGCGGCGGCGGCGACCATCAGTCCTCGATGCCCCGCTGCGCCGGCACGCCCTGCTGGTGGTGGTGCCTGACCAGCGTCATTTCGGTGACGGTGTCGGCCAGATCGATCAGCTCCTGCGGCGCATCGCGGCCGGTGAGCACCACATGCACATGGGCCGGCCGCTCGCGCAGGCAGGCCAGCACGGGCTCCAGCGGCTGCCAGCCGTATCGCAGCGGGTAGGTGATCTCGTCGAGCACGACAAGAAAGTGCTCGCCGGCCCGGATGGTCTCCTCGGCGCGTGCCCAGCCGTCGCGGGCGAGCTGGGCGCTGTGCTCGAGGTCACGGCTCTTCCAGCTGAAGCCGTCGCCCAGACCCTCGATCGGGATGCCTAGCTGCTCGAACATGCGGTGCTCGCCGAAGCGGGCCGAGGGCACTTTCATGAACTGGTAGATTTTCACCGGCATACCGCGGCCGTGCGCCCGCAGCGCCAGGCCGAAGGCGGCCGTGCTCTTGCCCTTGCCGTGGCCGGTGTGCACGAGGATCAGGCCGCGGCGTTCGCCTTCGGCCTTCGGACTGGGTGCGGTGGGTGGCTTGACGATGTCCATGGGCGGGTGATCCGGGCGACTCAGGTGGCGTCCAAGGCCAGAGCGACACGCGGGCGGCCCTGGGCGTCGGACTCGATGCGGATGGCGCCGCCGAAGACGCGCACCAGCGCGGCCTGCACGGCCGGATCAGTGGGCGGGCCGTCGGCCTGCAGCGTGCCCGCATCCAGCACCAGCAGGCGATCGGCCTGCAGTGCGATGGGCAGGTCGTGCAGCACGCTCAGTACCGCGCGCGGCGCCGAGCGGTCGTGTGTCAGACGCCTGAACAGGCGGGCCAGAGCCACCTGGTGTGGCGCATCGAGGTGGGTGGTCGGCTCGTCGAGCAGCAGCATCGGCGCCTCGGTGGCCATTACCCTCGCCAGCAGCACCCGCTGGCGTTCTCCGCCGGAGAGTTCGTGCAGCCGCCGGTGCTGCCACGGCAAGCTCTCGGTCAAGGTCATCGCGCGGTCGACAGCCTTGCGGTCGGCCGCGACCGGCGTGCCCAGCAGACCGAGACGGGCGATGCGGCCGAGCTCGACTGTCTCGCGCACAGTCAGCTCGCCGGTGACCTCGCCCTGCTGCGCGAGCCAGGCCAGCACGCGGGCGCGGTCGGCGGGCGCGGTCCGGTGCAGATCCAGCGGCTGGGCCGCCGCGCCCGGGTTCAGGAAGACCTGCCCCGCCGCCAAGGGCTGTAGTCCTGCGAGGGCCCGCAACAGCGTCGACTTGCCGGCACCGTTCGGGCCGACGAGTGCGGTCCAGCCGCCGCCGATCCCAAGACTCACGGCATGCAGCACGTCGCGGCGGCCCAGCCGGACGCCCACGCCCAGCGCCTGCAGCGTCGGGTTCATGAGGCGGTCCTCTGCTTGAGCAGCCAGACCAGATAGCTGCCGCCGAGCACGGCGGTGACCACCCCGACGGGCAGTTCTTCCGGGGCGATCAGAGCGCGCGAAATGACGTCGGCCCACAGCAGGATTGCGGCGCCCATGCCGGCGCTGGCCACCAGCAGCCAGGCGTGCGTGCCCGGTGCGCGGCGCCGCACAAGATGTGGGGCGACCAGCCCGACGAAGGCGACCAGCCCGGCCTGCGAAACCGCCAGCGCCGTGCCCAGGCTGAGCATCAGCACCAGGGCCAGTCGCACTTTCCCGAGGTTCAGGCCGAGACTGGTGGCGCTGTCCTCGCCAAGCGTCAGCGCATCCAACGCTCGGGCATGCCGCTGTGCCAGCACCAGCAGCAGCGTCAGGCCGGCGAGCATCAGCGCCAGCGCGTTCCAGCCGAGAAAGCCGGTGCTGCCGAGCATGAAGGCCTGCTTGCCGCGCAGCGCGTCCGGCGAGACGACCGTGATGAGGTCGCTGACGGCTCCCAGCAGCACGCCGATCACCACGCCGGCCAGCAGCAGCCGCAGGGTGTGGACGGCGCCACTGGCCAGCGTCAGCGTGAGCGACACCCCCGCCAGCGCACCGACGAACGCGGCGGTGACAATCCCTACGCGCTCGATCCAGGCCACGGTGGCTAGGCTGATGGTGGCGCCGCCCAGTGCGGCGGCGGCAAGCACCAGCACCACCCCCAGCCCCGCGCCCGCCGCGCTGCCAAGAAGGTAGGGGTCGGCCAGCGGGTTGCGGAAGACGCCTTGCGCGATCGCGCCGGACAGGCCTAGCAGCGCACCCACCAGCGCGGCACCCAGCGTCCGGGGTGCGCGGATCTGTCCGAGCAGGAGCGCGGCGTCGTTGCCGTTGAGGTCCGCCCAGAAGTCCCTGGGCGCGAAGCCCGTCGAGCCGGTGGCCAGGCCGCAGGCGAGGCCCACGACGATGGCCAGTGCGATCCCGGCCGCGAGCCGGCGGCGTGCCTCTGCGTCGCCCATCGCTGCGTCGAACGCCGGCTGGTTCGTCGAGACAAAGGACATGCTCATCGGGTCGCCGTCGTCCCGAGCCGCGCCAGGCAGTCCGCCAGCAGACCGGCGGCTTCACCCATGCGCGGTCCGGGCCGGATCAGCATCTCGTACTGAGGCGTCTCGAAGCCGCACAAGCGCCGCTCACGCACGGCAGCCAGGGCATTCCAGCCGGGGCGTGCCATCAAGGCCGACTGCTCGCGCTGCACGCCCATGATGAGGTCGGGCTTGGCGCGCACAACGTACTCGGGGTTCAGCTTCGGGAAGGGACCGAGGTCCGGCGGCGCGATGTTCGCCAGCCCCAACCGCGCCAGGGTCTCGCCGATGAACGAGGTAGTGCCGGCCGCATAGGGGCCGCCGCCGATCTCGAAGTAGACGCGCCGCCCGCGCAGCGAGGCCGGTACCCGCCCCGCCGCGGCATCGATCTCGCGCGCCAGGCGCGCCCACACCCGGGCCCCTTCGTCGGGGTTGCCGAGCAGGCGGGCGACGAGGTCGAGCGTGCGGCGCACGTCGGCGTGGCTCTCCGACTTCAGGCGCACGACGGAGAAGCCGAGCGCTTCGAGCCGCTCCATTGCGCGCGACGAGGTGGAGGCCAGGATGAGATCGGGCTTGAGCGCCGCGATGGCCTCGATCTGCGCATCGTCCAGCCCGCCCAGGTGCGGCAGCTTCGCGACCTCGGCCGGCCAGTTCGAGTACCGGTCCACGCCCACCAGCCGCGAATCGACGCCCAGCACCCAGGCGGTCTCGGTGAGCGACGGCAGCATGGTCACGATGCGCTGTGGCGGCGCGGCGAGGCGGTGCTCGGTGCCGCGGTCGTCTCGAATCTGAATGGGCTGGGCCGCTGTCCATGAGGGAACCAACGCCAAGTGCAGCCACAGCAGCAAACGCAACACGGCGCGAGGCTGCGGCGTCTTCTCGATGGACTGTGTGGAGGACCAAATGGGCGGTTCAGTACGGATCAAGTTTCGTCCTTCACGCTCAGTTCACAGCCGGCCACCATCAAGGTCACGCGGCCGCAGAGCCCGGCCACGGCCTGGTGCAGCAGACCCAGCGTGTCTATGAAGTCGCGCGCCTCGCGCGACATCGGCAGCACCCCCAGGCCGATCTCGTTGGACACCAGCACGATGGGAGAGGCGCTCTCGCGCAGGGCCGACAGCAAGGCCTCCCGTTCCTGGTGCCAGAGCGCGGCTGACGCGACCCGTCCGGGCGGCGGCATCAGGATCTGGGTCAGCCACAGCGTCAGGCAGTCGACCACGATGAGGAGTTGCGGGTCCGACAGACCCTGCAGGGTGCCGCCGAGGGCATCCGCCGCTTCGACGGTCTGCAGTTGAGGAACGCGGGCCGCACGGTCCGCGCGATGCCTCGCGATGCGCCGGTCCATCTCCGCGTCGCCGGTGACCTTGCCGCGCAGCGCCGTGGCCACCAGCGCCGCGCGCCGGTGGCCGCCTTCGCCCAGCCATCTGGCGGCACGGCTTTCCGCGGTGCGCGACTTGCCGCTCTTGGCGCCGCCCAGGATCAGTTCATGTCGTGCCTGCGTCATGGCCGGAACGGCGAGGGCATGTCGAACAAACGGGCGGCCGCGGCAGGTGACGAGGCGAACCACGGGTGGAACCAACTCGCGCGCAGGCTGCCAAGCTCGTAGACCGCCTCGCCGTCGCCGTCGCCGTCGCCGTCGCCGGCGGCTGCGGACCGGCGCTGCGGCGTGGTGAAAGAGGCAGGCTCGAGCGTCGTCTCGAAGCGGGACCAGTGGAAGCTGTGCCCGCGCAGTGGCATCGCCTCTGCCGCGAGCGGCATCTCATGCGGACCCAAGGCCGCGAGGCGCCGCCCCAGCACGGCGGTGCCCGGCAGCAGGCCCCACATGGCGTGCGACCGGCCCGTGGCGTCGACCAGGCGCTCGGCCAGCACCATGAGCCCGCCGCACTCTGCCCACAGCGGCTTGCCCGACTGCACGTGTGCAGCAATCTGCGCGCGCAGCCGGGCGCATTCGGCCAGCCGCGCCGCATGCAGTTCGGGATAGCCGCCCGGAAGCCACAGTGCGTCGCAGGGCGGCAGGGAGTCGCCGGCCAGCGGGGAGAAGAACACCGGCCGCGCACCGAGTTCGCGCAGGACCTCGAGGTTGGCCGCGTAGATGAATGCGAAGGCTGCGTCGCGCGCCACGGCGATGCGCCGTCCGGCCAGGGGCCGCCGGCAAGGCGCCGGCTGCGGGGCCTGCGGTGGCTGCCACCGAGGCCAGGCGGCGAGTTCGCGCCCCAGGGGCTGGCCCGCAACGGCATCTGCGGCGGCATCGAGCCTTGCCCGCGTGTCCGCTGCTTCGGCGGGCATCGTCAGCCCCAGGTGGCGTTCGGGCAGAGCGACGGTGTCGCTGCGCGACAGTTGGCCCAGCCACGGGCCGCCGTCGTCGGGCCGCGCCGGGTCCAGCGCTTCGCGCAACATGTCGGCGTGCCGGGGGCTGCCCACCCGGTTGGCGAAGACCCCCGCCCACGGCAGGGCATGCCGCCAGTGGCGCAGGCCATGCGCCACGGCGGCGAAGGTACCGGCCATCGCACCGGCGTCGATCACCGCCGCCACCGGGATGCCGAAGCGCTGCGCCAGGTCCGCGGCGCTGGGCTCGCCATCGAAGAGGCCCATGACGCCTTCGACGATGATGAGGTCGGCCTTGCTGGCGGCAGCGGCCAGGCGCTGCGCGCAGTCGTCGGGGCCGTTGATCCACAGGTCCAGGGCGTCGACCGGGCGGCCGCTCGCCGCTTCCAGCCACATCGGATCGAGGAAGTCGGGACCGCACTTGAAGCAGCGCACGCGCCGGCCCTGCCGTGCGTGCAGCCGCGCCAGTGCCGCCGCCACCGTGGTCTTGCCCTGGCCGGAGGCCGGGGCGGCGATCAGCAGGGCGGCGGCCATGTCGACAACTCGAGTGACTGTCAGGCGGGGGGTCGGGTCGCGATGGCTCAGAGCGACCAGCGCAGCGAGACCTGGCCGTTGCGGCCGGCGGTCGCGTAGTTGCGCGCCAGCTCGTAGGGCTTGTCGCCGAGGTTGTCGATGCGCGCCTCGAGCGACAGCCCCGGGTTCAGCTGCGTGCTGACGTAGAGATTCACGAGGCCGAAGCCACCGAGCACCTGGGTATTGGCCGCGCTCTCGTATCGCAGTCCCGCAACCTGCACTTCGGTGCCCACCGTCCAGCCTGCCAGCACCGTCTTGGCACCGAAGGTCGCCAGCCGCTTGGCGCGACGCCTCAGCACCTTGTCGGTGTCGAGGTTGCGCGGGTCATGCCAGTCCAGCGAACCGCGCAACACGACGCCGCCCAGTGCGGTGCGGCCGGCGAGCGTCACGCCTTCCAGTTCGGCGCGGCCGACGTTCTGGTAGCAGCCAAAAGTGTTGATGCATGGGCCCGGCGAACCGAACACGATCAGATTGGTGACCTTGTTGCGCCACGCCGTCAGGCTCGCTTCGCTGCCCGCGGCAGCCCAACGCAAGCCCAGTTCGACATTGCGACCGGACTCGGGCACGAGGCTGGCCACGCCGTACTCGCTGAAGCGCTGGTACAGGGTCGGCACGCGGAAGGACGTGGCGGCCGCGGCCGTCACGCGCCACCCAGCCAGGAACTTCCAGCCCCAGGCGAGGCTGCCGGTGGTCTTGCCGCCGAACTCGTTGTCGTCGTCGCGCCGCACATGGGCCTGCACGCCGTGGTCGCCGAAGTCGCCGCGCCAGCCCAGGCCGATGGCGTCCTGGTGACGCTTGCCGCCGAAAGCCGAGCCGAACGCGGTCGCGGGGTTGAAGAGCTTGTCCTCGCGCCGTTCCAGCGTGCCGGTGAACACGTTGCCGCCGACCTTCTGCTCGTGCAGCAGGGTGTAGTCGTTCAGCGTTGTCTCGGTCCGGTAGAAGCTCGGCTGGGTCTCGTAGGTGCTGCGGGTCTGACCGACCTGCAGACGGGTCGTCGAATCGGCGTTCCAGCGGCCCTGCCAGGCCACGTTGCCGGTGCGCAGCGTGTGGTGGTTCTCGTCATTGGTTGTGGCCGAGCCGTCGTAGCCCGACTTCAGGTTACTGGCGAGCAGGGAGGCATCCACGCGATGCTCGGCGTTGATCTGATAGCCCACGCGACCCTGCACCGAACTGCGCTTCCAGCCGTCCTTGTCAGGGTTGTGCCCGAAGGCGCCGGGCTTCGTCGCGTCGAATCCGTCGCTGCGGCCGTGGGCTGCCGACAGCGAGTAGTTCAGCGCATCGGCCGAGCCGCTGACGCCAACCTGGCTCTGGACGGTGTTGTATGAGCCGACGGTCAGCGACGCCGTCGGACGCGCAGATCCCTGGCCGCGCTTTGTGAAGAGCTGGACCACGCCCGCGACGGCGTCCGAGCCATAGATGGCTGCGGCTGGTCCGCGCAGGATCTCGATGCGTTCGATCTGGTCCAGCGGGACCTGCTCCCACACGGCACCGCCGGTGGATTGGGAGTCCACGCGCACGCCGTCGATGTAGACGGCCGTGTGGCGCGTCTCGCTGCCGCGGATGAACACGCTCGTCGAGGTGCCGGGGCCGCCGTTGCGCGTGATCTCGATACCGGGCTGCCGCGCCAGCAGATCAGCCACGCCGGTAACGCCTGCGCGCTCGATCTCGTCGCGGTCGATGACGGTGAGATCGGCCAGCACCGTGGACAGCGGCTGCGGCGTTCGGTTGGCGGTGATGACCACCCGTTCGAGCGCGGTCGGCGGCGCCGACTGAGCCATGGCAACGGGGGAAAGGGCAAAGGGAACGAGAGCGGCAGCGACACGCTGCACGCAGCCGAAGGACGAGGAAGTCATGACGGAGACACGGACCAATCGCGCTCGGCCGCTTCCCCGCAGCCATGCGCCTTACAGCGAACCGCAAGAGCCGTTCGCCACCTCGTTGGCCGGTATCCGGGCTGACGGAGACTACCCGTGACGCCTTCCCAGTCGTCATCGCCCGATCCTTTGACCGGCGATGCATCCCAGTGGCATGTTGTCACGAGCCGGCAGGCCGATCTGGCCTTGCCGTCCGCTTACCGTTGCGGGGGCAGCTCAGGTTAGGTGTCGGTCCGTCCGACCTCGACCTCCCTGATTCCCGTTGAACTGTCTTGGCGGAGCGCCTCGACGAGCACCAACGGCGACGATGATACAGCGCAGCCTCAGCTCCGCAAAGCCCCACCGATGCACATCGACAATGAGTGCCGGCCTGTCGGTTCGGCGGGCAGCAGAGCGAGTGAGGAGCGCGTCGACGGAGTCGGGCATCGCGGCATTCAGCGTGGTGCGCACAGGTGTACAGCGGAAGGCGCGGCAGTCGGCGCGGATCCAGACGTTGCCGTTCCAGCGCAGCGACGGCGCAAGGAGCCGATCCCGCAGCGGGCGGCCCAACCCCGGGGCGCCGCCGAAGTCGTTCTTTCTCCAACGTTGCGAGCAAGCGCCGGATCGGAGCTTCTTCGACGGCATAGACGGCCGAGGGCATGCAGCCAAGTGCTCTCGATAGTGGAACTGCGTCGGCAGCCCGGAGAACTCGGCGTTCCGTTCGACGGCCTTCGGTAGCGTGTCCGACGCCAAGCGGCGTGCATGGAGATGGCCCATCAGCTGATCGGGCGCCGGCCTGTCGACGGATGCCATGCTCACGAACGGGATGACATGCTCGCCCCGCAAGCAACGTCCTTCCTCGGCGACCTTGTCGGCGAGGCCCAGGTCGATCACGGCATGCAGTCCCATGCGATCCCGCAGGACCGCGACGCACAGGGCGTCAGCGCGTGCGGTGCGTCGCTCCGGAAGATCACTCCTTCGCGCACGCGTCGGCTGTCCGCCGAGGTCGCGGAAGTTGAACGCCCCTTGCGCGGCGAGTCCGACGCACGGCGCACGCCGTGCCTCAGCGGACGGGCGGACGCTCGAGGAGGTCTTCCACGTCGTCGTGCGGCCGTGGAATGACGTGCGCCGAGCGCACCTTGCCGACCACCTTGGCCGCCGCCTCGCCCGCGTCGACAGCGGCCTTCACGGCACCGACGTCTCCGCGCACGATGATTGTGATGATGCCGCCCCCGGGCTGTTGCATCGTCAGCAGCCGGACGTTCGCTGCCTTGACCATCGCGTCGGCGGCCAGTGTCGCCGCCGTCTTCCCCTGCGTCTCGACAAAGCCGAGGGCGCTGCCTCTCAGTTGACTCAGTTCACTCATGTCGATGACTCCTTGACCACCAGTTGCCCGAGCGCCAGACGTGCCGAGGGCAGCGCCGTGGTGGGCAGCGAAAACAAGCGAACGCCGCTGCGGTACAGATCCTCGACCAAGCTGAGCGCGGCGCCATCGCCGCATTCGACGCCGATGCGCACCTCCGGCCGGTGCGCCGCCACCGCCGCGACGCCCGCGAACAACTCGGCGAGCTTGCTGCCCAAGGCCGTCCGCGGGTTGTGCGCCAAGTACCCGTCAGCGACATAAGTTTCGAAGACGTCGTCGGCGAAGGACAGCGCGCTCGGATAGCCGTAGTACGTCCTGATGATCTCGCGCAGGTCGACCCAGACCGCGCTGGCGCCTTCGGCGATGCCGTGCGCCTCCGCAATGCCGGCGGGGCTCTGCAGGACCACGCCGACCTGGTTCAGTCCGAGGCCCGCTGCGGCGCGCTTGAAGGCCTGCAGTTCGGATGCGGCCGTGATGCCGGGCACCAGCGGCGTGGTCTGCGCATGACCGGTCTCGCGAGCGGCATCCGCAATGCCGCGAAGCAGCGCCACGTACAGGCCCTTGAGACCCAGCGGCAGAAACAGCCGCGGTGCAAGCGATGCCCAACTGCCGATCATGCGCTGCGCCCGGGGCGAACCCAGGTTGGGCAGACGCAGGTCGATCGGCGTGCCGGCCGACTCGAGCATCAGCCGCTGGCAAGCCTGGTAGGCAAGACAGGCGAGCCGATCCTGCGTCGACTTCCGGTCGGGTTGCTGCCCGAGGTCGTTGACCGCATCGATAAAGTCGCCCAGCGTCTCGTCGGCGATCATCAGCTCCGTCAGCGCCACGACGCCGAAGCCGCGAGGTGACTGTCGCAGTGCGGTCTGCGCATCCGCGGCGCCGACACTGCCTGCCCAGAACGACGCTTGGGTGCGATCGTCTGCCCAGACGAGCAAGCGGTCGATCTGTTCGGTCGCCTGCGAAGCCGGCTCCAGCGGAAGCAGGCCGCTGTACACCTTGCCCGTCGCACCGTCCACGGAAAGCGGAGCACCTTCCTCCAGGCGCTCATCGCCGACGGTGAAGCTGCGCGCAGCGAGGTCGACCTCCATGGCCTCACAGCCGACCACACACGGAACGTCGAGCGCACGGGAGACCACTGCGGCGTGACTGAGCGCGCCGCCCTTGGCCGTGACGATGGCCCGCGAGGCCAACATCCCGCGGATGTCTTGCGGACTGGTTGTGGGGCGCACCAGGATTACTCGCTCGCCCGAGGCCGCCACTGTTGCCGCACGGTCCGCATCCAGCACGGCAATGCCGTAGGCGTGTCCGGGACTGGCCCCGATCCCTTCAAGCAGCGGACGGGTTCGTACCAGCACATCGGGTTCGAAAGCGGGTCGCAGCAGCTTCTTGAGCTGCTCGACGCTGACCCGCTTCAACGCCGCGGCACGGCCCAGCATGCCTTCGTCGACCAGCTCGGTGGCAATCCGGACGGCCGCTGCCGCTGTCCGCTTGGCAGGGCGGACCTGCAGGAAATAGAGGCGGTCGCCTTCGACGGTGAACTCGATGTCCACCGCGTCGCCGTACATCTCCTCGAGGCGATGCCCGTGGTCGGCCAATTCGCGGTGATGGGCCTCGGACAGCCCGCCGGGTGCCCCGAGCGGCGACGGCGTGGCAGAGCCGGACACCAGGTCCTCGCCCTGGCGGCCGGCGAGAAACTCGCCGTACAACTCGCGCGCACCGGTGTTCGGGTTGCGGGTGAAGGCGACTCCGGAGCCCGAGCGGCTGTCCAGGTTGCCGAAGACCATCGCTTGCACGGTTACTGCGGTCCCCAGTTCGTCGGAGATCTTGTGGTGCGCGCGATAGGCGCGCGCGCGCCGGCTGTCCCAGGACTCGAACACGGCGGCGATTGCCCGACGCAGTTGCCAGGCCGGATCGGCGCTGACCTCGTTGACGCCTTGCGCAACGATCGCGCCGAGAACGGCGGTCTCCAGCCGGAGGAAGTTCTCCTCGGAGGGCTCACGGCGCGTCTGGTCCAACAGCGATACAACCGCGTGCTCGATCACCTCGGCCTCCAGGTCCAGCACGATCTCGGCGAACATGCGCCAGAAGCGCACCCAGGTGTCGACGGCAAAGTCGGCGTTGCCGGTCTCCTGCGCCAGGCGCTGCGCGCCACGACAGGTGATGCCCAGGTTCAGTACCGTGTCCATCATGCCAGGCATGCTGACCTGCGACCCCGACCGCACGGATACGAGCAGCGGCAACGCGCTCAGACCGCCGAACGAGCGGCTGGTGTGACCCTCGAGCACGCGCATCGCACGATCGACCTGGGGCATCAGGTTCTCTGGCAGATCGCCGGAATCGCGGAAGGCGCGGTAGGCGTCCGTGCCGATGACGAAAGCCGGCGGAACGGGAATACCAGCGGCGGCCATGCGTGCCAGTCCCGCGGCCTTGCCACCGAACTTCGCCGTGTCCATGCCGTCGATCTCCTGGATCAGGTGGACAAGGCAGGGAGCGTCGACGGCTGGCGCCGACGCGGCGGAGCCCTGCGCCTTCATGTCGTGCTCTCCTGGCGCGGGCTCATTCCGGGGCCACTCTCGTTGGCGCGCATCACGGCCACGTCGTAGGTGTTCCACGCACGCTGGTCATTGAGGTCGTTCAGCTCGGGGATCGTGAGCTGGTCGCACAGCACATTCGCCCTGCTGACCTTCATGCGGGTCTTGCCCTTCGTGCGCGCTCTCATCATGCCGTTGCCGAGGATTCCGTCCAGAACAGGCGGCAAGTCATTGAAGTGGCCGACGTAGGTCGGGCCCTGCAAGCGCAGCCCGTCGTCGGCGGGCTGGTCGCGTTTCTGTTTCTGATAGTCCATGTGTTGTCTCCGATCGTTGTTGTTAGTCCACCAGCACAACCTGCCCCAGCTCGGCTGCCCTCGCAGTTGAGCTGCCCACGCTTGCCGTCCAGCGCCGCCTTGCTCATCATTTCAAAGTGCGAATCGCGGTCTCTCGTCGTCGGGCGCAGGATCTGGAACTCGCGCGAGAGGCTCCCGACGTGCGACTCGGGGGTTTCCGGCAGCGTGACTGCGCCGCTACACCCATGCTCAGCGCCGGGGCGAGGAAGATCGTCCGGCCTCGTCGAAGTCTCGAAGCTGTTGAAGCCTTCCACAATGACTTCACGGTGTCTCCCTGGTCTTGAGGTAGGGAGGGTGTTCGCTGGCTGAGCCCTCGACGTCTAGGCGATCTGTTGTGTGCCGCTCAGTGGTCTCCTTCTCTCAGGATTCGTTGCAGCGAGGACATCAGCTCGGTGCGTGCGCTCGGGCCGGACGCTGCCGAGGCCATGCTGGCGCCGGGTGCCGCAGGAGCTGTCGCGGCAGCGGCCTGCAAGCGGGTGTGAAGCTGGCGTTCGCGGCGATGGCGCGCCACCTCTCTCACTGGGTCGCCCGTTGGTGGCGCGGCTGCAGCGCGGACAGCAGGCGCTGGTGCTGGCGGCAATGCGCAGCTGTCTGCCGACCCGCTCGAGCAGCCGCAACTCGTCGCAGGCGCATCGGCGTCGCGCAGCCAGGCGACCAGTTCCTGCGGCCACAGCGCCACGCGTTCGGCGCCGGCATCGAGCAATTGGCGTTCGCTGTGCATGCCCCAGGTCACGCCGATCGCGCGGATGCCGGCTTCGCGGGCCTCCCGGACGTCTCCGACGGTGTCGGTGACCAACACGACATCCTGCGCCTGCAGCGACGCGTGGCTGGCTTCGCCATCGTGATAGGCCGGCGAGCAGGCGCGGTGCACCGCATAGCGGTGGTCCCCGAGAAAACGGCGGATCGAAACCGCCTTGCGCGGCTCCACGTCACCTGAGAAGACGTGCGAGAAGCAGTTGGCCAGATCGGCACCGACCAGAATGCGACGGATCGCCTCGATGCCGTTCGTCGAGATGACGGCCAGCGTGCTGTGAGGCGCCAGCGCGCGCACCACGTCGACCATGCCCGGGATCAGTGCCGGGTGGTAGCGCGTGCGCAGCAGCTCCATGAAGTGTGCCTTGACCGCCGCGGCGCGCTGCGGATCGGGGCAGAGCTTGGCCAGGGACTCGAAGAAGTTGCCTTCGAAGGCCCGGAAGAAGGCCTCGCGTGAGTCGATTCCGAGTGCGAACGCGAGATTCGTCTCAGAGAACAACTGCCATGACGCGGCTCGCGTGTCGACGAGCGTGCCATCGAGGTCGAACAGGATCGCGCGGGTCACGGCGTACCTCGGCTCCTTTCGGTTCGTTGGACGTCAGAGGGGACGTGACGGGCGGCGCGTGGACTCGACGCTGTTCAGCGCGTTCAGTTGCGGCAGTTCAAAGAAGTCCTGGACCTCGCCGTGACCCTTCAAGCCGTTCATCTCCCACGCGCACAAGGAGTTGAAAGAGATCATGTTGGGCCAGCACTGCCACGGGAACGTGGTCAGCGCACGGCCGCGCAGCTTCCAGACGCGGTCCTTGGCGTCCGTCACCTGCAGCTGCAGCTGCTCGGGGTAGCGTTCCTGCGGGCGCTCGACCTGTCCCGTGCCGGCCTTCAGCCCGACGATGCGGCCGCGCTCCATCACGTAGCCATGGGCGAGCCAGAGCTCGACGCCATTGCGCGTCTGGTCGAACCCGAAGATGCCGTGCACGGCCAGGTCCTTCGAAAAGTGCGCGTGCAACCAGCTCATGTTGGGCTTGCCACGCTCGGGACGGGCCCCCCAGCTGTGGTCCATCGTCGAGACGCAGTCGATCGGCACCTCGCGTCCGCGGATTGCCACGCTGCCCTTGAAGTGGCCGGTCTGGTCGAAGTGGCCGTCGTACGCGGTACCCCAGGCGAACTTGCCTGCCTCGCTCTCGGAGCCGCACATCGGGTCCATCTCTGGGTCATGGATGTCGAACGCCGGCATCAGCGCTTCGTAGCGCACATCGATGCGTGTGCCCTGCTGGTCGTCATAGCCGATGTGCCAGACGCGGTTCGGATCCAGGCAGTGCACGTGCAGCGTGTTGAGCAGCTTGTAGTCCAGCAGCGAGCGCGGCGTCGGGATCGGCATCGCGGAGCGCAGATCGCAGAAGTCCGCTTCCCAGGGCGTGACGGCGCGGCCCGAATTCATACAGATCGTGGAGCTGACGACGCCAAGGTTCGGCCGGAAGAGCGCATACACGCCCACGTTCAGCTTGTGCTCGGCGTTGAAGAAGCCGAAGAAGTTCGTCTCAGCCCAGGTCGGGTCCGAGTCGGTGACGTGGAATTCCGCGTCCTGATCCTTGATCACGTCGTGTCTCCGTTTGGTCCTTGCGCACGCAGGCTCGTTCTTGCGAACTCTGGGGCAACTCTAGGGGCGGCGAACGGTGACCACCAGGGGCGGCATGGACAACGGAGCCCCCCTTTGACCTTCCACGCTGGCCAATGACGCCGCACTGCGCGCCCTCTAACGTTCAGTCCATTCCCAAAACAGATACGGAGACAGGCACGATGCAGCTGGCTCGCGTTCGCGGCAACGTTGTCGCATCGATCAAGGCCGCCGGTCTGGCATCGCACAAGCTTCTGTTGGTCGAGCCGGTGCGGGCCTCGGCACCGCAGGACGACGCCGACGGCGTCGAACCGTCGTCCACCTACGTCGCGATCGACCTGGCCGGTGCCGGCGTTGGAGAAATCGTGCTCGTGACGCTGGGCAGCGCCGCGCGCGTCGATTCGGACGGACACAACGCTCCCACCGACGCCGCCGTCATCGCGATTGTCGACTCGGTTCAGTTCGACGGCGAAACCACTTTCCAGAAGCGCTAGGCCGCTGGCGCACTTTCAACCCCCGAAGGAGATACTGAAATGGCAACGAACCCCACCACGACCGGCGCGGTCAACGACGGCCCGCGCGGCGCGCTCGGGCTGATCGAGACCAAGGGTCTGGTCGGCGCGATCGAGGCCGCCGACGCGATGGTCAAGGCGGCCAACGTGCGGCTGGTCGGGCGCGAGCAGATCGGTGGCGGCCTTGTTACCGTGATGGTGCGCGGCGACGTCGGCGCGGTGAAGGCCGCGACCGATGCCGGCGCGGCCGCTGCCGGGAAGATCGGCGAGATTGTCTCGGTGCACGTGATCCCGCGCCCGCACGAAGACGTCGAAGGCATCCTGCCCAAGCCGCGCTGATGCGCTTGCGTGATGGCGACAAGCGTTTGCGAAAGGGCGCGCGACTGCCTGCGCACCCTGTGGGCGATACGGCATTGCCACGACCACAAGTTCAAGGCGATCGTCCGCGGCCTGATCCGCGAGGACGTCGCCCGGCTTCGTGGGTTGCAGCGGGTGACGAGCAGCAGGTAACGATGTGACCGACTTCAACCTTCTAGATCCAGAACTCGTGGCGATCGGCGAGGCGCGCACCAAAGCGCAGCTCTCCCGCCAAGCCTTCGAGTCCTTCCAGGGTGTCACCCAGGAGCAGGCCGACCGAATCGTCGATGCCATGGGCCAGGCTGCAGAGGCGGCGGCGGCGGAACTGGCGCGCTTGGCAGTCGACGAGACCGGCTACGGGGTGTACGAGCACAAGATCCTCAAGAACCTCTACAACGCCAAGTTCTGCGCGCATGCGATGAAGAAGATGCGCACTTTGGGCGTGCTGTGGACCGACGAGGTGGCACGCGTGACGGCGATCGGTGCGCCCATGGGCGTGATCGCCGCGATCATCCCGGTGACCAATCCCACCTCGACGACGATCTTCAAGTGCCTGGCGGCGGTCAAGGCGGGCAACGCGATCGTCTGCGCGCCGCATCCGCGGGCGGCGAAGTGCTGCGTGCGGACCGTGGAGATCATGGCCGAGGCGGCCGAGCGCGCCGGCGCGCCGATCGGCCTGCTGCAGTGCCTGTCTGGCGGCCAGCTGCCCGCCACGCGCGAGCTGATGGCGCACCGCGACACCGCGCTCGTTATGGCGACCGGCGGGGCTGCGATGGTCCGGGCTGCCTACTCCTCGGGCAAGCCTACGCTGGCCGTCGGCGCCGGCAACGTCCCGGTCTACATCCATCGTTCGGTGGCGGACGTGTCGGAAGCGGCGCTGATGGTCATCACGTCGAAGTCGTTCGACAACGGCACCGCCTGCGTTGCGGAGCAGTCGGTGGTGCTCGATGAGCCGATCGCCGACGCTGCCATCAAGGCCTTCGAGCAGCATGGCACCGTGTTCCTCGACGCCGAGCAGCAGCGCCGGCTGACCGAGCTGCTGTTTATCGGGCGCGGGGCGCTCAATCCGGAGGCTGTGGGTCAGACCGCGACCGAGCTGGCCCGGCGCATCGGCATGACCGTGCCACCCGGGACGAAGGTGCTCGGCGCCGCGCTGGACGACGTGGGTCCGCAGACACCGCTGTCAGCCGAGATCCTCGGACCCGTGCTGTCGTTCTATCGGACACGCGATCTTGGCGCCGCACATCAGCGCTGCCGCGAGGTGCTGGCCTTCGGCGGTGAGGGCCACACGCTCGGTCTGCACGGCCAGGACGCGGAGATGGTGGCGCGCATGTCGGACCTGCCAGCCTCGCGCATCGTCGTCAACACGCCGAGCCTACTCGGCGGCATGGGCTTCAGCGCCGGCACCGATCCGTCGTTCATGCTGGGCACGGGCACGTGGAGTGGCTCGATCGTGTCGGACAACGTCACGCCGATGCATCTCATTAACATCAAGCGCGTCGCCCACCAGAACCGCCCCTGGCGCGACATCTACCTGCCGACGATGGGGCTGTAGATGCTCATGCGAACCCAGACCGACACTGGCTTGGCGCGTGTGCAGCGCTTCCTGGACGGCGCCGCTGCGCGTCTGCGCGAACCGTCGACGCCGCAGGTGCCGCTGCGCTTCGGGGTGGACCTCGGCACGGCGACCGTCGTGATCGCTGCCGTGGACGCGCAGGGTGAGCCTGTGTACTGGGATTTCATCAGCGCCCAGGTCGTCCGCGACGGAGTCGTGGTCGACTTTCATGGCGCAGTGCAGGCGGTACGGCAGCTGAAGGCCAGCAGTGAAGCGGCACTCGGGATGGAGATCGAAGCAGCGGCAACCGCGCATCCGCCGGCAGTGCCGGTGAGTGACTGCCGTGCCTGTGCCTTCGTGCTGCAGCAGGCGGGGATCGACTGTCGCAGCCTCGTCGACGAGGTCACTGCGGCGAACGCCATCCTGCAAGTCAAAGATGGTGCGGTCGTGGACGTGGGTGGCGGCTCGACCGGCGTCGGCGTCTTCCGTGGCGGCGAACTCGCCACCCTGAGCGACTTCGCAGGTGGCGGCCATCACCTCGATCTGATCCTCGCCGGCGCACTGAAGCTTCCTGTCGAGGTCGCCGAGGTGCACAAGCGCGAGCACGGTGCAGAAGTCATGCAACTGCTGCGTCCGGGCATCGAGCGCGTCGCCGAGTCCGTCCGGCGCCAATGCGCCGGACAGGACCCCGGTACCGTCTACCTGGCAGGCGGCGCCCTGCAGATCCCCGGCGCCGATGCCGTTATCGCGCGATATCTAGGCTGGAAGGTCCAGGGCTATGAACACGCCGAGCTGATCACTCCCTTTGGAATTGCACTGAGCTGAGCCATGGACAACTTTCAACTGCGCACCTACGCCTTCGTCGACCGCATGCAGCCGCAGGCGGCGGCGCATGTTGCCTCCACCTGCCAAGGCGACGTGCCCATCGCCGGCATGTCCGAGCTTTACATCGAGGTCGCGCCGGGCAACGAGATCTTCCGCTGCGCCGACATTGCTCTCAAGGCGGCCGATGTCCGGCCTGCGCTTCAGGTCGTCGAGCGCGAGTTCGGGCTACTCGAGATCCACTCGCGTACTCAGGCGGAGGTGCTTGCGGCCGGAGCCGCCGTGCTCGAGCACCTGAGGCTCACCGAGGCGGACCGGGTCAAACCCAAGGTCGCCTCGTCGATGTTCGTGACGAACGTCAATCCGTACCAGGCTCAGCTGATCAACAAGTGGCGCAAGGGCAACCTGCTCATTCCCGGCCAAAGCCTGTACGTGCTCGAGGTGTCTCCGGCCGCCTATGTCTCGCTGGCCGCCAACGAAGCCGAGAAGGCGGCCGACATCAGCATCGTGGAAGTGCGCGCACTGGGCCGGTTCGGGCGGTTGTTCATTTCCGGCACCGAGAGCGACGTGCAGGCGGCGGCTACCGCGGCCATCGCTTGCATCGAGCAGCTGGAGGGCAAGTGATGGCCCGCATGCTGACTGCCGCCGACGTCGAAGCCGCAGGTGGCAAGCTGATCCTCGCCGCAGGGGATCGCCTGACGCCGCTGGCCCGAGATCGGGCCCGGGAGCTCGGCATCGTCGTCGAGGCCGCAGGTTTGTCATCTGGCGTATCGACGCCATCTGCCTCGCCCACGTCGACTTCGGCTCCAGTCGTGAAGTCGCCGCTTGCCGCTCCGGCCCCTGCACCCGTGCCCGCTGCACGCCCGGCGACTCCGGTCGCGCCGCCCGCCGCCACGGGTTCTCGGCCGCTGGCGCTGCCGCCGTCGGGTGCTCTTTATCGCCGCAACGCGTTGGGGCCGAGTGCACAATCTTCCCGAGCGGTCGACGGGCGGCCCAAGGCGGGCGTGGTCGGGGCCGGCCACGTGGGCGCAATGACAGCCCTGCGCCTGGCCGAAAGCGATCTCTTCTCGGAGGTGGCGCTTGTCGACGTGGTGCCGGGGCTGGCGGCCGGGCTCGCACTGGACATGTGGCATGGCGCCGGCCTGTACGGCTTCTCCACGCGGCTGTCGGGCAGCGATGACCTCGTAGCACTGGCCGGGGCCGAGTACATCGTCATCACTGCCGGCAAGCCGCGCCAGCCGGGCATGAGCCGGACCGACCTGACGGTGGTGAATGCCGAGATCATGACGTCGGTGTGCCGCGGCATCCGCACGCATGCGCCGAACTCGACGCTCGTGATCGTGAGCAATCCGCTCGAGGAAATGACGCACTTGGCCGCGCAGCAGACCGGCTTCCCGGAAGAGCGCGTGCTCGGCATGGCGGGTGTGCTGGACTCGGCGCGTTTCTGCGCGCTCGTCGGCCTGACGGGCAAGGCGCGACCGCAGGAGGTCCGTGCCGTCGCGCTGGGCAGTCACGGTCCCGAGATGGTGATCCCGCTCAGCCAGGCCTTCGTCGGCGACCGACCGATCGAGTCGATGTTCGACGCCGAGACGCTCAAGGCCCTGGTCGAGCGGGCACGGGAGTCGGGTGGCGAGGTCGTCAAGCTGCTGCAAAAGGGCAGTGCGTACTTCTCGCCCGCCGAATCGGCCGTGACGATGGTGCGCGCGATGGTGCGCGACAGCGGCGAGGTCATCGCCGCGTGCGTGCGCTCGCGCGGCGCCTATGGGGCGGTGGACACGCGTGTCGGGCTGCCCGTGCGGCTGCACCGTCGCGGTCTCAAGGAGATCGTTCCGCTGACGCTGCGGCCGGCAGAACAGCAGGCGTTGCAGGACGCCGCCGCGCGGATCGCCGCGCGGATCGCCGAGCTCCCGGCCCCTTGCTGATTTGGGCCGCGCGTTCGTGCGGCCGAAAGGAGACAGCATGACAAACGATCCGATGGTTCGCTGCAAAGGAGCACTTGAGCGAAAGTTCGGTGGACTTATCAGAGCACCGACGCTGGTGGCGATGCTGCTGCTGCTGCTGCTGATGGCATATCGGCTTCGGGTGGGGCTTCGCGCCCGGCTGGCACTTCGCAGCTCTCTATGGACGTGACTTATCCATGCGCAACGGTCTGAAGGAGTCGGACCGCATCAATTTGCGCTTGCTGAAAGCATTCTGAGGCCCCTGGGCCACAATCAGTCCCGGCGTTCTCGAATCGTCGGGGCCAGTGCGGATACCGCGTCGACCACAATTCTCATGCGAGCCGTCGTCTACAAGAGCCCCGGGCACGTTGAAGTCAGCGACGTCCCAGAACCGCACATTGTCGAGGCGACTGATGCCATTGTGAAGGTCACGCACGCCGGCATCTGCGGCACGGATTTGCATGTAGTGAAGGGCGACTTCGCGGGCATCACGCCGGGTGCGGTGGTTGGGCACGAATTCGTTGGCGAGGTCGTGGAAGTAGGTCGTGCAGTTCACCGAATTCGCTTGGGCGACAAGGTGATGTCTTCTGATTTCACTGCCTGCGGCCAGTGCCGCTGGTGCGATCGAGCCGAACACTGGCAGTGCACTGAGCGGGCCTTCTTCGGCACGGGCACCGCATTCGGTCCCAGCCTCTCCGGAGCGCAAGCGGAGTACGTCCGGGTGCCGTTTGCCGACCAGACCCTGGGCCAATTGCCGGAACAGTGTGCACCGGAAGCAGCCTTGCTGATGGGTGACAACCTCGCCACAGGCTGGGTCGCGATCGAGCGCGCTAGCACCCAAGCAGGGGACTTCGTCGTAGTCATCGGCGGCGGCGCGGTCGGCCAGCTCGCCGCATTGTCGGCGCAGGTGGCCGGTGCGGGGATTGTCGTGCTGGTCGAACCCAACGAAACGCGCAGGGCGTTCGCGACTGCCCAGGGATCCGTCGCCGTGCACCCGGACGACGCCGCGGCGCTGGTGCGGAAACTGACGGATGGCGACGGTGCCGAGGTCGTCGTCGAGGCGGTCGGCGGCAATGGCCCGCTCGACTTCGCAATGTCGCTGGCGCGCGCGCGCGGACGCGTCGTCTCCGTGGGCGCGCACGTAGCAGAAAGCTGGGCCTTTCCAGTCGGCCGCGCGTTCAAGGACGAGATGACCCTCAGCTTCGCTATCGGCGACAGCATTCGGCTGCGTCGCAAGCTGTTGCGGCTGATCACCAGCGGAGCCTTCGATCCCACCGTGGTGGTGGACGCACGTGGCCGACTGGCCGACGCGCCGGCGCTGTACGAACTGCTCGCCAAGCAGCAGCGCCTGAAGGCAGTGATGACCCCATGATCTGGCGCGCGCATAGCGGCGCAGACTCGGGGGCATGGGAAGTCGATTCACCTCCAAGACAACGCTGATGGCAGGCGCACTGGCGGGCGCTCTCGAGCCGATCTCGACTGCCGCGGCCCGTGGGCAGTACGACCTCGTGCTCGCAGAGGCCGAACGGGCTGTCGCCGAACTGCTCCCTGGCGCCCGCGGGCGTGTCATTCTGCGCACTGGCGGCGCCTGGTATGCCCCGTCAATGCTGGAACATGTTGGCGACACACCGGGTCTGGATCTTCCCGGAGGACTGGAGACGCACGAAGCTCCGCTGCGGGTGGGGAGGGGCGTGTTTGTCCCGGTTGCGCCCGGCGCGCTCGCTCTGCTGATCGAGGGTGATCCCGTCACGATCGAAGCCTCGGACTATCTGGGCGTGTTCTGCAAGTTCTTTGCGCTTGCTATACAGACCTGTGAGCGTCAGCGGATCGCCGTCCAGAACCTCGACGAAGTGCAGGCGCTGCAACGGGTCGCCACCCGCATTCTCAAGAGCCACGATCTGAGCGAGATCCTGCTGCTCATCACGCAGGAGGCCAAGCAACTGCTATCGGCGGACATCTGCGGCGTCCTGTTGCGGGAGGACGACAAGATCGTCATGCGCCGCTGCGTCGGCAACCGCTCGCCAGAAACGGCGAACCTGCAGATGGGACCCGGGCAGGGGTTGGCCGGGCTCGTCCTAGCACACCGCAAGCCAGCTTCGGTCGAGGACTATGTCACCAGCGAAGCCATCAGCCGCGACTTCTTCCACCTAGCCGAGGCCGAACTCGTTCGCTCGGCGTCGGCGGCCCCTCTGCTCGGACGCGACGACATCATCGGCGTGCTGGAAGTCTGGCGTCGTCGACCCTCGACATTCACGCCACAGGACACGACCCGGCTGACAGCGCTTGCGAACCTGACATCGATCGCCCTAGAGAACGCGGAGCTCTACGCCGGGCAACGCCGCATGGTCGAGGAGTTGGGGCAGGCGCACGAAGCGCTCAACCAGCGCTTCGACGTCGTGCGCAGCGTCTCAAGCCTCACGCAGACACTCATGCTGCTGCTGCTCCAAGGCACCGGATTGAATGCGATCGTTTCTACCACGTCCACGACGCTGAAGACGGACGTGGCCATCATCGACAGAGACGGCACACTGTTGGCATGGAGTGGTAGTGACCGGGCGCATGGCCTAGTCGCTGCTGTGGCCGCCGCCGTCGTCGCGCAAGGCGTCGCCACCGCGGGGCTGTCGATGACCCAGGGCGGCTTGTCCTGGCGAGTTCAACCCATCTTTGTCGAGGGCGAGGCGGTGGCCTGGATCCTCGGAACGCTCGAAGACGCGCATCGCTCGGAGCTCATCGAGTTGACACTCACGCAAGTTGCGGTCATCGCTGCTTTGCAGCGGCTGGAACAGCGATCGGCGAGCCGAGCACGATCGGAGTCGATCGACGCAACGTTGTGGGATTTGCTGCGCGCGGATGAGACCGCACGTGCAGCGGCCATCGACCGCGCGGCAGATCTCAAGCTGGATCTGGAGGGCCCGATGCGGCTCTACCTCTGCGAACTCGGCGCCACGGTTCCGGGATCTGCGCAGAGCTCGGGCTCTATCCTTCGGCAGAAGATCACACGTGCAGTGGAGACCGTACGTGGCGAGAAGGCGCGCGCGATCGCATTGCAGGGCATCTCGATCGCCGTGTTGTGTTCCGATCAGGCGCTCGACGATGCCGAACGATTTGCTAAGGGTCTCGCAGAAGCCATCAGCGACGGTCTTGGTGGACGCCAGGTTGTGGTGGGTGGGAGCAGCCGCTGCCACGTTCCCCGTGCTCTCGCAATCGCATACCGGGAGGCGCAGATCGCGCTGGATGTCTCACGGCAGATGGGCAAGACCGCCTCTGTCGTGTACGACCGTGCAGGCGTAGTCGGCATGTTGCTGAGTCTGCGCCATGATGTCGGCATGCGGCGATTCCTGGAACTGAACCTTGGTGAGTTGCTGAACGAGGAACCGAAGCAGCGCGACCTCTTCTTGCAGACGCTGCGCGTCTACTTCGACGTGAACTGTTCACACGAAGCAGCGTCGCAGAGGCTTGGTGTGCACAGAAAGACGGTCGCACACCGGCTTGGTCGAATCTCCGATCTGACGGGCCTGGATCTCAGTACGCACGACGACCGGTTGGTCGCGGACCTTTCGCTGTACGTCTTCCAGATGCTGAACAACGGTACAGCATCCGGCGATGCAGAGGATCGGCGCGTCAGGTAGTTGGTAAGCAACGGGATGGACGCCTACCACCCGTTGAAGACAGCGGCGTGCCAGAGCAGCATTCGACGTAAGGCGCCTCCGAACGGCGTCAGAAAGTTGACATAATTAACCTTGTCATGCATTGAGATTTGCACCCAAATTGGGGCAAATCACGGCGACAAAGCCTAGGATTCAAACTGCAGGCGTCATGGATCTAGCCCTTGGCGGCCGCCGCCAGCGCGCCGCGCGCCTTCGAACGCTCCAGCGGCTTGCGCTCGGGCACCCGGGTCCTCTTGCGTTCGGCCGCATAGCGCCAGCCCGCCAAGGCCTGCGAGACCTCGGGCACCTGCGCCGGCGTTACCTCCAGCAGCATCGTGCCGGCTAGCGACTTCACGACCGTCGCGCCGCGCGAGCGCGCAGCCTTCACAGCCGCCGCCAGCGCCTGGTCGTCCAGGGCACTGGCGTTGACGAAGACATAGCGGGCCACGAACTCGACTGTCGTGCTGCGCCGCCCGATTGGGTGGTACAGCCATGGCGGCGCCGACAGATCCCGCCCGCCAGGCCGAGCCCCCTTGAGCCTGCCCTGACGCTGCATACAATCGCCATCAAGGTGCCCACCGTACTTGCACGCGAGTAGAAAAAGGCCTCTCTTCATCGTCAACGTACTTCCCAGCCGGGCTTCGTCGCCGGGTCCTTAAACGCGTGCGCTCGACCTGATGCGACGTTGCACACGGAAGGAAGACGCATGACCTTGAAGCAACTCGCGCACACTGCGCATCACCAACTCCAATCCGCCTGCGGCATCTCCATGCCGCGCAGCCATGTCCATGAGCTGCTCGCTGCAGCCTTCGGCTACGGCTCGTGGGCGGCGTTTCGCGCCGACTGCGTCCTTTGCGACGCGGGCATCGGCGACATGACACCTGAGAACGGGCCCACCCTCGCCGGCCGGGCCCTGCAGCTAAGCGTTCCGCAGCGCGCTTGCCATGTCGCCGCATCGAGCCTGCATGCACTGCTGCAGGAACGGCGCATCGGTGCGATGCGGTGGCATGACGTTGAGGCGCTAACGCGACCGGCGGCATCGCAAGGCAGCAAGGACGAGGGCTGGGCCGAAGACGACGAGGACGACCTGGACTTCGACGATGAGGCCGCCCCAGAGGCTTCACCGTCGGCAGCTACGCATCTCGCTGGTTCGGCGCTGCTGCTCGACGAGCTCGCATCGCGGGAACTGAGCCCGCAGGTCCACCACCAGCTGGCGCGTGCGTTTCGGTGCCGCAAGCCCAACCCTTACCTCTACGAGGAGTCGCTGAAGGGACGCGTGTTGACCAAGCACGAGCAGGCGTGGGTCAATCAGTACCTGATCGAGGCGCCGCAGTACCGCGCCTTTGAGCATCACCTGCGCCAGGCGGCGCTCGGCGGCGTGCGACAGGCCGCCGCGGAATTTGCCGCGGAGTTCGATGACGCCACCTTCTACGAGCGCGCGAAGCGCCTCGACGGCGAGGTGGACGCGCGGACCATGGCCGAGCTCGCGCCCACCGTCGAACAACGGCATGACTGGCTGCGCGCGGCGGCCGACCAGGGATCGCACCAGGCGTTGGACGATCTCGCACATGCGGGCGACAACTGGGCATTGGAGCGGCTCGCGCGCGAAGGCGATGTCGAGGCACTGCGCACGCTGGCCGAGGAGGCCGTGGATAGCGGAGATAGGTTGCGTGCCTGGGCCTATCAGAACTTCGCTGCCACGCTCGGCGTTGACCTGACCCAATCCGACTACCGTGCCTACCATTCCGAGGGCGAGCACGCGGGCGAGTTCTACGACAGTGACTTCGGCGGCCCGATGCACGTGGACGGATCCCCGGCGGTGGAATTGCCGGTACTGGATGGCGACGGGCATTCGCGGGCCAGGGAGATGGCGCTGCGCTTCGCGGGCGGCGCTAGCTTGGCGAACGCGCTCGAGGCAGACTGACGTAGCGCGCGTCACGCGCAACGACCAGTGGCTGCTTTGGCGGGGGTCTGGACCGGCCTTTCGAGTTGCGCGGCCCTCGCAGGGGACGCAGGATGGTCATCCCTGCACGCGCCTTGCCATGAAGCCCCGGACATCCCCCTTGCGACTGGCGCTTGCCGGCCTGTGCGGTCCGACCGCACAAGCCGGCCCTGCCAACGTCGACGGACTGCTGGCGATCGCGGGGCTGCAACTGCAGGCGTACGACCCGCCGACCGGTTTCGCCGATCCGCGGCTTGCGACGGTTTGCAAGGAGGCTGCGAAGAAGGGCCTCATCGTCACCGACTCCCAGGGTCGGCTGGTCGGTGACCTGCGAGCGGTCTCCGTCGCAGAGGTCCTTCCATCGCTTCGGGACGGTTAGGCCGACCTGCGCCGCGGCGTTCCGCCGGCCCGCTCAGTTGCTGCTTGATGCCGCGGACCCGCGACGCTCCAATGCGCGAACGATGGTGCCCACCATCGTGTCTGCCTTGGCTGGCTTGGCCACGTAGGCATCGAAGAGACCGCTGTGCTCTTGTGCCAGACCGAACGCGCTCATCGCGATCAACCGCGTCTCCGACTTCGGGTGGCGAGCCTTGAAGCGCCTCGCGAGTTCGTAGCCGTCGGCGCCCGGCATCTGGATGTCGATCAACGCGGCTTCGTAGGCCTGGCCTTCGAACTCTCGAAGGGCGTCCTCGGTCCCCGGTGCCTCGACACAGACAGCTCCCTTGGCGCGCAGCAGGTCGGCGACGGCGTTGCGAACGGAGTCCTCGTCGTCGACGACCAGCAGCCGCATGTTCGACAGGTTGGCGGTCCCGGCGCCTGGCCGCTTCGGCGCTTGGTCCAACACCTTCACCGGAATGCGCACGCAGGCCGTGGTGCCGCGACCCTTCTCCGAGTTGAGCTCCGCGGTACCCCCGAGTTGCGCGACTAGCGACCGGACGATCGACAGCCCGAGCCCCAGGCCTCTCGCTTCGCGCGTACCGCGGAACCAGGGCTCGAAGACGTTGGGCAGCGCCTCCTCGGCGATGCCGCTGCCCGTGTCGCTGACCCAGAGCGACATCGTGCAGGGATCACCACCATCGATCTCGGCGCGAATCTCGATGTGCCCGGCGGTCGTGTACTTCACCGCATTGCTCACCAGGTTGCCGATGATCTGCTGCAGCCGCATGTCGTCGGCATGCAGCGAGACATCCGGGACTGCCACGCGAACCTCGATGCCCTTGCGAGTCGCGAGTTCACGCAGCTCGACGATGGATGCGGCGACTACTTCATCGAGTTGCACCGGCCGCTCGCGGATCTCGTAGCCGGCAGCCTTGTTCGCTCGCACGAAGGCCGCCAGGTCGTTGGCCTGGTGCATAAGCTGGTCGGCTGCGCGCGAGAGCCGCTGGATCGGCTCCTGCAGCCCCTTGGACTTGCCGTCGTCCGTCTTCAGGGCCAGCAGGTCGGCCAGGGCCACGATGGTCTGCAACGGCGTGCGGAACTCGTGCGACACCTTCGCGATGAACAGGTCCCGGGTGGCTGCCGCTTCATTGCGCGCGGACTCGGCAGCGACCTTGGCCTCGATCAACTCGAGCTGCGCCAGTCGCGCATGGTCGGCGCGCAGTCGATCGCGCTCGAGTAGTGCCCTCGCGAGCCGCTCGCCCGCAGCCTTGGACATCTGGGCGGAGCGGTGCATCGTGAAGCCGAAGCCGGCCACGACGGCCGCGAGTCCGATCGAACGCAGGCCATCGAAGGCCAGGTGCGCCATGGCGAGAGATGCGACCTGCGGCACGATCATGTACAGGTACGCGCGCCCGGCCAGCGGCGCGTAGAGCGCCGCGACGCCGGCGGAGCCGGCCAGCATCATCGGAAACGCGATCTGTGCCACCTCCTTCAGGTGTGGGTAGATCGCCAGCGCACCGTAGCCCCACATCAGGCCGGCCAGCCCCGCATTCAGTTCGACCTCGCGCCGAGCCAACCGCTCGGTTGCCTCATCCAGAGGCTCGCGCGCCCGGTACCGCTTGCTCATCGACCAGCGCCAGCCGGAGACAACCAGGCTGAGCCCGCCGAAGATGGTTCCAGGCAGGTTCAGGCCGGCCTCGAACGCGAGGTAAATCACCAGCCCGACGGCGGCAAGCAGCAGCGGCACGTTGGCCGCAGCCGACACGACCGCGTTGGCCGTCATCGCACGCGTGGTCTCGCCCGCATCGGGCGAGTGATCCCACTTCGAGGGCTTCTCGCCCCTCGAAGCCGTCGACTTGCCTGCCTCCTGATCGTGATCGCTTTTCATGTGCGCCGTCCTACATCGAGCCGGCCGCGGCCGCTGTGGTTGCTGACCGGCTGGCGGTTGCCTGTTCCTCGCGCCAGCGTGCCCCACCTCGCCTCGGCTGCAAGGGGTTCACCGTGGTACGCAGACACCACTGCCTTCAATCCAACAGCGACAGCGAGACCAAGTTTCCACGTTCTGACACGGACACGGACTTGCACCTAGAGATGGTTGACTTCGCCGACCTCGCGCAGACCATCGGCTCCTGGTGGATCCCCGTCGGAATCCTCGGTGATCTTCCCGCGGCGCGACCTGATCGCCGATCACCCTGACGTGTGTGACCGCGGCTGCGCCCGATGGAGGGAGACGTCCATCCCACCGTATGGGGGCCCCCAAGAGAGCGGTGGTCGTGTGGACACCCTCCAAAACCGAACCAACGGCGCCGCCGCTCGACCTTCGTCTTCATGGCTGCATTCGGGGTCGTTGGCGAACCAGATCGGCGTCGAAGGGGTCCCCTTGTTTTCGGTGCCAAAAGTGACGGTACGCTCCTGCCCGTAGAGCCAGCATTGGCGCGGGTCCGTTCGAGCGCTGTTCGGTAAGTTGTTGATTCGATGAACTTTCCTGTTGGCTCGCGCAGGGGCTTATCGTGGGCGGCCCGAGGCTTGAGTTGGGAGCGAGGCCATGCAAGGCTGGCAATCACCGTATCTGGGCCAGCGCGAGCTGCCGCGTGAGCTCAGCCAGTTTGAGCTGCAGGCCTTCTTCAGCTTCAGCCCCGCCGAGCGAGAGCTGATCGCGCGACGCCGCGGCGACGGTCTGCGGCTGGGCCTGGCGCTGCACATCGGCTTCGTGCGCATGACCGGCCGGCCGCTGAACAGCGTGCGCGTCGTGCCGAGCGTCCTGCTGGCCCACCTGGGCCGCGAACTCGGCATCGAGACTCCCGATCTGGCGTCCGTGCGGGCGCTGTATGCACGGGGCCGCACCCTGTTCGATCACCAACAGCTGGCCTGCGAGTCCCTGGGATTTGGCTGGATGACTGAGCACCAGCGTCGTGCGCTCGTGCGTGTGCTGCGCGATGAAGTCGCGCAGTGCGCCGACCGAGAACGTCTGATCGTCCACGCCCGGCAATGGCTGTACAGCCACAGGTTGCTGGTCTTGCGCGAGCGCGACATCCGCGGCCTGGTGGCGGCCGCCCTGAGCGAGCTCGAGCGCACGACGGCCGAGGCGGTTCGGCAGTCGGTTCCCGTCTCGACCCTCAAGCGCTGGAGCGCGGTGCTGGATGCCCCGCGTCCTGATGGACAACCCTGCCAGTCCTGGTTGTGGAGCGCGCCGGCCAAGCATTCCACGCGGCAGATAGCAGAGGTTCTGGAGCGAATCACTTGCCTGAAGGAGCTCGGCGTCGACCGCGCGCTGGCCGAGATCAACAACGTGCTGGTGCGCCGCTACGCGCGACGCATGGCCTCGCGAGCGCCGTCGGTCAACGCCCGCGTCAAGGAGCCCGCCCGGACCGTCGAGACGGCCTGCTTCCTGCGCTACTGCTTGCTGACGGCCACCGACCAGTTCATCCTCATGTTCCAGCGCCGCGTCGCCGATCTCTGGCGCCAATGTGCCGACGATGCGGTTGCCCCCATCGACTGGTCGCGGCAGTACCAGTTGCTGCTGCAGGAGTTGGCCGAGCTGGCCCGGGACGAAGCCGGCACGGCCGAACTGCGCACGCGCCTGCTCGAACTGGTCGCAGCCCGGCGCGCGCAGAGAACACCGAGCCGGGCCTCGGGCATCCGTCGGCAGTTGATCGCCGCCATCGCCCCGGTGCGCTCGCTGCTGGTGGCCGCTGGGAGCCTGTCGTGGACGGCCACGGGTGAGCACCCGGCGCTGCAGGCGCTGGACATCCTGCGCGCGCAGTACGCAGCCGGCGACAAGACCTTGCCTGTCGATGTCACCGCTGCACGGCTGGGGGCAGCGTGGCGCCAGGACATCGCTGACACCGACCGGGAGCGGGCGTTCCGGGCACTGGAAGTGGCCACCCTGTTCGCGCTGCGCCGGGGATTGCGCAATGGCTCGATCTGGATCGAACACTCGCTGAGCTTCCGAGGCCGCGAGCGGCTGTTCATCCCGGACGAGCGCTGGGAGGTTGAGGCCCGGCGCCACTACGCCAGGCTACAGATGCCGGCCAAGGCAGCGAACTACCTCGCGCCGCTGCTGGAGCGCGTGCGCGCCGGCGTCGACGCCGTGGCCACGGCGGTACGCACCGGCGCGCTGCGTGTCGACGACGAACTGCACTTGGCTCCGCTGGCGGCCGACGATGAGGACCCCGAAGTCAGCAGGCTGCGCAGCCGGCTCGATCAGCGCATCGGCGAAGTGCAACTGCCCGAGGTCATCCTGGCGGTGGACGCCCAGGTGCGCTTCAGCTGGATCATGCTCGCACGCGAGCCGCGATCTGGCCAGGAACTGCTGATGGTCTACGCCGGCATCCTGGCCCACGGCACCAGCCTGACTGCGGCCGAGTGCGCACGGATGATCCCGCAGCTGTCGGCCACCAGTATTCGCCAGGCTATGCGCTGGGCCGGTGACGAGCGGCGCCTGGCGCTGGCCTGCCAGGCGGTGCTGGAGCACATGCAACGCCAACCGATCGCCGCCACCTGGGGCCGAGCGGATCTGGCTTCGTCAGACATGATGAGCCTGGAGACCAGCCGCCGGGTCTGGCAGGCACGGCAGGACCCCAGGCGGCAGACGGCCTCGATCGGCATCTACAGCCACGTCAAGGACCGCTGGGGGATCTTCCATGCCCAGCCCATCGTGCTCAACGAGCGTCAGGCTGGCGCGGCCATCGAGGGCGTGGTGCGGCAGGAGAAGGTCGAGACCACGCAACTGGCTGTGGACACGCACGGCTACACCGACTTCGCCATGGGCCTGGCTCGGCTGCTGGGCTTCGATCTGTGTCCCAGGCTCAGGGAGCTCAATCAGCGGCACCTGTTCGTGCCGCGCGGCATGAAGGTGCCCGAGGAGATCGCTGCCGTGTGCGAGGCCACCATCGATACGGCCCTGATAGAGACCCACTGGGACAGTCTGGTGCATCTGGCAGCCTCGGTGATCACGGGCCACGCCAGCGCGGTCACGGCGTTGGCCAGGTTCGGCTCGGCCGCCCGAGGCGACCCGATCTACGACGCCGGCGTCCAGTTGGGCAAGCTGCTGCGCACGGCGTTCCTGGCCGACTACTTCGTCAACGAGGCGTTCCGCCGCGAGCTGCGACGGGTCCTCAACCGCGGCGAGGCGGTCAATGCGCTGAAGCGGGCGATCTACACCGGCCGTGTGGGGCCAGCGCAGGCACGGAGAGCCGACGAAATGCAAGCGGTGGCCGATGCGCTGAGCCTGCTGGCCAACATCGTGATGGCATGGAACACGGCGCAGATGCAGGTAGTGCTGGACCGGTGGGCCAATAGGCGGCAGATCGTGCCGGCCGAGCTGACCGGGCGCATTGCGCCCACGCGCCTTGAAGGCATCAACCTGCGGGGAGTCTTCCGCTTCCCGCTGGAGCGCTACGCGGGCCAGATCCTGCCGTCACAAACTGCAGTGAAAACAGGTGCTGCTGGCTGAGATCGACCCCACAAACAGGCCTTCAGCGGCCGATCGGAGGACCAACAGGAACTCATTGCCTGACAAGCACTTGCGCGCGGTCTGAAAGCGAACCCCGCGCCAATGCTGGCTCTACGGGCAGAGGCGTACCGTCACTTTTGGCACCGAAAACAAGGGGACCCCATGAGGCATGGCGGCGCGGGTGAACGCCGATCCGGTGAGGCGGGTGCGCTTGTTGGCGCGATCCCGCAGCAGTCCGGGGTCGCGCAGGGACGTGTTTTGGGGGGGTCGGGCATGGTTTGCGGACTCATGCGGCCGTTGCGGTCATCGCGGACGCGGGAGTGCCCGGACCGAGGAGTTGCGGCGCGAGGGCATGCGCATCAGGTTGTGCGCCAGCGCGTACAGCCTGACGACGCAGCGGACCTTGGCCAGCCCGCGCACCGGCATGCGCAACAAGCCCCGGTTGCGGGCCTGCGCGTTGACGCATTCGGCCGTGGCTGCACGATCCTTGTAAATCTCGCGCGCGGCGTCGGTGGCCATGCGGGCCCGCCATTGCGCCACCGCGTCGCTGTCGCCCGGCTTGGGCTCGAACTCGCTGCCCGGGGCGGGCGGCCCATCGCCGTCCTTGCCATCCTTCCACATGGTCAAAATACCAGACCTCTTGGCGTCCATTTTCGGGGGCCAGTTCACTTATGCCAACGCGCAATTGCGGCGCCGAGGACTGTCCAGGTTCAACGTCTGTGGCTTGACAAAGGCGCGAGCCGTGCTGCTGTGGCATGCCCTGGCGCGCAACCTGATGCGCATGCGCAGCCTGAACATCGCCTTCGCGGCCTGAACCCGGCGCGGCCCCAGGGCCTCGCCACGCACTCCTGCCGCCCCACAGTGCCGCCACGACCTCCGAAGTCGCCCCACTCGCCAGCGGCGACCTCGCCCGGCGCGTCTGACCGTAGCCATCCACGCCGGCCAACATCGGACCCATCAGGAACTGTGGCCAGCAATTCGTTCACGGCTTGTCAGCCGATCGACCCCAGGTGTCTTCGAACACCATGTCACCGAGCGGCTGGCCCTGACGCCAGTGCTCAGCCTGCAGCATCGGCTCGTCGTAGAAGGCATCGACCGGGCCAAGGCACAGCAGGCCCAGCGGCAAGGCGCCCTCAGGCAGCCCCAGCAGCGCGGCGACGGCCGCCGGCTCGAACATCGACACCCAGCCCAGGCCCAGGTTTTCCGCACGTGCGGCCAGCCACAGGTTCTGCGCCGCCGCCCCCACCGAACACAGCGCCATCTCGCGCGGCAGCGTACGGCGGCCGAAGACCGTTCCGTCGTCGGGCGCGAGCACCAGGGCCAGCAGCTCGGCGCACTCGCGCAGGCCCTCGACCTTGAGCCGCAGGAACTCTTCGGCACGCTCGCCCAGCGCCTGCGCCGTGCGCTCCCGCTCGGCGGCCACCTGCGCGGCCAGGGACTCGCGCAGCGCCGGGTTGGCGACGCGGATGAAGCGCCAGGGCTGCATCAGCCCCACCGACGGCGCCTGATGCGCCGCGCACAGTAGGCGCTCGAGCACGGCCGGGGCCAGCGCCGTCCCGCCCGCGAAGTGCCGCATGTCGCGCCGCGCGGCGATGACGCGGTAGACGGCATCGCGCTCGTTGGCATCGAAGTGCATGGTGCGCCGAAGCTCCGGCTGCGGCGCCACCGTGGGCCGATAGTCCGGGCTCAGGCTCACCGTCTCGCCGATGATCAGGAGCCCGGGCTGCGGGCCGTACGCGGGCGCGGCCTGCGCCAGCGCTGCTAGGCCAGTGGCGAGCACGCTTTGAGTCGCGCGCGTACCGTCGCGCACGATCGCGGCCGGCGTCTCGGGCGCCAGCCCGTGGGCAATGAGCCGCTGCGCGATCTGGGGCAGGCGCTGCACGCCCATGTAGAACACACGCGTCTGCCCGGGCCGCGCCAGTGCAGCCCAGTCCAGCGTGCGGCCGTGCGCACCCTCACCCTCGGCCAGATGCCCGGGCAGGAAGACGCAGCTGCTGACCAGGTCGCGGTGCGTCAGCGGGATGCCGGCGGCCGCCGCACAGCCGCCGGCGGCGGTCACACCGGGCACGACCTCGCAGGCGATGCCGGCGGCCTGCAACGCCAGTGCCTCCTCGCCGCCGCGGCCGAACACGAAGGGATCGCCACCCTTGAGCCGCACCACGCGCCGGCCCGCCCGGGCATGCTCGACCAACAGCGCATGGATGCCCGCCTGCGGCACGGCGTGGTCGCCCGAAGCCTTGCCCACGTACACCCGCAGCGCTTGCGGCGGCGCGAGCGCCAGCACCTCCGGCGCGATCAGCCGGTCATGCACCATCACCTCGGCCTGCTGCAGGCGCCGCAGGGCACGCAGCGTCAGCAGGTCCGCCGCACCCGGCCCGGCGCCGACGATGCACACCGTGCCGGCAGCGAAGCTCGGCTCATTCGACATGGCCGGGCCCGCGGTGGAACACCAGTTCGTCGACGGGCTGCCCGCCGACCAGGTGCTGCTCGATGATGCGGTCCATGTTCTGCGGCGTCACGTCGTAGTACCAGACCCCGTCGGGCTGCACGCACATCACCGGCCCGCCGTTGCAGGCGGCGAAGCAGCTGACGCGGCTGCGCTTGACGCGCAGTTCACCTTGGTGAAGGCCCACCGCCTTGAACTTGTCGCCCAGGCTGTCGAACAACACCTGCGACTGGCCGTCCTTCGTGCAGCGCGGCCCGGTGCAGATCAGGATGTGGCGGCGGTAGGCGCCGATCTTGGGTTTTTCAACAGGAAGGCTCATGGCGTGGTTTCCAGATGGGAGTCGGCCGGCAGCGGCTGCCAGGCCAGCAGGCAGGTTTCGCCCGCGTGGTCGATGCGCAGGGCGCTGACGCCGAAGGCGCGGGCGATCAAGGCTTCATCGAGCACCTGTGCAGGCGGGCCGTCGGCCAGCAGGCGGCCCTGGTGCAGCACGGCGATGCGGGTGCAAGAGCGCGCGGCGAGCGCCAGGTCGTGCAGCACCAGCGCCACGGCTCGGCCGCCATGGGACTGCTGGCGCAGCAAAGCCAGCACGCGCAGCTGATGGGCCGCGTCGAGCGCGGCCAGGGATTCGTCGGCCAGGACGACCTGCGGCTCGCCGGCCAGCAGCAGCCGCGCACGTTCGCCGCCGGACAAGGTGTGCGCGGCGGCCTCGGCAAAGCCCTGCGTCGCGGTGGCCGCCATCGCGCGCGATGGCGTCGCGCCCGCTGGGCCGCAGCGCATCGCCATGCGGCAGCCGGCCCAGCGCCATCACCTCGCGCCCCGGCAATGGCCAGTGCACGGCCTGGCCTTGCGGCAGGTAGGCAAGCTGCCACGCCCGGGCAGCAGCACCCGCCCCTGTGCGGCGCGCGTCAATCCGGCCATCGTGCGCAGCAGCGTGGTCTTGCCGGCGCCGTTGCTGCCGACGACGCCCAGCAGTTCGCCCGCACGCGGAGACAGGCTCGCATCGTGCAGCAATGTCTTGCCGCCGATGCGAACAGTCAGCCCCTGTGGGCGCAGAAGGCTCACGACAGGCTCCTCGCGTGCGCAGGGTTCAGGCCGTAGGCGATGTCGCCGGGCGTGGCGATGTCGCGGCCCCGGTAGAGGTCGGTCTTGGCGCGCAGGCGCCAATCCAGCGCCGGGGCCAGGCCGAGGCGCAGCGCATGGTTCTGCTGGCGGTACGCCGTGTTGGGCCGCTCGACGCCCTGGCCGGCGCTGAAGTCGCCCCGGTCGAACCAGGAACCGGCGTAGTCGAAATCCAGCGCGTCGCTCAGGCTGCCGCCGATGCGGCCGCGGAGTTCCTTCAGATCGAACTCGCCGAGCGAGATCTGCCCCGTGCCGGCCACGCCGCCGTGACTCTCGCGCGTGATCAGGTTCACCACGCCGCCCATGGCCTGCGCACCATACAGCGCAGAAGCCGGGCCCTTGAGCACCTCGATGCGTTCGATCTGGTCCAGGTTCACCAGGCTCGGGTTGGTAGACATCGCGGGCCGGCCATCGATCAGCGGCAGCCAGCGCTTGTTGATGCCCGAGAACTCGAGCCGGACCCCGCGAATGCCGACGCCCGACAGGTTGCCCGGGTACTGGATCACGTCGACGCTCGCGTTCTTCTTCAGCAGGTCGGCGAGCTCACGCGTCGGCGTGCGCTCGATGTCCTCGACGCGCTGCGGCGTGTCTTCCAGTCGCGCCGCCGTGCGCCGGCCCGTGACGACGATCGCGTCGAGCGCAGCCGGTTCTTCGGCGCACGCGGTGGCGCTCGCCAGCAGGGCGGTCAGGAAACTGGCCATGGACAGCGGCGTCAAATGGGGCGCGCGTCGGGCGCCTGGTTCGGTGGTTCTCACGTGGCATCAACTCCAGGAACGACCCGCTGCACGGGATGGCGCGATACCCACGCGAGTGAGCGCGGCGCGTTCGCCGCCATCCGCTCCCCGCGGCTGGTCGCATTGCGATGACCGCCACGATTCGCGTCGCGGCGGCGCGTCGCCACAGGCCGGTATCCGGGCTCGCGAGTCTTGGTGCATCGCCTTCCCAAGCGGTCCGCGCGCGTCGTCTCGGCGACGACGCCACGCAACCGTTCAGTGGCTGGCGCTCGATGGTTCGAGCGCCGTGGACGCACCCGCACTCGCCTACCGTTGCGGGGGCAGCCGGGGATTACGGCCGGCCTGGCATCCAAGCCAGGCCGGCCTACCCCGTTCCCGTTTGACCCGGACCATCGCTGGGCAAGGCACCTGGGGCGTGGGGGCGCGGCCGCCTTGCGGAGGTCGCGCCCGGGTTCGGTGTCTGGTGGTGTGGGCGCCCCTTCAGGTTTCGGTGTCTTCGGCCGCGGCTTCGGGCTGTGCCTCGATCGGCTCGGCCAGGGTCGCGGCGATGTAGTCGGCCGGCAGGCGGTGTCGCGCGGCGAGCTGCTCGATGCTCTCGCCGCCGGCGTGGTCGTCCAGCAGGTTCTCGAGCCAGCCGTTCAGCCCGGTCGACAGCGAACGCCCCGGCCTCTCGCCCTCGCGCGTCTCGCCGCCTTGCTCAATGTCGTACTTGTTGGCGTAGCCGCGCGGCGTGACCATCAGGCCGTCGCGCACGAAGGTGTGGCTGTTGCCGATCAGCACCGTGCTGAGCATGCCGATGTCGGCCTCGCACATCGTTTCCAGCGTGCGGAACTCGATGTGCTGCCGCCGCCGGTAGGCGCTCTTGACGATCGCCACCGGCGTGTCGGCCCGGCGGTGGCGCAGGAACAGGCGCTGTGCCTCGACGATCTGGCGCGTGCGCCGGCCGCTCTTGGGGTTGTAGAGCGCGACGACGAAGTCGGCCATCGCCACCGCGTCCAGCCGCCGCGCGATCACCGGCCAGGGCGTCAACAGGTCGCTCAGCGAGATGGCGCAGAAATCGTGCGTCAGCGGCGCGCCCACCAGCGCGGCACAGGCGTTGAGCGCGGAGGCGCCAGGCACGATCTCCACTTGCACCGCGTCCTCGGGCGTCCAGCCCGCCTGGAACAGCACCTCGTAGGTGGGGCCGGCCATGCCGTAGACGCCCGCGTCGCCCGAGGAGATGAGCGCCACCTTCTTGCCGGCGCGCGCGGCTTCGAGCGCGCTCACCGCGCGGTCCAACTCCTCGGTCATGCCCTTGCGCACGACCTCCTTGCCCTCGATCAGGTCGGCCACCAGCTTGATGTAGGTGACGTAGCCCACCACCACGTCGGCCTCGGCGATGGCTTCGCGGGCCCGCTGGGTCATGTGGCCCACGCTGCCGGGGCCGATGCCCACCAGCATGATCTTGCCGGCAGCCTGCGTCGTTCTCATCGAGAAGCTCCGATCGCCGGCGCAGCGCTGGCTGCGTTGGTCCGCATCTCGGCCAGCACCGGCTGCAGCCAGCGAGCGAAGAGCGCGCCGCCGATCACGCCCAGCGAAGCCCAGAAGGACAGCGACACCCAGGTCGTGGCCCAGACGAAGTCGCGCCCGAGTTGCGCCAGCCGAGCATGGGCCTCGCCGCTGAACCCGGCCAAGGGGTCCGCGACCTGCGGCGCGCGGACGACGAACGGCAAGGCCAGCAGCACCGCAGCTGCGATCCAACGCCAGCGCGCGGTGCTGAAGGCGAGCATCCCGCAGGCTCCTGCGGCGCCGGCGGCGGCCAGCAGCCACCAGGCCTGGCGCGCGCGCAGGTCGGCTGCGTCCATGCCGGGCACTTCGGCCGGCAGCCCAAGCGAAGGCCACAGGTGCAGGCTGAGCCAGCCCGCGGCGGCCACCGCCAACGCCAAGCGCGCCATGCCGCCGCTCCCACCGCGGCGCCAGACCCAGGCGCCCATCACGGCGAACAACAGCATGGCCATGCTGAAGCTGTGCAGCACGTTGGCCACCCAGGTCCAGAAGCCGCGTTCCGCGCCGTCCGCAGGCGACCATGCGGCTTCATCGTGGTGGTGCTCAGCGGCGGCATGCTCGTGCCCGCCCGCTGCGGCCCCTTCGTGAACGGGCTCGTGCGTGTGTTCGTGTGCGGGTGCCGGCGCTGCCGCCTTCTGGTCCTCGAAGCGCTCCGCCGCAAGGATGATGGGCAGCGCCTGCCAGCGCTGCATGGCGAATTGCAGGCTGCCCACCAGCAGCGCGGCGGCCAGCGCGCACCAGACCAAGCGTCGGAACAGCATGGCTGCGCCCTTTCAGTGGCAAGGTTTGACGGTGACGTGGCGCACGTCGTGCGCGGCGTTGTGCGCCAGCGGGCTCTCGGCAAAGGCCACGCCGTAGAGCACCGCCAGGCCCAGCGCCGCCGCGGCGGCGAGCTGGCGCGGCACCAGGCGCGAGGCGGTGGCCGGGATGCCCTGTGCGGGGGAGAAGTTCTGTGCGGTCATGGTTGGGTCCTTTCGTTGAGGTTGCAGGGGAGATTGCGGAGAAGTGGGCCGGCCTTCAGGAGAGCTCGGCGCAGCAGGCGATGGACACCGTCGCGCTGCGCCCGTCGGTGCCACGAAACTTGTGCTTCTCGACGAGCAGCGCGGGTGCGCCATCGTCGGCCTCGGCCGCCAGCAGCGCGGCGGCCTCGCTGACCGAAGGCGTGCCGGTGTAGCGGCGCACGACCTCCGAGGGGTTGGGCACGGGCACGGCGGCCAATTCGTCCGGGCGGTAGAACACGATGTCCCAGCCTCGCTGCGCGGCCAGCACCAGCAGCCCAGGTTCATCAGCCTTCAGCGTGATGCTGGCAACACTGGCCACGTCAGCCAGATCCACCCGCGCGAGGGTGAGCGCCTCGACCACCGCTTGCGCGATCGTCTCCGCAGGCGTGCCACGGTCGCAGCCGATGCCCAGCGCGATCTTCATGCATCCGCCTCGCGGGGCGGGCGGTACACCACCAGACGCTCGTGCAGGCGCTGCCACAGCGCCTCAGGCACCTCGGCATGGGTGATCCACAGCACGGCCTTGAAACGCGCCGGGTCGACCGCATCGAAGCGGTCGAAGCGCTGGATGTGGGGCGGCAGCGGCGTCGGCCGTGTCCACCAATGCGGGCTGCCGGCCTCCTGCACCACGGCCACCGGTTCTTCGTTGACCACGGCGGCCGAGACGCGGGTGATGTTGATCTTGGGCGCCTCGACCCGCCAGCCCAGCTCGCGGCCGAGGATGTCCACCGGAATGGTCTTGCCCACGTCCGATGCGGTGGTCAGCACCGGCGTGGCGCGCAGCAGAGCCGCCACCTGCTCCGCCATCGCATTGGCGCCGCCGACGTGGCCCGACAGCACCGGGATCACGAACTGGCCGGCGTCGTCGACCACCAGCACACCCGGGTCTTCGTCCTTGCTCTTCAGGTGCGGCGCGATCAGGCGCACCACCGCGCCGAGCGACACGAAGAACACGATCTGGTCGTAGCGCTCGAACAAGCCGGCGATCTCGTCCTTGAAAGCGCCGGCGTAGGCCGCGACCGGGTTGGGCAGTCCCTGCATGGCGTCGGCGAACTTGGCCGACACGCACACAGCGGCCTGCGGCATTTGCCGCGCCATCGCCGCCACCTGCGCAGCGCCGTGCTTGGTGATGGCCACCAACACCACGCGAACAGGGGCCGGGTTAGGTTGATCCGTGGCACTCATAGCTCGATCTCGATTTCCATCGGCCCGGCAGGAGCCGACATCGGTGACGTCTTTTTCAGGCAGCCCTTGATGCGTTCGCCGCGCACACGGTACGGGTTGGGCACCAGCATCAGCGACAAGTAGCTGACCTTGCTGCCGCGCAGGGCCAGCATCTCGGCGCCGCGCAAGACACGCTCGTCGGGCGCGCCGCAGCGCTCGATGAAGGACGCGCCATCGAGCAGATCTCGCGCTTGCAGCCAGTCGAACAGCTCGTCGACCAGCGGCTTGACCTTCAGCAGCACCAGCGTGTCGAAGTCGGCCAGCAGGCGGTCCAGTGCGGCAACACCATAGGCCGCCGGCACGATGGCCACGGTGTCGTCCTGTTCAGACAGTGGCTGCCCCAAGGTGGCGCAAGCAGCGGTGAAGGCGTTGACGCCGGCCACGGTCTGCACCTCGATGCGCCCGTCCAGCGAGCGCACGGTACGCGCCAGGTGCCCGAAGGTGGCGTAGGTGCTGGCGTCGCCTTCCACCAGGAACAGCACGTCGCGGCCGGCCTGTAGCCGCGGCAGCACGGTCTCGGCTGCGCGCAGCCAAGCCCGGCCGAGCTTCTCGCCGTCGTGCGTCATCGGGAACAGCAGGCAGTGGTGCTCTGTCGGTGGCAGCAGGCCAGCGCGCTGCACGATGTCGAACGCGTAGCTCGGCGTCTTGGTGCTGCGCGCGGGATAGGCCCAGACGGTGTCGCGACGCTCGAGCAGCGCCCAGGCCGTACGCGTGATCAGGCCCGGGTCGCCCGGGCCGAGGCTGACACCGATCAGCCGGCCGATGCGCGGATCGTCACTCATCGGCGCGCTCCATGGCGGTCGAGGCCGCCGGGGCGCCGGCCCCAGCCTGCGCGCAGACGATCCACACCGGATTCTCGGCCGCCATGCGGTGCATGTGCAGGATTGGCTTGCTGCGCGAGGCCTGCAGCAGCACGACATCCCAGGCCGCGCCCAGCTCGCGCAGCGTGGCGGTCGCGGTGTCCAGGTTCTCCAGCGTCACGAAGTTCATCACCAGGTGCCCCCCGGGCTTCAGGCGCCGCAGGGCCAGCGCGATCAGCTCGGCCAGCTCGCCGCCCGAGCCGCCGATGAACACGGCGTCGGGGTCCAGCCAGCCGTCCAGGTGCGCGGGCGCCTTGCCATGCACCAGGGTGTGGTTGCCCACGGCCATCGTCGCGCGGTTGCGCGCCGCGATGGCCACGTCGCCCTCGTTCTTCTCGATCGCGTAGACGTGGCCAGCCTGGCAAAGGCGCGCTGCCTCCAGGCCCACCGCGCCCGAACCGGCACCGATGTCCCAGACGATGCTATCTTCGCGCAGCTGCAGCCGCGCCAGCGACACGGCGCGCACCTCGTGCTTGGTGATCAGGCCCTTGTCGGGGTGGCGCTGTTCATAGCGGTCATCCGGCAGGCCGAAGCGGACCGGCTGCGGGCGCGCCGCGCTGCGCCACAGCAGCAGCACGTTGGGATCGGCAAAGCGTTGTTGGGCCGCCTCGGCCACGCCGAGATTGGTGACGACGCGCTCGTCGGGCTGCAACAGCCGTTCCGCCACGGCGAGCTGAAACTCGTCGGCCAAGCCCTCGGCCAGCAGCAGCCGCGCGACGCGGTCGGGCGTGTTGTCGGGGCTGGTCAACACGGCCAGCCGATCATGGTGGCGCAAGACCCGGGCCAGCGGATACAGGCCGTGGCGCGGATCGGCGCCGACGCTCCACTCGCCGGCATCCTTGGCATGGATGCTGACGATCTTCAGCTCCTGCCACACCAGGCGGACGCGCGCACAGGCGATCTGGATCGTCGACAGGTTCGGCAGCACCTCGATGGCCTCCAGGCACAACTGCATCGCCAGCGTGCCAGCAATGCCGTGGCACAGCGGGTCGCCGGTGGCCAGCACCACGCAGCGCCGGCCGGCCGCCTGTGCGGCGCGCACGGTCTCGGCCACGGCGGCGATGCCGGCGATGGGGTGGCGCTCGGCCTCCGGGGCGATGCGCGCCTCCAGCAGATCCAGCGTGCGGCGCGCGCCGATCACGACATCGGCCTGGGCCAGTGCACGCAGCGCGGCGGCACCCAGGCTGGCGGCGCCATCGTCCAGCACGCCGACGACGTGGCAGCGCGGAGGCCGCAGGTCAATGGATTCAGTCATCGGATGAAGCCTCGGCGATCTTGCGACCATCGAAATCGCACACCAGCACGTCGAGGCGGAAGCGCCCCGGGTAGCGGCCGGTCACGGTGCTCACCACCTTGCGCGCCAGTGCACCGTGGAAGGCATCGACCAGGCCGAGCACCTGCATGCGCTCGGCCGCGAAGCGCGCCGTCTCGGCCGCCGCGATGGCCGCACATTCGTCGGGCGGCGCGCCGATGCCGGCGGCGAGCTCGGCCAGCAGCGCGGTGTCCACCTCGGCCCGGTTGGCGTGGGTGATGGTCTCGCCCTGCGCGATCTTGGTCAGCTTGCCCACCATGCCGCCGATCACCACGCGCTGCAGCTTCATCTTCCCCGCGGTGTCGAGCGCGTAGCGCAGGAAATCGCCCATCTGCACGAAGCAGGCCTCGGGCAGCCCCGGCAGCTCGGCGACAGCGAACTTCTCGGTGCGCCCGCCGGTCGTCAGCACCACGGTGCCGGCACCGGTGCTGGCCGCCACTTCCACGCCCTGCACCACGCTGGCCCGGTAGGCCGCGGTGCTGTAGGGCTTGACGATGCCGGTGGTGCCCAGGATGGAGATGCCGCCCAGGATGCCCAGCCGGGCATTGAGCGTCTTCTTCGCCATCTCCACGCCCTGCGGCACTGAGATCGTCACCTCCAGGCCATCGTGCGTCAGCAGCGTGGCGCCGGCCTCGCGCACGTTGTCCTCGATGCTGCGGCGGGGCACGGGGTTGATCGCCGGGCCGCCCACGTCCAGGCCCAGCCCGGCCATGGTGACGGTGCCGACACCGAAGCCGCCGAGCAGCACGAAAGCATCGGCCTGGCCGGGCAGGCGCCGCACGTCGGCGGTGAGGTGGGCCTTGTCGGTGCAGTCGGGGTCGTCGCCGGCGTCCTTGATGACCATCGCGTGAGCGGCCTCGGCATCGCAGCGGCCGTCCTGCACGTCAAAGCGCGCGCGCTGGCCGTTGGGCAGCAGCGCCTCCACCGTGGCCGGCACCTGGCCGTCCACCAGACCCAGCACCGCCGCACGCGCCGCCGCGGCCGAGCACGCACCGGTGGTGAAGCCGGTCCGGGTGCCACGCTTGACGGTCTTCTCCATCATGAGCACGGGCCCTCCGCCGTCTCCGCCAGGCCCAGCAGCGCGTGGATCGCGGCCACCACCAGGGTCGAGCCGCCCTTGCGGCCGTCGATGACGAGCCACGGCACCTCGGTCTCCTCGCTCATCAGCGCCTTGGCCTCCGCCGCCGAGACGAAGCCCACCGGCATGCCCACGACCAGAGCTGGCCGCGCCCCGTGCTCGCGGATCAGGCGCACCACCTCGATCAGCGCGGTCGGGGCATTGCCGATGCCGACGATGGCGCCGTCCACGAGACCCAGCCGGTGGGCCTTGCGCATGGCCTGCACGGCGCGGGTCGTGTCCTCGGCACGGGCCGCCGCGATCACGTCCGCATCGGCGATGAACTGATGCGTCGTCATGCCGAAGTGGCCCAGGCGCGGCGCCGACAGACCCACGCAGATCATCTCCACGTCAGCGACGACGCGGCTGGCGCGCGAGCGCACGGCCGCCAGCCCGGCGCGCACCGCCTCGGGATGGAAGCGGGTCAGGCCGTTGAAGTCGAAGTCGGCGTTGGCATGGATCATCCGCCGCACGATGGGCCACTGCTCGGGGCCATAGGCATGCGGGCCGGCCTCGCGGTCGATGACCGCGAAGCTGTCGTGCTCGATCGCCTGGCCGGCGCGCGTGAGCTGCTCAGTGACCGTGTTGGGCGTGGCCATGCTGATCGTGGTGTTCGTGGTGCTCATGGGCGCGAGCGTGGTCGTGCCCATGGCCCGGCCCGTGATGGTGCCCCTGCCACTGCGCGGCCTCGTCGCTGACCGGCACTGCGTGCTCCGTTCCGCGCAGCAGGCCGCCGACGCGTTCGGCCAGCAGCTGGGCGATCTCGGGCTCGAAGCCGAAGTACGAGCCCAGCGCGAATCGCAGCTGCGGATACTGGCTGCGCAGGTGTTCCACTTGGCGGCCGATGCGCTGGATCAGCGTGCCGGTGAACAGGTAGTAGGGCAGCACGACGATCTGGCGCATGCCCAACTGCGCCTGGCGCTGCACCACGCGCTCCAGCCGCGGCCAGGCGATGCCGGTGAAGGCGAGGTCCACCAGCTCGTGCTCGCCTTCTTCGAACAGCCAGCGCGCCATGCGCGCCATCTCGCCGTTGGCTTCTCGGCTGGACGAACCGCGTCCCAGCAGCACGATGCCAGTGCCCGCCGGGTCGGGCATGTCCAGCGCCTGCATGCACTGGCGCAACTGCCGCTTCAGGATGGCCAGCACCGGCTCGCAGACACCCAGGTGCGGTGCGTAGTCGAAGCGCACGCCGGGGTGGCGCTGGCGCGCCCGCGCGATGTGCGACGGAATCTCGATGTTGACGTGGCCCGCTGCATTGAGGATCAACGGCACGACGATCACACGCCTCGAGTCCTTCGCGGCCAGCTCCAGCCCCTGCTCGACCTCGACGTCAGCGAACTCGATGAAGCACAGCTCGGTGCGCCACTGCGGATGGCACTCGCGCCACTGCGCCGCGAAACGCTCGATCTCGTCGTTGCCGCTCTTCTCGCGCGAGCCGTGGCCCACGAGCAGGATGGTGTCGGCGGTCATACGCTGGCCCTTCTGAAGCGGTGGGTGAATGCCGCGTCGTAGAGCTTGGACTTGGCGAGTTCGGGCCAGCCGCGCGCGCCCAGTGTGGGGCTGGCGATGACCATGGCCTGGCTGACGATGCCGCCCTCGCGGCAAAGCTGTTTGATAGTGGCCAGCGTGCCGCGCACGATGCGCTCTTCGCCCGGCCAGCTGGCCTTGTGCACGACCAGCACCGGCGCGTCGTCGGGCCAGCCGGCTTCGCGCAGGCCGGCCTCGACCTTGTGCAGCAGCGTGATCGACAGGAAGATGCACAGCGTGCAGCGGTGCGCGGCGAGCTCACGCAGCGATTCGCCCTCGGGCATCGGCGTGCGGCCTGCGACGCGGGTGAAGATGGTCGTCTGCGTGACCTCGGGCAGCGTGAAGCTCACCACCGCCGCGGCGGCTGAGGCCATTGCCGACGACACCCCCGGCACCACGGCGACGGGCACGCCGACCGCGTCCAGTGGCTGCACCACCTCGATCAAGGTGCCGTAGAGCGCGGGGTCGCCGGTCTGCAGGCGCACCACTGTCTGGTGTGCTGCCGCTCGGGCGATCAGCCAGGCCGCGATCTGCTCCAACGTCATGCCCTTGCTGTCGGCGATCTCGCAGCCGGCGGGCGCCCAGCGCGTGGCCGCCTCGTTGACCAGCGAGCCGGCGAACAGGATGGCCCCGGCGCGTGCAATCAGGTCGCGGCCCTTGACCGTGATGAGATCCGGGTCCCCTGGGCCGGCACCGACGAACCACACCGTACCGGGGCTCATCGGGCGCCTCCATCGGGAGCGAACAGGCGCGCCACCGCGCGCGGGTTCGACGGGAAGTAGGCGTGGAAGTACGAGGCCGTCAGCCGCCCGCTGCGGTACACCGCTTCTCCGCGCCGCCCCGCGCGGGCCGGTGTGGTGGAGCACAAGGGCGCGAGCGGAGTCTGCAGGCGCGAGTAGTGGAAGCTGTGACCTCGCAGCGTGCCCTCGGGCACCGTCGCTTCGTGCAAACCGATGTTGGCGAGTCGCGCTTGCATCACCGCTTCGCCCTGCAGCAGGCCGGCCATCACGGCGCGCCGGCCCTGCGCGTCGGTGAGCGCATCCAGCAGGAACAGCAGTCCACCGCATTCGGCCAAGAGCGGCCGGCTAGCGGCATGGTGCTCGCGCAGCGCCTGGTGCAGCAGCCGGTTCGCGCTCAGCGTGTCCAGGTGCAATTCGGGGTAGCCGCCGGGCAGCCAGACCGCGTCGCAGGGGGGCAAGGCCGCGTCATTCAGCGGCGAGAAAAAACACAACTCGGCACCCAAGGCTTCGAGCTGCGCCAGGTTGGCCGGGTAGATGAACGCGAAGGCCGCGTCGCGCGCGACCGCGATGCGCACGCCTTGCAGCGGCGAGTCCAGGCCGCGAAGGTCACTGATCTGCGGCGCTTCGAAACTCACCTCGGGCGGCAACTCGGCCGCATCCGGCCCGAGTGCGGCAGCGGCCCGGTCCAACCGCGCATCCAGGTCAGCGAGCTCTCCGGCCTGCACCAGGCCCAGGTGCCGCTCGGGCAAGGCGATCAGCTCGTCGCGCGCCAGGCTGCCCGACCAGCGCAAGCACGCGGGCAGGCTGTCGCGCAGCAGCGCGGCGTGGGACTCGCCGGCCACGCGGTTGGCCAGCACGCCGGCCAGCGTCAGCCCGTCGCGATAACGGGCGAGGCCCAGCGCCACGGCACCGAAGGTCTGCGCCATTGCACTGCCATCGATCACCGCGAGCACGGGCAGGCCGAAACGCAAGGCCAGGTCGGCGCTGGACGGTTCGCCGTCATGCAAGCCCATCACGCCTTCGACCAGGACCAGGTCCGCCCCTGACGCTGCCTCGTGCAGCAGCGCGCGGCAATGCGCCTCGCCGCCCATCCACAGGTCCAACTGGTGCACGGGCTCGCCGCTCGCACGGGCGAGCACCATCGGGTCGAGGAAGTCGGGCCCGGTCTTGAACACTCGCACGCGGCGCCCGCGCTGCCGGTGCAGACGCGCCAGGGCCGCCGTCACGCTGGTCTTGCCCTGCCCCGAAGCGGGCGCGGCAATCAGCAAGGCGGGGCAGCGCACAGGGCGCACCGCGGAAACAGGCATCGGCAAAGACTCGGACAGACCAGCCGGCCGCCTGCTTCCCCGCAGGCCGCCGTGTACAGGCACGCAGCACCTTCGGCACATGCGCACCCACCCAGTTGGCCGGTCTCCGGGCTGACGGACTTTCCCGTGTGCCCTTCCCACAGGCCAAAACCTGCAGTGGGCGACTCACACGGGTCGAGGCGCAAGCACCTCGTCCGCTTACCGTTGCGGGGGCAGCTCAGGTTGGATCTGTTCCGGCGGAACGCGTCTTCCTGATTCCCGTTTCACTGCGCCGACCGAATGGCCGACGCGAGCACCAACGTAATTTCATCGTAGCACAAGCGGATCACGCGGTGCGAGCAGCAGTCTTGTCCAACGAGGTATGAGCCTGGAGGGGTTCTGGCTGCGGCGGTTGGGCGGCTGAGGGGCAGCCGGCGCAGCGCGTCGATCATCGAAGCGATGGTGATCGACATGAACGAAGCGCAAGTGCGCACCGTGGAGCAGGTGCGGCAGGTGCTGGAGGGGACGCAGACGCTGGAGTTCCGGCGCGCCGAAGACGACACGCGGGGCGCTGCAGCTGGATCGACGCCGTACTGCGGCGCTTTGACTACCGCCAGCTGCTGCGCGAGGACCGCGCGCCGGTGTTGGCCTACTTGCAGCGCCTGAGCGGCTACAACCGTGCGCAGGTCACCCGGCTGGTCTCGCGCTGGGCTGGCGGCAAGCCGCTGGTTAAGCAGTACCGCGCCCCGGAGCAGGCTTTGCGCGGCGCTACACGAGCGCCGACGTGGCCCTGCTGGCCGAGGTGGACCGCGCCATGGGCACGCGCTGTCGGGTCCGGCCACGGCGTGCGTGCTACGCCGGCTACCGCGCCCAACGCGTGGTGCTGACCAAGACACAGCCCACCAAGGCCGCCACCGATCGTCTTCACCAACGCTCCACAGTGCCCGGACAGGCGTCCGGCACGACGACTTGCCTGGCGAAGGGTCGAAGCGACCCTGTGCCAAGCCGTGTTCGGTCGATCAGGAGAGGAGCGGCGGCGCGCGAGGCAGCGCGCGCACCCATGCGAAGAGCGTGCGCAGCGCTGCCAGGAAAGCCTACGGGACTTCGTCGCGCAGGTCGTGACCGAGCGCTGCAGAGCCCGGCGCGGACGACAGGCCCAGGGTCGGTGCGTGACTCGAACTCTGGCGGGCCCGAGCGTACACGAGGGCGACAAGCTCTGGGAGTACGCGGTGCTGGTGACCGACGTGGCCTACCCGCTGGAGTCGATCGGGCAGATCTACCGCGATCGGGCAGACGCGGGGAACGCCTTCGACGAGCTGAAGAACCAGTGGGGGCTCGGGGGCTTCACCACGCAGGACATCAACCGCTGCCAGACCGTGGCTCGGGCCTGCGCGCTGGTCTACAAGTGGTGGAGTTGGTACTGCCGGGCGGCGCACCCGACGGGCCGGCTGGAAGCCATCACCAGCCGGCCGCTGCTGCTGGCGGCGGTGGGCAAAGCGGCCAGCCATGCCAACCAGACCACGCTGTACCTGACGCCGCTGCACGGCCGGTCCCAAGTGCTCAAGCGGCTGATCACCAACATCGGCATGGCGTTGCAGCACGTCAAGGCTGCTGCGGAGCAGCTCAAGAACCTGGCCCGCTGGGGCTGCCGGCGACAGGGTAACTGCCGGATTTAGGCTGACCCTGGCGATGTCCGAACTGCGCGCCGGAGGATTGCTGAAGGGCGTGGCCGACGCGGTGGGGTATGGCAGCGCGACGGCATTGTCCAAGGCCTTCAAGCAACGCTACGGCGTGGCGCCGCGGGACTGGCGCAGGGCCGACCAGGCGGCCGACGAACTGGCGCCGGAAGGCTGAAGTCTGCCCTGGGACGCGCAGTCACCAACGAGCCCCGCCCTACAGCGTCCGCCCCACCCCGATGAACGCCAGTCCGGCGCAGACCACGCCGGCAGCCACCGCCCGCTGCTGCCACTGGACCCGCTCCTGGAACACGACCATCGACATCACGGTCGCCAGCACGATGCCGGCATTCGTGTAGGCCACGACCTCGGCGGCCGGCAGCGTTCGCATGGCGTGGATCACCAGGGCATAGGCCGTGCCCACGCACACGCTGCCCACCAGCAGCACCGATGCGCGCGGTCGGGCCTTGGGTATCCAGCGCCCCGTGCTGCGCCGAAGCCGCCAGCTCATGGCCAGCCAGGCCGCGAGGTAGCCGACGCTGAGGTAGCCGAGGATGCCACCGAAGCCGGCGATGTGCGCGGTGGCGGCCTTGTCCGAGAGCGAATACACGCTGGTCGCCAGCATGGCCAGCAAGGTCCAGGGCAGCGCCCGCCCCTCGTCGCTGCCGCGCGCCGTGCGGGCCATCAGCACCAGGCCCACAACGCTGATGGCGATGCCGATCCACGCCAGCGCCCCCAGCGACTCGCCGAAGAAGAGCAGGCTCCAGGCGGCGATCAGCAGCGGCGAGCTGCGCACCAGCGGGTACACGTAGGCCACCGGCGCGTGCTGGTAGGCCCGGTGCAGCCCGTGGAAGTACAGCACGTTGGCCGCTGCCGAGGTCAGCAGAAGGGCCAGCAGGTGGACGCTCCACTGGGCATCGATGACGAACCGGACGACGCCCCACGGCGCGACCAGGACCAGATGGCCCAGCAGCACCCACCACAAGGGCTCGGCGTCACGCGGCTGGTGGCGGGCGATCAGGTTCCAGGTCACGTGCATCAGCACGGACAAGCCGATGGCAACGACCGCGAAGCCGTCGGTCATGGGTGGCCGAGCGGCTGCCCGCGGCCCAGCTCGATCTGTTCCCCATCCCGCGCCACCGACACATTCCCGGCCAGAGCCGGATTCGTCTGCATCATCCACGCATCGAGGGCATGGCCGATGTGCGTCAGCCACGCCCGGCGCGGGGCCACGCGCTCGATCGTGTCCAGCGCCATCGGCCAGTCGTTGTGGCCGCGCGGCGGCGCCTCCTGCGGCGGGAAACTGCAGTCGAGCGCCAGCCCGTCGGCCTGCCAGGCCTGCAGGAACGTCTCGGTCTGGGGCGGCAGGCCCAGCGTATCGGTCAGGTAGGCGAACCGGGCCCCGTCCTCGGCCTGCACGGCATAACCGAAGGTCGGCTTGGAGTGCACCAGGGGCAAGGGCGTGAAGCTCAGGGCCCCGATGCGTTGCGGCTCCAATTTGGCCAGGCGCTGGAAGTCCAGCAGGCCCGGATGTTTGTACAGGTCGGCGCAGCCCTCGGCGTCGGGCGGCGCGTGCACCGGGATCGGCGCACCGCGCCCCCACCGCAGATGAAACAGGCCCTGCACGTGGTCGGGGTGGAAGTGCGTCAGCACGATGGCGTCGAGCGCGCCCGGCACAAAGCGCTCGTGCAGGTCTGTCAGCCCGGCGTCGACCAGCACCCGGGTGCCCGCGTGCTCGATCAGGGCGCTGCACGGACGCCGCATCCGGCTCGGGTCGCGGGCCGCCCGTTCGCAGGCCACGCAAGTGCAGCCGTACAGCGGCACGCCGCCGGCCGCGCCGGTACCCAGGAAGGTCACGCGCACAGCGGCTGCCCGGCGTGCTGGCGCACCAGAGCCACCAGCAGGTCCCCGGCGCGTTCCAGTGGTCCGTCGTTGGTGATCACATGGCCCGCGCAGGCCGACTGTGTGGTCTGCTGAGGAACAGCCTGCATGCGGCGATGCCGTTCCAGCCGCTGCTCGACCGACGCTGCATCCTCGCGACCCCGCGCCAGCAGGCGCGACCGCAGCACCTCGGTGGGCACCTCGATGCGCACCGCCAGCAGTTCCGGGAAGCGCCGGCCGGCCTCGCCCAGGTACTCGCGCGAGCCGTTGACCACCACCGAGGCGCCCTTGGCCAGCCACTGGTTGATCTCGATGCCGATGCCGTAGGCGTGGCCGTGGCTCTCCCAGGCCAGCGCGAACAGCCGATTGCGCAGGCGACTGGCGAACTCGGCGGGGGTCAGCGCGACATGGTTCTCGCCACCGGCGTCGGCGGGCCGGGTGATGTAGCGGTGCGCGAACACCACGCCGGGGTCGTCGGCCAGCTTCTCGCGGGCATAGCGCAGCAGGCTGTCCTTGCCGCTGCCCGAAGGGCCGACCACATAGATCAATCGTGCGGACATGGCAGTCTCCAGGCAAGCCGCCTCAGGCGTGGTCGAAGTGCGCGCTCAGCGCCGGGGCACCGTGCACCCACACGTACTCGGCCTGCGGCAGGCCGCCCAGCGCCTTCACCGCGATGAGGTCGGCGCGCAGGCCACTGGCGATGCGACCGCGGTCGTGCAGCCCGGCCGCCCGTGCCGGGTTGGCGGTCACCAGCGCCACGGCCTCGTGCAGGCCGATGCCGGCCAGTTCGGGCAGGCGCAGCACCGAGGGCAGCAGCGCGGCGGGCGAGTAGTCGCCGCACAGGCAGTCGGCCACGCCTTCGAGCACCGCGTCGAGCGCGCGCATCGAACCGGACTGGGACTTTCCGCGCAGCACGTTGGGTGCGCCGAACAGCGTGGCCAGCCCCTGCGCCCGCGCGGCCCGCGCCGTCGCGAGGTTGACCGGGAATTCCGAGATCGCCGCACCGAAGGCAACGACGGCCTCGACCTTCTCCGGCGAATCGTCGTCGTGGCTGGCCACCGCCACGCCGCGCTCGCGTGCCACCTGGGCCACCTGCGCGATGCGCTCGGCCGCGCCCAGCGCCGCGGCCTGCTTGCGCGCCACGATGGCGTCGAGTTCCGCCTCGCTGGTCTTGTAGCTTCGGGCCAGGTAGCTGCGGAAGGCCGTCACGTCCTTGAACTGCCCCTGACCCGGCGTGTGGTCCATGAAGCTGACCAGGTGGGCCTGGCCCTGCTGCAGCAGGTCCACCAGGAAGGGCGGCGCCGACTCGTCGGTCACTTCATAGCGGGCGTGCACGCGGTTGTCCACCAGCGCATGCGGCTGCCACGCCGTCACGGCACGGGCGATGTCGGCGGCGAAGGCGTTGTTGCGCACGCCGAGTTCGTGGTTGGCGAAGGACAGCGCGTGGAACACCGTCGTGATGCCGGCCGCGGCATTGCGCTTGTCGGCCTGCGCACACGCGAAGTCGAGCGGGAAGTGCACGCCCGGCCGCGGCTCGACCTCCTTCTCCAGCGCATCGCAATGCAGGTCGATCATGCCTGGCATCAGGATGCGCCCCGTCAGGTCGATCTCGCGGGCGCCTGCGGGCGCCGCGCTCGGGCAGATGGCCTCGATGCGCCCGTCGGCCACCAGCACGGCGGCGTCGTCGAGGGTGGTGTCGGCCAGCACCACGCGCGCGTGGGTCAGGTACAGCATCGGGGCCGCGTGGTGGGCGATGGAAGAGGTGGTGGTGGATGTCGTCATGCCGCCTGCCTATGAGGTTGATCCGCACTGGCGCTGCCGCCCGGGAGCGACGGATGCGGCAACACCCGCACCTCGCCATCGGCCAGCGCGCTCACGAGCGCCGGGTCGTGGAAGATCGCCAGCATCGCGGTGCCGGCGGCCTTGAGTTCGCGCAGCAACGCGATCGCGCAGTCGCGGGAGACCTGGTCCAGGCTGGCCGTGGGCTCGTCCAGCAGCAGCAGGCGCACCGGGCGGATCAGCCCGCGCGCCAGGTTGATGCGCTGCTGCTCGCCGCCGGAGAACGTGGCCGGCGCAACCGCCCACAGGTGCGAAGGCACGTTCAGCCGCCGCAGCAGCTCGGCCGCACGCTCGCGCGCCTGCGCCAGCGGCACGCCGGCATCGACCAGCGGCTGCGCCACCACGTCCAGCGCGCTCTTGCGCGGCAGGCAGTGCAGGAACTGCGTGACGCTGCCCAGCTCGGTGCGCCGCAGGGCCAGCATGTGCTGCTCGCTGGCCGTGGCCAGGTCGGTGAGCGCGCCATCGGCCTCGCGCAGCCACAGGTGGCCGCCGGTGGGCAGGTAGGTGCGCCAGACGCACTTCAGCAGCGAGGACTTGCCGGCGCCCGACGGCCCGGTGATGGCCAGCAGCTGCCCGGGATGCAGCTCGAGGTCGACCTGGAAGGTCGAAGGAATCCGGCGCGCCTGCTCGTGCAGGAAGAAGTGCTTGTCGAGCTTGTCGGCCTTGAGGATCCAGGGGGTCATGGCGCGGTCCCTCACAGTGCCGAGGCCACCAGCTGCTGCGTGTACGCATGCTGGGGGTCTTCGAGGATCTGGTCGGTCAGGCCGGACTCGACGACACGGCCCATCTTCATCACCAGCGTGCGCGAGGCCAGCATGCGGATCACGCCCAGGTCGTGGGTGACGGCGATCATCGACACGCCCAGTTGGTGCTGCAGCTCCAGGATCAGGTCGAGGATGCGCGCCTGCACCGACACATCCAGGCCCGTCGTCACCTCGTCGAGGAACAGCAGCGGCGGGTCGGTGGCCAGCGCGCGGGCGATCTGCACCCGCTGCTGCATGCCGCCCGAGAAGCGCCCGGGCAGCTCGTCCATGCGCGTGGCCGGCACCTCGCAGCGCGACAGCAGCTGCATGGCGCGTTCACGGATGTGCGCGTAGCGCATCTCGCCGCTCATCAGCAGCCGCTCGGCGATGTTGCCGCCGGCGCTGACCTGGAAGTTCAGGCCCAGGTGCGGGTTCTGGTAGACGATGCCGAAGCGCCGGTTGCGCAGGCGGCGGGCCTGCTGCGCGTTGAGCGCCAGCAGGTCGATGGCCTCCGCGGGCGCGTCGGGGTCGCGAAACCGCACGCTGCCGCGCGTCGGCGCATCGTCGCCGTACAGCAGCCGCACCAACGAGGACTTGCCGCTGCCCGACTCGCCCATCACCCCCAGCACCTCGCCGCGCATCAGGCTGAAGCTCACGTCCGCGCAGGCCACCACGCTGCCGCAGTGCGGGCAGACGTTGGTGCCGGCCTCGGGGCCGGTGGATTCGATGCAGCGTGTGCAGCCGCTGCCGTGAAGCCGGGTCAGGCCGCTCACGTCCAGGATGGCATCGGGCTTCGTGTTCATGCCGCCTCCCGCGTGTCTTGGGCCGCCGACTGCGCGTTCAGGCGCTCCAGACAGTGGCCAGCGTCCGAGCACTGGTGCGTCCTGCGCCCGTCCTCGCCGATCAGCTCGTCCAGGAAGCTGTCGGTGGCGCCGCAGCGCGCACACGCGAAGCGCCGGCCGGTGGCCGGGTCGGTGAAGTCCTCGACGCGAAAGGCCACGTCGTCGAAGGTCAGCGGCACCGCGTCGGTGTGCGGCGGCACGGCATAGATCTTCTTCTCGCGCCCGGCCCCGAACAGGTACAGGCACTCGGCCTGGTGCAGCTTGGGCACGTCCCAGCGCGGGATCGGGCTGGGGTCGATGACGTAGTGGCCGGCGATGCGCGTCGGGTAGCGGTGCGAGATCGTGATCTCGTCGAAGTGCACCATGTCCTCGTACAGCTTGACCCACAGCCGGGCGTAGTCGCCCTCGCCGTGCATGGTCTTGCGCCGCTCCTCCGACGGCTCGACCACCACCAGCGGGTCGGGGTACGGCACCTGCAGCACGAGGATCTGGTCGGCCCTCAGCGGCCGTTCGGGGATGCGGTGCCGCGTCTGGATCAGCGTGGCTTCGCCCGCGTGCGGGGTGGTGCGTGTGCCGGGACAGGTCAGCTCGACGAACTGGCGCAGGTTGACCGCGTTGACCGACTCGTCGGCCCCCTGGTCGATCACCTTGACGGTGTCGGTAGGGCCGATCAGGGCCAGTGTCAGCTGCAGCCCGCCGGTGCCGAAGCCGCGTGCGATCGGCATCTCGCGCGAGGCGTACGGCACCTGGTAGCCGGGCAGGCACACCGCCTTGAGCATCGACCGGCGCAGTTCCTTCTTGGCGCGGTCGTCCAGGAAGCCGAAGGCATAGCCGGCGCTGCGGTGGGTGGTGCTCATGCCTGGCCTCCAGAGATCGGCTGCTCGGCGGGCACGGCCTGATGGGGCTGCCCTGTCTGCCTGGCCCGCGTCGCGCGCAGGCGGTCCATGTCGGACTGGAAGGTCACGTAGTGCGGCATCTTGTAGTGAGTGCAGAAGCCCATCGAGTCGACTCCGTCGATGTGCAGCAGCACGAACTCGGGGTCTTCGCTGGGGTTGTCGGGGGTGCCCGCCATGCCCTTCTGCAGCGAGCGGTCGAGGATGGCCATCGAGATCGCCTTGACCTCGTTGTGGCCAAAGCAGGCGCCGTAGCCGAGCGAGAACACCGGCTTCGCCCCGGGCTCCTCGGTCGGTGTGTACATGGCCACCACCTCGCATTCGGTGACCAGCACCTCGCCGGCCTCGACCGGCTCGCCGGTCAGCGGGTGCGGCAGCATCAGCGGCACGTAGCCCACGCGCAGCTCGGCCACCGTCGGGTGCACGTCGCCGTAGCCGCGCATGTTGGAGTAGGCGATGGCCAGCATCGAGCCCGTCTCGGCGCGGCTCATGGTGGCCAGGGCCGCACTGCGCGACACCGGGAACACCAGCGGGTCGCGGGTGATGTCGAAGGCCGGTGCCGCCGCGTCGGGCGGCGCCGGGAGCAGGCCCTCCGCGCGCAGGGCGTCCACCACCTTCGGGAAGCTGTCGGGCAGGTCCGGGCTCGGCAAGTCGTGCAGCCACTCGCGCGCCAGGGCCTGGAAGGCCTCGCGGCCTTCGGCCAACTGCTCGAAGCGGAACAGGCGCTGCAGGTAGTCCGGCGTCGGGCCCAGCATCTGGCCGCCCGGGATCTCCTTGAAGGCCGAGGAGATGCGGCGCACCAGGCGCATGCCGCCACCGTCGTGGGCGTCGGTCACCGCCAGGCGCGCCCGCGTCGAGCGGAACGCCCGCAGGAAGAACGCCGCCTCCAGCGTGTCGCCCGCGGCCTGCTTGAGCGCCAGCGCCGCCAGGTCGGGGTCGTACAGGCCTCCTTCACCGATGACGCGCCCGGTCAGGAAGTGAAGCTGATCCCGCACGGCATCCACCGCCAGCGGCGCGCCGCCTCCTTGTGCGCGCAGGAACTCCAGCACGCGGGCGGCTTCGCGGATGGCTGTCTCTCCGCCCTTGATGGCCACATAGCCCATGCTCAGTGCTCCCCGGCCACGGCCGTGATCTCGATGCGCGTGGTGCGCGGCAGCGCCACCAGCGCATCGGGCGCCGCCAGCACGATGTCCACGCCCAGCGGGTAGGCCGCGACCCAGGCCGCGCGCCGCGCCAGCCAGTCGGGATGCAGCCCGCTCACGGCCAGGGTGCGCGTGCCCGCCACGCCCGGGCCCTGCAGGTGCAGCACCACGTCCTCTTCCTGAGTCGCCTCCGATCGGCTGCTGCCCACGGCGTCCACGGTCAGCAGCAGCGTGGCGCCGCCTTCGGGCGACTCCAGCGTGCCCAGCGCCGGCTCGAAGCCAGCCTCGGGTGGCCTGCGGCCATCGAGCAGGACGAAGCGTGCCAGCGCCGCAGGCGCCGTCGGTGCGAGCAGCAGACGCCGCAGGTCCGCACCCAGCACGCCCCCCGGATCGGCCAGGCTCACCGACTCGTCGAGCACCGCCGACAGGAACATCAGCACCGCACCTGGTGGCGTGGCCGGCACGCGGGTGCCAGGCCGGGCGAAGCCGTCGAGCACGGCACGAAAGGCCTGCTGCTGCGCCTGCGGCGTCCACCAATCGGCGGGCTTCATGCGGCGCCCTCCTCGTCCTCATCGGCCTCGGCCAGCAGCGCAAAGTCCACGCGCGTGCGCTGCAGCCCTGCCTGCCGGACGGTGCGGAGAGCCTCGCGGGCCTGCGCGCCGCGCGCCGCGAGGGCGTCCACCGCGTCGGCGCCGGGCCAGCGGTGGGCGAAGACGGCGTCCAGCAACGCCAGCGCCTGGGCCAGCTCGGCGTCGTCGGCCATCACCACGGCGCCGCCCTCGGCGCGTTCGCCCCGGTGGTCGACCAGCGCGACTGCCGCGCGCGCCATCGGCACCTCGCCCAGGAAGAAGGGCTGGTGCTGCACGGCGTCGCGCCACTGCATCAGCGCCAGGCCGGCCTCGGCCGGCTGCAGCGGCGTCACTGTCAGGCCTTCGCTGAGCTGGGCGGCCGTGCTCAGCACGGCCTCGCGGCCGGCCGCCGACAGGCAGGCGACCAGGTGGCGCCGTTCGATCACGGGTGCGGGACCGATCAATGAGTGGTGGGTCATGGCGTCCTCACATCAGCCGCGCGCGCAGGCGGGCCGAGAACTGGTCGAGCAGGAAGACCACGACGAAGATCGCGATCAGAATGGTGGCCACGTGGTCGTACTGGAACATGTCGAAGCGGCCCTTGAGCTCCTGGCCGATGCCGCCGGCGCCCACCAGGCCGATGACGGTGGCCATGCGCACGTTGCGGTCCAGGATGTACAGCGTGTAGGCGATGTACTGCGGCAGCACCTGCGGCAGCACGCCGTACCACAACGTCTTGAGCTTGCCGGCGCCGATGGCCTCCAGCGCCTCCTGCGGCTTCTTGTCGGCGTTCTCGATGTCTTCGGCGTAGAACTTGCCCAGGAAGCCGGCCGCGTGCAGCCCGAGTGCCAGCACACCGGCGATCGGCCCGAAGCCATAGGCCAGCACCAGGAACAGCGCCACGATCAGCTCGGGCGCCGAGCGCAGCAGGCTGATCGTGCCGCGGGCCAGCGTGTAGGTGGCCCGGTACGGCGTGTAGTTGCGCGCCGCAAAGTACGCCAGCGGCACCGACAGCAGCACCGACAGGATCGTGCCCCAGAGCGCAATCTCCAAGGTCTCCAGCATCTTCACCGTGACCGTCCAGAGATAGCCCACGGGTTTGACCAGCGTCTCGGTGCGCTCGACGGAGGCTTCCATCTTCAGCGTCTGCGGGTTCAGCCGCTGCTCGGTGCGCTCCTGCACCTCGATATAGGCCAAGGGCGGCAAGCGGTCACGGTCCAGACCGGGCAGGCGGGCCACGTCTTCCTGCTCGCTGATCGCCGGCGGCCACATCGCCGTGCCGACCCGCGACAGGCCTCGCACGACCTGCGAGTCGTCGGCCAGGCCGACGAGCTTGCCGACGGCCTGGACACTCATGGCCACCATGCGGTCCATCTCGGTGCGATGCCCAGTCCACAGCAGCAGGGCCAGCAGGCCGATCACGACCAGCAGGTGCTTGGCGCTGTACGGCGGGTCGAGGCGCCATTCGAGCTGGGTGCCTTGCGGCGGCACGGGGATGGGCTTGGCAAGCATGGCGTTCACTCCGCGGGGTGCTGCATCACGTCCACTCATGCCGCCAGCGGCTGGCGGCCCTGGGCATCGAGCGGCGCCGCGACCGTCGAACTGCCGTGCTCATCGGCCGGCTGGTCATCCCAATGGGCGCCGGCGTAGAGCTGCTGCACCCGCTCGTCACTGAACTCGGCCGGCGTGCCGTCGAAGACGACGCGGCCGTCGCGCATGCCGACGATGCGGTCGCCGAACTCGCGCGCCAGGTCCACCTGGTGCAGGCTGCACAGCACGGTGGTGTTGCGCTCGCGGGCCGCTTCGCGCACCAGCGCGAGGATGTCGCGCGAGATCTTGGGGTCGAGGCTGGCCACAGGTTCGTCGGCGAGCACGACCTCGGGGTCGAGCATGAAGGCGCGCGCGATGCCCACGCGCTGCTGCTGGCCGCCGGAGAGTTCACCGGCACGGCGGCGCAGGTGCCGGGGATCGAGACCCACGCGCTCCAGCAGCGCGCAGGCCTTGCGCCGGTGTTCGGGCGTGAACCAGCCCAGCAGCGCGCGACCCGTGGACACCACCGGCAGCAGGCCCGACAGCACGTTGCCGGCCACGCTCATGCGCAGCGTCAGGTTGAAATGCTGGTGGATCATCGCCACGCGCTGGCGCAGGGCGCGTTCGGTGTCGGCATTGAACTCAATGCCGTCGATCGTCAGCCGGCCCTCGGTCGGCCGCATCAGTCCGTTGACCGCGCGCAGCAGCGTCGACTTGCCGGCGCCCGAGGGGCCCAGCACGACGCAGAACTGGCCGCGCGGGACCTGCAGGCTGACATCGGACAGAGCCCGCGTGCCGTCGGGCCAGGTCTTGCCGAGATGCTGGAATTCGATCATGGGTTGCTCCGCGTGGCGGGAGCACCCGGCGGGCGAAGCCGCGCGGGTGACTCTTGGGTTGAAGGCTGCCGACGCGGCAGCCGCACAAGGGGCGATCAGCGCGCGCTGGCCTTCTTCATGATGTCGGTCTTGACCGTGTCGGTGACCAGCTCGAACATCTTCCCGGCGGCTGCCATGTCGGCTTCACTGACCTTGGCGGTGTAGCCGTCGACCTTCCCGCCGCCGTAGCCGCGGATCTGGTCCTTGCTGATGCCGGGCAGCTTGTCGACGTTGTTGAAGGCGTCGCGCAGCTTGGCCTTGACGCCGTCGCTCACCTTCGGGTGAATGGCCAGCGGCGGATAGGGGATCGGCGTGCTCTTGGCGATGACCTTGACCTTGCTCGGGTCCAGGGCCTTGGCGTTCACGGCCTTCTCGAACGAGTCGAAGGACGCGCCACCGGCATCGACCAGGCCCTCGGCCAGCGCCTTGAGCACATTGGCGTGGCTGCCGGCCATGTTGATGGAGCCGGCCTGGCGGGCCGGGTCCACGCCGCCGGCGATCATCATCGCCACCGGCACGTTGAAGCTCGAGGTCGAGTTCACGTCGCCCAGCGCGATGCGCTTGCCCTTGAGGTCGGCCACGCCGTTGATGCCGGCATCGGTGCGCGCGAAGATGCCCGAGTAGTAGACCGACTCACCGTGGCGTACGGCCAGCGCCAGCAGCTCGGAGCAGCCCCGGGCCTTGGCCTGCAGGTAGGTGGCGGGGCCGTACCAGGCGATGTCGGCGGCGCCGTTGCACATGGCCTCGACCACGGCCGAGTAGCTTTGGCCGACCTTGATGTCGAAGCGCAGGCCGGTGGCCTGGCCGATGGCGCCGAAGATGGGCTGGAAGTCCTTCTTCGTGCCGTCTTCGGTGCCCCCGTCGGCGGGCACGAGGATCACGCGCAGCGGCTTGGCAGCACTGCCGTCATGCTGCGCCTGGGCGAGCGCGCTGGTGGTGGCGGCGACGCCGGCCAGGCCAATGGCCAGGCCGATCGCTGTGCGGAGGAAAGCTTTGCGATACATTGATGACGCTCCTGTAAGGTCGATGGAATCAGTCGGGAACTGGCAAGGTTCAAGGGGTGATGCGCAGTTGCATGCGGTCTGCGCGGAACCGAGTCAGGGCGTACTCGACCGGGGCTCCATCCCGGTCGCGCACGTTGACGCTCTTGACGCGAAGTACAGGCACATGGGCCGGCATCGCCAACAGGCTGGCGTCATCGCCTTGCGGGAGCGCCCCCGAGACCAGGCTCTCGGTGCGCTTCAGGCGCCAGCCGTGCTGTGCTTCGATGAATTCGTGCAGTGACCCGCCGCTGTAGTCGTCGAGCACGCCCGGCAGCAGGGTCAGCGGCAGGTAGTGCGAGATGACGCAGAACGGCGCCGCGTCCACGCTGCGCAGCGTCTCGATCCAGGCCACCGGCTCGCCCTCGTCGAGTTGCAGGCGCTGGGCCACGCCGCCCTGGGCCGGGATGCGCAGCTTGCGCAGCACCGTGCTCTCGGTGACACGACCCTGGGCCTCGAGCGTCTCCGTGAAGCGGGTACGCTGGCCGATGTCGTAGTCCAGCGGCTTGTGCAGCACGAAGCTGCCCAACCCGTGGCGACGCTCGACCCAGCCTTCGGCGATCAGCCCTTCAAGGGCGCGGCGCAGCGTGTGCCGGTTGACGCCAAAACGCTCGGCCAGGGCGGCCTCCGGCGGCAGGGCGTCGCCCGGGCGATGCAGCGAGCGGATCTCGGCTTCCAGCTGCCGCTGGACTTGTCGATAGACGGTCTCGCCGATGCCACGTTGGATCACGCTTCCTCCAGATGTCTAGATATCTGGGAGCGAAGTCTCGGCAGGCTTCGTGACAGCGATGTGTCGGCGAAATGAAACTTGCAGCCCGTCGCACTCCTCGCTCGCCATGCGAGCTACCGGCGACGACACCAGGAGACGGCGTTCACCCTGCGCTGTGGGACTGGCGTCCGAAGGATTCAGAGTAGAGGCGCAAAGGCACGGGGCGCGAGCGGTAAGGCCAGCATTGCGTCGATCGCGTGGAGGCGCTCCCCACACAAGTACTGCGCGCCATCGGAACCGATGAACGGCGCCGCTCACACAAGAGAAGTCGTAACCGGGGTCCCCTTGTTTTCGGTGCCAAAAGTGACGGTACGCTCCTGCCCGTAGAGCCAGCATTGGCGCGGGTCCGTTCGAGCGCTGTTCGGTAAGTTGTTGATTCGATGAACTTTCCTGTTGGCTCGCGCAGGGGCTTATCGTGGGCGGCCCGAGGCTTGAGTTGGGAGCGAGGCCATGCAAGGCTGGCAATCACCGTATCTGGGCCAGCGCGAGCTGCCGCGTGAGCTCAGCCAGTTTGAGCTGCAGGCCTTCTTCAGCTTCAGCCCCGCCGAGCGAGAGCTGATCGCGCGACGCCGCGGCGACGGTCTGCGGCTGGGCCTGGCGCTGCACATCGGCTTCGTGCGCATGACCGGCCGGCCGCTGAACAGCGTGCGCGTCGTGCCGAGCGTCCTGCTGGCCCACCTGGGCCGCGAACTCGGCATCGAGACTCCCGATCTGGCGTCCGTGCGGGCGCTGTATGCACGGGGCCGCACCCTGTTCGATCACCAACAGCTGGCCTGCGAGTCCCTGGGATTTGGCTGGATGACTGAGCACCAGCGTCGTGCGCTCGTGCGTGTGCTGCGCGATGAAGTCGCGCAGTGCGCCGACCGAGAACGTCTGATCGTCCACGCCCGGCAATGGCTGTACAGCCACAGGTTGCTGGTCTTGCGCGAGCGCGACATCCGCGGCCTGGTGGCGGCCGCCCTGAGCGAGCTCGAGCGCACGACGGCCGAGGCGGTTCGGCAGTCGGTTCCCGTCTCGACCCTCAAGCGCTGGAGCGCGGTGCTGGATGCCCCGCGTCCTGATGGACAACCCTGCCAGTCCTGGTTGTGGAGCGCGCCGGCCAAGCATTCCACGCGGCAGATAGCAGAGGTTCTGGAGCGAATCACTTGCCTGAAGGAGCTCGGCGTCGACCGCGCGCTGGCCGAGATCAACAACGTGCTGGTGCGCCGCTACGCGCGACGCATGGCCTCGCGAGCGCCGTCGGTCAACGCCCGCGTCAAGGAGCCCGCCCGGACCGTCGAGACGGCCTGCTTCCTGCGCTACTGCTTGCTGACGGCCACCGACCAGTTCATCCTCATGTTCCAGCGCCGCGTCGCCGATCTCTGGCGCCAATGTGCCGACGATGCGGTTGCCCCCATCGACTGGTCGCGGCAGTACCAGTTGCTGCTGCAGGAGTTGGCCGAGCTGGCCCGGGACGAAGCCGGCACGGCCGAACTGCGCACGCGCCTGCTCGAACTGGTCGCAGCCCGGCGCGCGCAGAGAACACCGAGCCGGGCCTCGGGCATCCGTCGGCAGTTGATCGCCGCCATCGCCCCGGTGCGCTCGCTGCTGGTGGCCGCTGGGAGCCTGTCGTGGACGGCCACGGGTGAGCACCCGGCGCTGCAGGCGCTGGACATCCTGCGCGCGCAGTACGCAGCCGGCGACAAGACCTTGCCTGTCGATGTCACCGCTGCACGGCTGGGGGCAGCGTGGCGCCAGGACATCGCTGACACCGACCGGGAGCGGGCGTTCCGGGCACTGGAAGTGGCCACCCTGTTCGCGCTGCGCCGGGGATTGCGCAATGGCTCGATCTGGATCGAACACTCGCTGAGCTTCCGAGGCCGCGAGCGGCTGTTCATCCCGGACGAGCGCTGGGAGGTTGAGGCCCGGCGCCACTACGCCAGGCTACAGATGCCGGCCAAGGCAGCGAACTACCTCGCGCCGCTGCTGGAGCGCGTGCGCGCCGGCGTCGACGCCGTGGCCACGGCGGTACGCACCGGCGCGCTGCGTGTCGACGACGAACTGCACTTGGCTCCGCTGGCGGCCGACGATGAGGACCCCGAAGTCAGCAGGCTGCGCAGCCGGCTCGATCAGCGCATCGGCGAAGTGCAACTGCCCGAGGTCATCCTGGCGGTGGACGCCCAGGTGCGCTTCAGCTGGATCATGCTCGCACGCGAGCCGCGATCTGGCCAGGAACTGCTGATGGTCTACGCCGGCATCCTGGCCCACGGCACCAGCCTGACTGCGGCCGAGTGCGCACGGATGATCCCGCAGCTGTCGGCCACCAGTATTCGCCAGGCTATGCGCTGGGCCGGTGACGAGCGGCGCCTGGCGCTGGCCTGCCAGGCGGTGCTGGAGCACATGCAACGCCAACCGATCGCCGCCACCTGGGGCCGAGCGGATCTGGCTTCGTCAGACATGATGAGCCTGGAGACCAGCCGCCGGGTCTGGCAGGCACGGCAGGACCCCAGGCGGCAGACGGCCTCGATCGGCATCTACAGCCACGTCAAGGACCGCTGGGGGATCTTCCATGCCCAGCCCATCGTGCTCAACGAGCGTCAGGCTGGCGCGGCCATCGAGGGCGTGGTGCGGCAGGAGAAGGTCGAGACCACGCAACTGGCTGTGGACACGCACGGCTACACCGACTTCGCCATGGGCCTGGCTCGGCTGCTGGGCTTCGATCTGTGTCCCAGGCTCAGGGAGCTCAATCAGCGGCACCTGTTCGTGCCGCGCGGCATGAAGGTGCCCGAGGAGATCGCTGCCGTGTGCGAGGCCACCATCGATACGGCCCTGATAGAGACCCACTGGGACAGTCTGGTGCATCTGGCAGCCTCGGTGATCACGGGCCACGCCAGCGCGGTCACGGCGTTGGCCAGGTTCGGCTCGGCCGCCCGAGGCGACCCGATCTACGACGCCGGCGTCCAGTTGGGCAAGCTGCTGCGCACGGCGTTCCTGGCCGACTACTTCGTCAACGAGGCGTTCCGCCGCGAGCTGCGACGGGTCCTCAACCGCGGCGAGGCGGTCAATGCGCTGAAGCGGGCGATCTACACCGGCCGTGTGGGGCCAGCGCAGGCACGGAGAGCCGACGAAATGCAAGCGGTGGCCGATGCGCTGAGCCTGCTGGCCAACATCGTGATGGCATGGAACACGGCGCAGATGCAGGTAGTGCTGGACCGGTGGGCCAATAGGCGGCAGATCGTGCCGGCCGAGCTGACCGGGCGCATTGCGCCCACGCGCCTTGAAGGCATCAACCTGCGGGGAGTCTTCCGCTTCCCGCTGGAGCGCTACGCGGGCCAGATCCTGCCGTCACAAACTGCAGTGAAAACAGGTGCTGCTGGCTGAGATCGACCCCACAAACAGGCCTTCAGCGGCCGATCGGAGGACCAACAGGAACTCATTGCCTGACAAGCACTTGCGCGCGGTCTGAAAGCGAACCCCGCGCCAATGCTGGCTCTACGGGCAGAGGCGTACCGTCACTTTTGGCACCGAAAACAAGGGGACCCCATGAGGCATGGCGGCGCGGGTGAACGCCGATCCGGTGAGGCGGGTGCGCTTGTTGGCGCGATCCCGCAGCAGTCCGGGGTCGCGCAGGGACGTGTTTTGGGGGGGTCGGGCATGGTTTGCGGACTCATGCGGCCGTTGCGGTCATCGCGGACGCGGGAGTGCCCGGACCGAGGAGTTGCGGCGCGAGGGCATGCGCATCAGGTTGTGCGCCAGCGCGTACAGCCTGACGACGCAGCGGACCTTGGCCAGCCCGCGCACCGGCATGCGCAACAAGCCCCGGTTGCGGGCCTGCGCGTTGACGCATTCGGCCGTGGCTGCACGATCCTTGTAAATCTCGCGCGCGGCGTCGGTGGCCATGCGGGCCCGCCATTGCGCCACCGCGTCGCTGTCGCCCGGCTTGGGCTCGAACTCGCTGCCCGGGGCGGGCGGCCCATCGCCGTCCTTGCCATCCTTCCACATGGTCAAAATACCAGACCTCTTGGCGTCCATTTTCGGGGGCCAGTTCACTTATGCCAACGCGCAATTGCGGCGCCGAGGACTGTCCAGGTTCAACGTCTGTGGCTTGACAAAGGCGCGAGCCGTGCTGCTGTGGCATGCCCTGGCGCGCAACCTGATGCGCATGCGCAGCCTGAACATCGCCTTCGCGGCCTGAACCCGGCGCGGCCCCAGGGCCTCGCCACGCACTCCTGCCGCCCCACAGTGCCGCCACGACCTCCGAAGTCGCCCCACTCGCCAGCGGCGACCTCGCCCGGCGCGTCTGACCGTAGCCATCCACGCCGGCCAACATCGGACCCATCAGGAACTGTGGCCAGCAATTCGTTCACGGCTTGTCAGCCGATCGACCCCAGGTGTCTTCGAACACCATGTCACCGAGCGGCTGGCCCTGACGCCAGTGCTCAGCCTGCAGCATCGGCTCGTCGTAGAAGGCATCGACCGGGCCAAGGCACAGCAGGCCCAGCGGCAAGGCGCCCTCAGGCAGCCCCAGCAGCGCGGCGACGGCCGCCGGCTCGAACATCGACACCCAGCCCAGGCCCAGGTTTTCCGCACGTGCGGCCAGCCACAGGTTCTGCGCCGCCGCCCCCACCGAACACAGCGCCATCTCGCGCGGCAGCGTACGGCGGCCGAAGACCGTTCCGTCGTCGGGCGCGAGCACCAGGGCCAGCAGCTCGGCGCACTCGCGCAGGCCCTCGACCTTGAGCCGCAGGAACTCTTCGGCACGCTCGCCCAGCGCCTGCGCCGTGCGCTCCCGCTCGGCGGCCACCTGCGCGGCCAGGGACTCGCGCAGCGCCGGGTTGGCGACGCGGATGAAGCGCCAGGGCTGCATCAGCCCCACCGACGGCGCCTGATGCGCCGCGCACAGTAGGCGCTCGAGCACGGCCGGGGCCAGCGCCGTCCCGCCCGCGAAGTGCCGCATGTCGCGCCGCGCGGCGATGACGCGGTAGACGGCATCGCGCTCGTTGGCATCGAAGTGCATGGTGCGCCGAAGCTCCGGCTGCGGCGCCACCGTGGGCCGATAGTCCGGGCTCAGGCTCACCGTCTCGCCGATGATCAGGAGCCCGGGCTGCGGGCCGTACGCGGGCGCGGCCTGCGCCAGCGCTGCTAGGCCAGTGGCGAGCACGCTTTGAGTCGCGCGCGTACCGTCGCGCACGATCGCGGCCGGCGTCTCGGGCGCCAGCCCGTGGGCAATGAGCCGCTGCGCGATCTGGGGCAGGCGCTGCACGCCCATGTAGAACACACGCGTCTGCCCGGGCCGCGCCAGTGCAGCCCAGTCCAGCGTGCGGCCGTGCGCACCCTCACCCTCGGCCAGATGCCCGGGCAGGAAGACGCAGCTGCTGACCAGGTCGCGGTGCGTCAGCGGGATGCCGGCGGCCGCCGCACAGCCGCCGGCGGCGGTCACACCGGGCACGACCTCGCAGGCGATGCCGGCGGCCTGCAACGCCAGTGCCTCCTCGCCGCCGCGGCCGAACACGAAGGGATCGCCACCCTTGAGCCGCACCACGCGCCGGCCCGCCCGGGCATGCTCGACCAACAGCGCATGGATGCCCGCCTGCGGCACGGCGTGGTCGCCCGAAGCCTTGCCCACGTACACCCGCAGCGCTTGCGGCGGCGCGAGCGCCAGCACCTCCGGCGCGATCAGCCGGTCATGCACCATCACCTCGGCCTGCTGCAGGCGCCGCAGGGCACGCAGCGTCAGCAGGTCCGCCGCACCCGGCCCGGCGCCGACGATGCACACCGTGCCGGCAGCGAAGCTCGGCTCATTCGACATGGCCGGGCCCGCGGTGGAACACCAGTTCGTCGACGGGCTGCCCGCCGACCAGGTGCTGCTCGATGATGCGGTCCATGTTCTGCGGCGTCACGTCGTAGTACCAGACCCCGTCGGGCTGCACGCACATCACCGGCCCGCCGTTGCAGGCGGCGAAGCAGCTGACGCGGCTGCGCTTGACGCGCAGTTCACCTTGGTGAAGGCCCACCGCCTTGAACTTGTCGCCCAGGCTGTCGAACAACACCTGCGACTGGCCGTCCTTCGTGCAGCGCGGCCCGGTGCAGATCAGGATGTGGCGGCGGTAGGCGCCGATCTTGGGTTTTTCAACAGGAAGGCTCATGGCGTGGTTTCCAGATGGGAGTCGGCCGGCAGCGGCTGCCAGGCCAGCAGGCAGGTTTCGCCCGCGTGGTCGATGCGCAGGGCGCTGACGCCGAAGGCGCGGGCGATCAAGGCTTCATCGAGCACCTGTGCAGGCGGGCCGTCGGCCAGCAGGCGGCCCTGGTGCAGCACGGCGATGCGGGTGCAAGAGCGCGCGGCGAGCGCCAGGTCGTGCAGCACCAGCGCCACGGCTCGGCCGCCATGGGACTGCTGGCGCAGCAAAGCCAGCACGCGCAGCTGATGGGCCGCGTCGAGCGCGGCCAGGGATTCGTCGGCCAGGACGACCTGCGGCTCGCCGGCCAGCAGCAGCCGCGCACGTTCGCCGCCGGACAAGGTGTGCGCGGCGGCCTCGGCAAAGCCCTGCGTCGCGGTGGCCGCCATCGCGCGCGATGGCGTCGCGCCCGCTGGGCCGCAGCGCATCGCCATGCGGCAGCCGGCCCAGCGCCATCACCTCGCGCCCCGGCAATGGCCAGTGCACGGCCTGGCCTTGCGGCAGGTAGGCAAGCTGCCACGCCCGGGCAGCAGCACCCGCCCCTGTGCGGCGCGCGTCAATCCGGCCATCGTGCGCAGCAGCGTGGTCTTGCCGGCGCCGTTGCTGCCGACGACGCCCAGCAGTTCGCCCGCACGCGGAGACAGGCTCGCATCGTGCAGCAATGTCTTGCCGCCGATGCGAACAGTCAGCCCCTGTGGGCGCAGAAGGCTCACGACAGGCTCCTCGCGTGCGCAGGGTTCAGGCCGTAGGCGATGTCGCCGGGCGTGGCGATGTCGCGGCCCCGGTAGAGGTCGGTCTTGGCGCGCAGGCGCCAATCCAGCGCCGGGGCCAGGCCGAGGCGCAGCGCATGGTTCTGCTGGCGGTACGCCGTGTTGGGCCGCTCGACGCCCTGGCCGGCGCTGAAGTCGCCCCGGTCGAACCAGGAACCGGCGTAGTCGAAATCCAGCGCGTCGCTCAGGCTGCCGCCGATGCGGCCGCGGAGTTCCTTCAGATCGAACTCGCCGAGCGAGATCTGCCCCGTGCCGGCCACGCCGCCGTGACTCTCGCGCGTGATCAGGTTCACCACGCCGCCCATGGCCTGCGCACCATACAGCGCAGAAGCCGGGCCCTTGAGCACCTCGATGCGTTCGATCTGGTCCAGGTTCACCAGGCTCGGGTTGGTAGACATCGCGGGCCGGCCATCGATCAGCGGCAGCCAGCGCTTGTTGATGCCCGAGAACTCGAGCCGGACCCCGCGAATGCCGACGCCCGACAGGTTGCCCGGGTACTGGATCACGTCGACGCTCGCGTTCTTCTTCAGCAGGTCGGCGAGCTCACGCGTCGGCGTGCGCTCGATGTCCTCGACGCGCTGCGGCGTGTCTTCCAGTCGCGCCGCCGTGCGCCGGCCCGTGACGACGATCGCGTCGAGCGCAGCCGGTTCTTCGGCGCACGCGGTGGCGCTCGCCAGCAGGGCGGTCAGGAAACTGGCCATGGACAGCGGCGTCAAATGGGGCGCGCGTCGGGCGCCTGGTTCGGTGGTTCTCACGTGGCATCAACTCCAGGAACGACCCGCTGCACGGGATGGCGCGATACCCACGCGAGTGAGCGCGGCGCGTTCGCCGCCATCCGCTCCCCGCGGCTGGTCGCATTGCGATGACCGCCACGATTCGCGTCGCGGCGGCGCGTCGCCACAGGCCGGTATCCGGGCTCGCGAGTCTTGGTGCATCGCCTTCCCAAGCGGTCCGCGCGCGTCGTCTCGGCGACGACGCCACGCAACCGTTCAGTGGCTGGCGCTCGATGGTTCGAGCGCCGTGGACGCACCCGCACTCGCCTACCGTTGCGGGGGCAGCCGGGGATTACGGCCGGCCTGGCATCCAAGCCAGGCCGGCCTACCCCGTTCCCGTTTGACCCGGACCATCGCTGGGCAAGGCACCTGGGGCGTGGGGGCGCGGCCGCCTTGCGGAGGTCGCGCCCGGGTTCGGTGTCTGGTGGTGTGGGCGCCCCTTCAGGTTTCGGTGTCTTCGGCCGCGGCTTCGGGCTGTGCCTCGATCGGCTCGGCCAGGGTCGCGGCGATGTAGTCGGCCGGCAGGCGGTGTCGCGCGGCGAGCTGCTCGATGCTCTCGCCGCCGGCGTGGTCGTCCAGCAGGTTCTCGAGCCAGCCGTTCAGCCCGGTCGACAGCGAACGCCCCGGCCTCTCGCCCTCGCGCGTCTCGCCGCCTTGCTCAATGTCGTACTTGTTGGCGTAGCCGCGCGGCGTGACCATCAGGCCGTCGCGCACGAAGGTGTGGCTGTTGCCGATCAGCACCGTGCTGAGCATGCCGATGTCGGCCTCGCACATCGTTTCCAGCGTGCGGAACTCGATGTGCTGCCGCCGCCGGTAGGCGCTCTTGACGATCGCCACCGGCGTGTCGGCCCGGCGGTGGCGCAGGAACAGGCGCTGTGCCTCGACGATCTGGCGCGTGCGCCGGCCGCTCTTGGGGTTGTAGAGCGCGACGACGAAGTCGGCCATCGCCACCGCGTCCAGCCGCCGCGCGATCACCGGCCAGGGCGTCAACAGGTCGCTCAGCGAGATGGCGCAGAAATCGTGCGTCAGCGGCGCGCCCACCAGCGCGGCACAGGCGTTGAGCGCGGAGGCGCCAGGCACGATCTCCACTTGCACCGCGTCCTCGGGCGTCCAGCCCGCCTGGAACAGCACCTCGTAGGTGGGGCCGGCCATGCCGTAGACGCCCGCGTCGCCCGAGGAGATGAGCGCCACCTTCTTGCCGGCGCGCGCGGCTTCGAGCGCGCTCACCGCGCGGTCCAACTCCTCGGTCATGCCCTTGCGCACGACCTCCTTGCCCTCGATCAGGTCGGCCACCAGCTTGATGTAGGTGACGTAGCCCACCACCACGTCGGCCTCGGCGATGGCTTCGCGGGCCCGCTGGGTCATGTGGCCCACGCTGCCGGGGCCGATGCCCACCAGCATGATCTTGCCGGCAGCCTGCGTCGTTCTCATCGAGAAGCTCCGATCGCCGGCGCAGCGCTGGCTGCGTTGGTCCGCATCTCGGCCAGCACCGGCTGCAGCCAGCGAGCGAAGAGCGCGCCGCCGATCACGCCCAGCGAAGCCCAGAAGGACAGCGACACCCAGGTCGTGGCCCAGACGAAGTCGCGCCCGAGTTGCGCCAGCCGAGCATGGGCCTCGCCGCTGAACCCGGCCAAGGGGTCCGCGACCTGCGGCGCGCGGACGACGAACGGCAAGGCCAGCAGCACCGCAGCTGCGATCCAACGCCAGCGCGCGGTGCTGAAGGCGAGCATCCCGCAGGCTCCTGCGGCGCCGGCGGCGGCCAGCAGCCACCAGGCCTGGCGCGCGCGCAGGTCGGCTGCGTCCATGCCGGGCACTTCGGCCGGCAGCCCAAGCGAAGGCCACAGGTGCAGGCTGAGCCAGCCCGCGGCGGCCACCGCCAACGCCAAGCGCGCCATGCCGCCGCTCCCACCGCGGCGCCAGACCCAGGCGCCCATCACGGCGAACAACAGCATGGCCATGCTGAAGCTGTGCAGCACGTTGGCCACCCAGGTCCAGAAGCCGCGTTCCGCGCCGTCCGCAGGCGACCATGCGGCTTCATCGTGGTGGTGCTCAGCGGCGGCATGCTCGTGCCCGCCCGCTGCGGCCCCTTCGTGAACGGGCTCGTGCGTGTGTTCGTGTGCGGGTGCCGGCGCTGCCGCCTTCTGGTCCTCGAAGCGCTCCGCCGCAAGGATGATGGGCAGCGCCTGCCAGCGCTGCATGGCGAATTGCAGGCTGCCCACCAGCAGCGCGGCGGCCAGCGCGCACCAGACCAAGCGTCGGAACAGCATGGCTGCGCCCTTTCAGTGGCAAGGTTTGACGGTGACGTGGCGCACGTCGTGCGCGGCGTTGTGCGCCAGCGGGCTCTCGGCAAAGGCCACGCCGTAGAGCACCGCCAGGCCCAGCGCCGCCGCGGCGGCGAGCTGGCGCGGCACCAGGCGCGAGGCGGTGGCCGGGATGCCCTGTGCGGGGGAGAAGTTCTGTGCGGTCATGGTTGGGTCCTTTCGTTGAGGTTGCAGGGGAGATTGCGGAGAAGTGGGCCGGCCTTCAGGAGAGCTCGGCGCAGCAGGCGATGGACACCGTCGCGCTGCGCCCGTCGGTGCCACGAAACTTGTGCTTCTCGACGAGCAGCGCGGGTGCGCCATCGTCGGCCTCGGCCGCCAGCAGCGCGGCGGCCTCGCTGACCGAAGGCGTGCCGGTGTAGCGGCGCACGACCTCCGAGGGGTTGGGCACGGGCACGGCGGCCAATTCGTCCGGGCGGTAGAACACGATGTCCCAGCCTCGCTGCGCGGCCAGCACCAGCAGCCCAGGTTCATCAGCCTTCAGCGTGATGCTGGCAACACTGGCCACGTCAGCCAGATCCACCCGCGCGAGGGTGAGCGCCTCGACCACCGCTTGCGCGATCGTCTCCGCAGGCGTGCCACGGTCGCAGCCGATGCCCAGCGCGATCTTCATGCATCCGCCTCGCGGGGCGGGCGGTACACCACCAGACGCTCGTGCAGGCGCTGCCACAGCGCCTCAGGCACCTCGGCATGGGTGATCCACAGCACGGCCTTGAAACGCGCCGGGTCGACCGCATCGAAGCGGTCGAAGCGCTGGATGTGGGGCGGCAGCGGCGTCGGCCGTGTCCACCAATGCGGGCTGCCGGCCTCCTGCACCACGGCCACCGGTTCTTCGTTGACCACGGCGGCCGAGACGCGGGTGATGTTGATCTTGGGCGCCTCGACCCGCCAGCCCAGCTCGCGGCCGAGGATGTCCACCGGAATGGTCTTGCCCACGTCCGATGCGGTGGTCAGCACCGGCGTGGCGCGCAGCAGAGCCGCCACCTGCTCCGCCATCGCATTGGCGCCGCCGACGTGGCCCGACAGCACCGGGATCACGAACTGGCCGGCGTCGTCGACCACCAGCACACCCGGGTCTTCGTCCTTGCTCTTCAGGTGCGGCGCGATCAGGCGCACCACCGCGCCGAGCGACACGAAGAACACGATCTGGTCGTAGCGCTCGAACAAGCCGGCGATCTCGTCCTTGAAAGCGCCGGCGTAGGCCGCGACCGGGTTGGGCAGTCCCTGCATGGCGTCGGCGAACTTGGCCGACACGCACACAGCGGCCTGCGGCATTTGCCGCGCCATCGCCGCCACCTGCGCAGCGCCGTGCTTGGTGATGGCCACCAACACCACGCGAACAGGGGCCGGGTTAGGTTGATCCGTGGCACTCATAGCTCGATCTCGATTTCCATCGGCCCGGCAGGAGCCGACATCGGTGACGTCTTTTTCAGGCAGCCCTTGATGCGTTCGCCGCGCACACGGTACGGGTTGGGCACCAGCATCAGCGACAAGTAGCTGACCTTGCTGCCGCGCAGGGCCAGCATCTCGGCGCCGCGCAAGACACGCTCGTCGGGCGCGCCGCAGCGCTCGATGAAGGACGCGCCATCGAGCAGATCTCGCGCTTGCAGCCAGTCGAACAGCTCGTCGACCAGCGGCTTGACCTTCAGCAGCACCAGCGTGTCGAAGTCGGCCAGCAGGCGGTCCAGTGCGGCAACACCATAGGCCGCCGGCACGATGGCCACGGTGTCGTCCTGTTCAGACAGTGGCTGCCCCAAGGTGGCGCAAGCAGCGGTGAAGGCGTTGACGCCGGCCACGGTCTGCACCTCGATGCGCCCGTCCAGCGAGCGCACGGTACGCGCCAGGTGCCCGAAGGTGGCGTAGGTGCTGGCGTCGCCTTCCACCAGGAACAGCACGTCGCGGCCGGCCTGTAGCCGCGGCAGCACGGTCTCGGCTGCGCGCAGCCAAGCCCGGCCGAGCTTCTCGCCGTCGTGCGTCATCGGGAACAGCAGGCAGTGGTGCTCTGTCGGTGGCAGCAGGCCAGCGCGCTGCACGATGTCGAACGCGTAGCTCGGCGTCTTGGTGCTGCGCGCGGGATAGGCCCAGACGGTGTCGCGACGCTCGAGCAGCGCCCAGGCCGTACGCGTGATCAGGCCCGGGTCGCCCGGGCCGAGGCTGACACCGATCAGCCGGCCGATGCGCGGATCGTCACTCATCGGCGCGCTCCATGGCGGTCGAGGCCGCCGGGGCGCCGGCCCCAGCCTGCGCGCAGACGATCCACACCGGATTCTCGGCCGCCATGCGGTGCATGTGCAGGATTGGCTTGCTGCGCGAGGCCTGCAGCAGCACGACATCCCAGGCCGCGCCCAGCTCGCGCAGCGTGGCGGTCGCGGTGTCCAGGTTCTCCAGCGTCACGAAGTTCATCACCAGGTGCCCCCCGGGCTTCAGGCGCCGCAGGGCCAGCGCGATCAGCTCGGCCAGCTCGCCGCCCGAGCCGCCGATGAACACGGCGTCGGGGTCCAGCCAGCCGTCCAGGTGCGCGGGCGCCTTGCCATGCACCAGGGTGTGGTTGCCCACGGCCATCGTCGCGCGGTTGCGCGCCGCGATGGCCACGTCGCCCTCGTTCTTCTCGATCGCGTAGACGTGGCCAGCCTGGCAAAGGCGCGCTGCCTCCAGGCCCACCGCGCCCGAACCGGCACCGATGTCCCAGACGATGCTATCTTCGCGCAGCTGCAGCCGCGCCAGCGACACGGCGCGCACCTCGTGCTTGGTGATCAGGCCCTTGTCGGGGTGGCGCTGTTCATAGCGGTCATCCGGCAGGCCGAAGCGGACCGGCTGCGGGCGCGCCGCGCTGCGCCACAGCAGCAGCACGTTGGGATCGGCAAAGCGTTGTTGGGCCGCCTCGGCCACGCCGAGATTGGTGACGACGCGCTCGTCGGGCTGCAACAGCCGTTCCGCCACGGCGAGCTGAAACTCGTCGGCCAAGCCCTCGGCCAGCAGCAGCCGCGCGACGCGGTCGGGCGTGTTGTCGGGGCTGGTCAACACGGCCAGCCGATCATGGTGGCGCAAGACCCGGGCCAGCGGATACAGGCCGTGGCGCGGATCGGCGCCGACGCTCCACTCGCCGGCATCCTTGGCATGGATGCTGACGATCTTCAGCTCCTGCCACACCAGGCGGACGCGCGCACAGGCGATCTGGATCGTCGACAGGTTCGGCAGCACCTCGATGGCCTCCAGGCACAACTGCATCGCCAGCGTGCCAGCAATGCCGTGGCACAGCGGGTCGCCGGTGGCCAGCACCACGCAGCGCCGGCCGGCCGCCTGTGCGGCGCGCACGGTCTCGGCCACGGCGGCGATGCCGGCGATGGGGTGGCGCTCGGCCTCCGGGGCGATGCGCGCCTCCAGCAGATCCAGCGTGCGGCGCGCGCCGATCACGACATCGGCCTGGGCCAGTGCACGCAGCGCGGCGGCACCCAGGCTGGCGGCGCCATCGTCCAGCACGCCGACGACGTGGCAGCGCGGAGGCCGCAGGTCAATGGATTCAGTCATCGGATGAAGCCTCGGCGATCTTGCGACCATCGAAATCGCACACCAGCACGTCGAGGCGGAAGCGCCCCGGGTAGCGGCCGGTCACGGTGCTCACCACCTTGCGCGCCAGTGCACCGTGGAAGGCATCGACCAGGCCGAGCACCTGCATGCGCTCGGCCGCGAAGCGCGCCGTCTCGGCCGCCGCGATGGCCGCACATTCGTCGGGCGGCGCGCCGATGCCGGCGGCGAGCTCGGCCAGCAGCGCGGTGTCCACCTCGGCCCGGTTGGCGTGGGTGATGGTCTCGCCCTGCGCGATCTTGGTCAGCTTGCCCACCATGCCGCCGATCACCACGCGCTGCAGCTTCATCTTCCCCGCGGTGTCGAGCGCGTAGCGCAGGAAATCGCCCATCTGCACGAAGCAGGCCTCGGGCAGCCCCGGCAGCTCGGCGACAGCGAACTTCTCGGTGCGCCCGCCGGTCGTCAGCACCACGGTGCCGGCACCGGTGCTGGCCGCCACTTCCACGCCCTGCACCACGCTGGCCCGGTAGGCCGCGGTGCTGTAGGGCTTGACGATGCCGGTGGTGCCCAGGATGGAGATGCCGCCCAGGATGCCCAGCCGGGCATTGAGCGTCTTCTTCGCCATCTCCACGCCCTGCGGCACTGAGATCGTCACCTCCAGGCCATCGTGCGTCAGCAGCGTGGCGCCGGCCTCGCGCACGTTGTCCTCGATGCTGCGGCGGGGCACGGGGTTGATCGCCGGGCCGCCCACGTCCAGGCCCAGCCCGGCCATGGTGACGGTGCCGACACCGAAGCCGCCGAGCAGCACGAAAGCATCGGCCTGGCCGGGCAGGCGCCGCACGTCGGCGGTGAGGTGGGCCTTGTCGGTGCAGTCGGGGTCGTCGCCGGCGTCCTTGATGACCATCGCGTGAGCGGCCTCGGCATCGCAGCGGCCGTCCTGCACGTCAAAGCGCGCGCGCTGGCCGTTGGGCAGCAGCGCCTCCACCGTGGCCGGCACCTGGCCGTCCACCAGACCCAGCACCGCCGCACGCGCCGCCGCGGCCGAGCACGCACCGGTGGTGAAGCCGGTCCGGGTGCCACGCTTGACGGTCTTCTCCATCATGAGCACGGGCCCTCCGCCGTCTCCGCCAGGCCCAGCAGCGCGTGGATCGCGGCCACCACCAGGGTCGAGCCGCCCTTGCGGCCGTCGATGACGAGCCACGGCACCTCGGTCTCCTCGCTCATCAGCGCCTTGGCCTCCGCCGCCGAGACGAAGCCCACCGGCATGCCCACGACCAGAGCTGGCCGCGCCCCGTGCTCGCGGATCAGGCGCACCACCTCGATCAGCGCGGTCGGGGCATTGCCGATGCCGACGATGGCGCCGTCCACGAGACCCAGCCGGTGGGCCTTGCGCATGGCCTGCACGGCGCGGGTCGTGTCCTCGGCACGGGCCGCCGCGATCACGTCCGCATCGGCGATGAACTGATGCGTCGTCATGCCGAAGTGGCCCAGGCGCGGCGCCGACAGACCCACGCAGATCATCTCCACGTCAGCGACGACGCGGCTGGCGCGCGAGCGCACGGCCGCCAGCCCGGCGCGCACCGCCTCGGGATGGAAGCGGGTCAGGCCGTTGAAGTCGAAGTCGGCGTTGGCATGGATCATCCGCCGCACGATGGGCCACTGCTCGGGGCCATAGGCATGCGGGCCGGCCTCGCGGTCGATGACCGCGAAGCTGTCGTGCTCGATCGCCTGGCCGGCGCGCGTGAGCTGCTCAGTGACCGTGTTGGGCGTGGCCATGCTGATCGTGGTGTTCGTGGTGCTCATGGGCGCGAGCGTGGTCGTGCCCATGGCCCGGCCCGTGATGGTGCCCCTGCCACTGCGCGGCCTCGTCGCTGACCGGCACTGCGTGCTCCGTTCCGCGCAGCAGGCCGCCGACGCGTTCGGCCAGCAGCTGGGCGATCTCGGGCTCGAAGCCGAAGTACGAGCCCAGCGCGAATCGCAGCTGCGGATACTGGCTGCGCAGGTGTTCCACTTGGCGGCCGATGCGCTGGATCAGCGTGCCGGTGAACAGGTAGTAGGGCAGCACGACGATCTGGCGCATGCCCAACTGCGCCTGGCGCTGCACCACGCGCTCCAGCCGCGGCCAGGCGATGCCGGTGAAGGCGAGGTCCACCAGCTCGTGCTCGCCTTCTTCGAACAGCCAGCGCGCCATGCGCGCCATCTCGCCGTTGGCTTCTCGGCTGGACGAACCGCGTCCCAGCAGCACGATGCCAGTGCCCGCCGGGTCGGGCATGTCCAGCGCCTGCATGCACTGGCGCAACTGCCGCTTCAGGATGGCCAGCACCGGCTCGCAGACACCCAGGTGCGGTGCGTAGTCGAAGCGCACGCCGGGGTGGCGCTGGCGCGCCCGCGCGATGTGCGACGGAATCTCGATGTTGACGTGGCCCGCTGCATTGAGGATCAACGGCACGACGATCACACGCCTCGAGTCCTTCGCGGCCAGCTCCAGCCCCTGCTCGACCTCGACGTCAGCGAACTCGATGAAGCACAGCTCGGTGCGCCACTGCGGATGGCACTCGCGCCACTGCGCCGCGAAACGCTCGATCTCGTCGTTGCCGCTCTTCTCGCGCGAGCCGTGGCCCACGAGCAGGATGGTGTCGGCGGTCATACGCTGGCCCTTCTGAAGCGGTGGGTGAATGCCGCGTCGTAGAGCTTGGACTTGGCGAGTTCGGGCCAGCCGCGCGCGCCCAGTGTGGGGCTGGCGATGACCATGGCCTGGCTGACGATGCCGCCCTCGCGGCAAAGCTGTTTGATAGTGGCCAGCGTGCCGCGCACGATGCGCTCTTCGCCCGGCCAGCTGGCCTTGTGCACGACCAGCACCGGCGCGTCGTCGGGCCAGCCGGCTTCGCGCAGGCCGGCCTCGACCTTGTGCAGCAGCGTGATCGACAGGAAGATGCACAGCGTGCAGCGGTGCGCGGCGAGCTCACGCAGCGATTCGCCCTCGGGCATCGGCGTGCGGCCTGCGACGCGGGTGAAGATGGTCGTCTGCGTGACCTCGGGCAGCGTGAAGCTCACCACCGCCGCGGCGGCTGAGGCCATTGCCGACGACACCCCCGGCACCACGGCGACGGGCACGCCGACCGCGTCCAGTGGCTGCACCACCTCGATCAAGGTGCCGTAGAGCGCGGGGTCGCCGGTCTGCAGGCGCACCACTGTCTGGTGTGCTGCCGCTCGGGCGATCAGCCAGGCCGCGATCTGCTCCAACGTCATGCCCTTGCTGTCGGCGATCTCGCAGCCGGCGGGCGCCCAGCGCGTGGCCGCCTCGTTGACCAGCGAGCCGGCGAACAGGATGGCCCCGGCGCGTGCAATCAGGTCGCGGCCCTTGACCGTGATGAGATCCGGGTCCCCTGGGCCGGCACCGACGAACCACACCGTACCGGGGCTCATCGGGCGCCTCCATCGGGAGCGAACAGGCGCGCCACCGCGCGCGGGTTCGACGGGAAGTAGGCGTGGAAGTACGAGGCCGTCAGCCGCCCGCTGCGGTACACCGCTTCTCCGCGCCGCCCCGCGCGGGCCGGTGTGGTGGAGCACAAGGGCGCGAGCGGAGTCTGCAGGCGCGAGTAGTGGAAGCTGTGACCTCGCAGCGTGCCCTCGGGCACCGTCGCTTCGTGCAAACCGATGTTGGCGAGTCGCGCTTGCATCACCGCTTCGCCCTGCAGCAGGCCGGCCATCACGGCGCGCCGGCCCTGCGCGTCGGTGAGCGCATCCAGCAGGAACAGCAGTCCACCGCATTCGGCCAAGAGCGGCCGGCTAGCGGCATGGTGCTCGCGCAGCGCCTGGTGCAGCAGCCGGTTCGCGCTCAGCGTGTCCAGGTGCAATTCGGGGTAGCCGCCGGGCAGCCAGACCGCGTCGCAGGGGGGCAAGGCCGCGTCATTCAGCGGCGAGAAAAAACACAACTCGGCACCCAAGGCTTCGAGCTGCGCCAGGTTGGCCGGGTAGATGAACGCGAAGGCCGCGTCGCGCGCGACCGCGATGCGCACGCCTTGCAGCGGCGAGTCCAGGCCGCGAAGGTCACTGATCTGCGGCGCTTCGAAACTCACCTCGGGCGGCAACTCGGCCGCATCCGGCCCGAGTGCGGCAGCGGCCCGGTCCAACCGCGCATCCAGGTCAGCGAGCTCTCCGGCCTGCACCAGGCCCAGGTGCCGCTCGGGCAAGGCGATCAGCTCGTCGCGCGCCAGGCTGCCCGACCAGCGCAAGCACGCGGGCAGGCTGTCGCGCAGCAGCGCGGCGTGGGACTCGCCGGCCACGCGGTTGGCCAGCACGCCGGCCAGCGTCAGCCCGTCGCGATAACGGGCGAGGCCCAGCGCCACGGCACCGAAGGTCTGCGCCATTGCACTGCCATCGATCACCGCGAGCACGGGCAGGCCGAAACGCAAGGCCAGGTCGGCGCTGGACGGTTCGCCGTCATGCAAGCCCATCACGCCTTCGACCAGGACCAGGTCCGCCCCTGACGCTGCCTCGTGCAGCAGCGCGCGGCAATGCGCCTCGCCGCCCATCCACAGGTCCAACTGGTGCACGGGCTCGCCGCTCGCACGGGCGAGCACCATCGGGTCGAGGAAGTCGGGCCCGGTCTTGAACACTCGCACGCGGCGCCCGCGCTGCCGGTGCAGACGCGCCAGGGCCGCCGTCACGCTGGTCTTGCCCTGCCCCGAAGCGGGCGCGGCAATCAGCAAGGCGGGGCAGCGCACAGGGCGCACCGCGGAAACAGGCATCGGCAAAGACTCGGACAGACCAGCCGGCCGCCTGCTTCCCCGCAGGCCGCCGTGTACAGGCACGCAGCACCTTCGGCACATGCGCACCCACCCAGTTGGCCGGTCTCCGGGCTGACGGACTTTCCCGTGTGCCCTTCCCACAGGCCAAAACCTGCAGTGGGCGACTCACACGGGTCGAGGCGCAAGCACCTCGTCCGCTTACCGTTGCGGGGGCAGCTCAGGTTGGATCTGTTCCGGCGGAACGCGTCTTCCTGATTCCCGTTTCACTGCGCCGACCGAATGGCCGACGCGAGCACCAACGTAATTTCATCGTAGCACAAGCGGATCACGCGGTGCGAGCAGCAGTCTTGTCCAACGAGGTATGAGCCTGGAGGGGTTCTGGCTGCGGCGGTTGGGCGGCTGAGGGGCAGCCGGCGCAGCGCGTCGATCATCGAAGCGATGGTGATCGACATGAACGAAGCGCAAGTGCGCACCGTGGAGCAGGTGCGGCAGGTGCTGGAGGGGACGCAGACGCTGGAGTTCCGGCGCGCCGAAGACGACACGCGGGGCGCTGCAGCTGGATCGACGCCGTACTGCGGCGCTTTGACTACCGCCAGCTGCTGCGCGAGGACCGCGCGCCGGTGTTGGCCTACTTGCAGCGCCTGAGCGGCTACAACCGTGCGCAGGTCACCCGGCTGGTCTCGCGCTGGGCTGGCGGCAAGCCGCTGGTTAAGCAGTACCGCGCCCCGGAGCAGGCTTTGCGCGGCGCTACACGAGCGCCGACGTGGCCCTGCTGGCCGAGGTGGACCGCGCCATGGGCACGCGCTGTCGGGTCCGGCCACGGCGTGCGTGCTACGCCGGCTACCGCGCCCAACGCGTGGTGCTGACCAAGACACAGCCCACCAAGGCCGCCACCGATCGTCTTCACCAACGCTCCACAGTGCCCGGACAGGCGTCCGGCACGACGACTTGCCTGGCGAAGGGTCGAAGCGACCCTGTGCCAAGCCGTGTTCGGTCGATCAGGAGAGGAGCGGCGGCGCGCGAGGCAGCGCGCGCACCCATGCGAAGAGCGTGCGCAGCGCTGCCAGGAAAGCCTACGGGACTTCGTCGCGCAGGTCGTGACCGAGCGCTGCAGAGCCCGGCGCGGACGACAGGCCCAGGGTCGGTGCGTGACTCGAACTCTGGCGGGCCCGAGCGTACACGAGGGCGACAAGCTCTGGGAGTACGCGGTGCTGGTGACCGACGTGGCCTACCCGCTGGAGTCGATCGGGCAGATCTACCGCGATCGGGCAGACGCGGGGAACGCCTTCGACGAGCTGAAGAACCAGTGGGGGCTCGGGGGCTTCACCACGCAGGACATCAACCGCTGCCAGACCGTGGCTCGGGCCTGCGCGCTGGTCTACAAGTGGTGGAGTTGGTACTGCCGGGCGGCGCACCCGACGGGCCGGCTGGAAGCCATCACCAGCCGGCCGCTGCTGCTGGCGGCGGTGGGCAAAGCGGCCAGCCATGCCAACCAGACCACGCTGTACCTGACGCCGCTGCACGGCCGGTCCCAAGTGCTCAAGCGGCTGATCACCAACATCGGCATGGCGTTGCAGCACGTCAAGGCTGCTGCGGAGCAGCTCAAGAACCTGGCCCGCTGGGGCTGCCGGCGACAGGGTAACTGCCGGATTTAGGCTGACCCTGGCGATGTCCGAACTGCGCGCCGGAGGATTGCTGAAGGGCGTGGCCGACGCGGTGGGGTATGGCAGCGCGACGGCATTGTCCAAGGCCTTCAAGCAACGCTACGGCGTGGCGCCGCGGGACTGGCGCAGGGCCGACCAGGCGGCCGACGAACTGGCGCCGGAAGGCTGAAGTCTGCCCTGGGACGCGCAGTCACCAACGAGCCCCGCCCTACAGCGTCCGCCCCACCCCGATGAACGCCAGTCCGGCGCAGACCACGCCGGCAGCCACCGCCCGCTGCTGCCACTGGACCCGCTCCTGGAACACGACCATCGACATCACGGTCGCCAGCACGATGCCGGCATTCGTGTAGGCCACGACCTCGGCGGCCGGCAGCGTTCGCATGGCGTGGATCACCAGGGCATAGGCCGTGCCCACGCACACGCTGCCCACCAGCAGCACCGATGCGCGCGGTCGGGCCTTGGGTATCCAGCGCCCCGTGCTGCGCCGAAGCCGCCAGCTCATGGCCAGCCAGGCCGCGAGGTAGCCGACGCTGAGGTAGCCGAGGATGCCACCGAAGCCGGCGATGTGCGCGGTGGCGGCCTTGTCCGAGAGCGAATACACGCTGGTCGCCAGCATGGCCAGCAAGGTCCAGGGCAGCGCCCGCCCCTCGTCGCTGCCGCGCGCCGTGCGGGCCATCAGCACCAGGCCCACAACGCTGATGGCGATGCCGATCCACGCCAGCGCCCCCAGCGACTCGCCGAAGAAGAGCAGGCTCCAGGCGGCGATCAGCAGCGGCGAGCTGCGCACCAGCGGGTACACGTAGGCCACCGGCGCGTGCTGGTAGGCCCGGTGCAGCCCGTGGAAGTACAGCACGTTGGCCGCTGCCGAGGTCAGCAGAAGGGCCAGCAGGTGGACGCTCCACTGGGCATCGATGACGAACCGGACGACGCCCCACGGCGCGACCAGGACCAGATGGCCCAGCAGCACCCACCACAAGGGCTCGGCGTCACGCGGCTGGTGGCGGGCGATCAGGTTCCAGGTCACGTGCATCAGCACGGACAAGCCGATGGCAACGACCGCGAAGCCGTCGGTCATGGGTGGCCGAGCGGCTGCCCGCGGCCCAGCTCGATCTGTTCCCCATCCCGCGCCACCGACACATTCCCGGCCAGAGCCGGATTCGTCTGCATCATCCACGCATCGAGGGCATGGCCGATGTGCGTCAGCCACGCCCGGCGCGGGGCCACGCGCTCGATCGTGTCCAGCGCCATCGGCCAGTCGTTGTGGCCGCGCGGCGGCGCCTCCTGCGGCGGGAAACTGCAGTCGAGCGCCAGCCCGTCGGCCTGCCAGGCCTGCAGGAACGTCTCGGTCTGGGGCGGCAGGCCCAGCGTATCGGTCAGGTAGGCGAACCGGGCCCCGTCCTCGGCCTGCACGGCATAACCGAAGGTCGGCTTGGAGTGCACCAGGGGCAAGGGCGTGAAGCTCAGGGCCCCGATGCGTTGCGGCTCCAATTTGGCCAGGCGCTGGAAGTCCAGCAGGCCCGGATGTTTGTACAGGTCGGCGCAGCCCTCGGCGTCGGGCGGCGCGTGCACCGGGATCGGCGCACCGCGCCCCCACCGCAGATGAAACAGGCCCTGCACGTGGTCGGGGTGGAAGTGCGTCAGCACGATGGCGTCGAGCGCGCCCGGCACAAAGCGCTCGTGCAGGTCTGTCAGCCCGGCGTCGACCAGCACCCGGGTGCCCGCGTGCTCGATCAGGGCGCTGCACGGACGCCGCATCCGGCTCGGGTCGCGGGCCGCCCGTTCGCAGGCCACGCAAGTGCAGCCGTACAGCGGCACGCCGCCGGCCGCGCCGGTACCCAGGAAGGTCACGCGCACAGCGGCTGCCCGGCGTGCTGGCGCACCAGAGCCACCAGCAGGTCCCCGGCGCGTTCCAGTGGTCCGTCGTTGGTGATCACATGGCCCGCGCAGGCCGACTGTGTGGTCTGCTGAGGAACAGCCTGCATGCGGCGATGCCGTTCCAGCCGCTGCTCGACCGACGCTGCATCCTCGCGACCCCGCGCCAGCAGGCGCGACCGCAGCACCTCGGTGGGCACCTCGATGCGCACCGCCAGCAGTTCCGGGAAGCGCCGGCCGGCCTCGCCCAGGTACTCGCGCGAGCCGTTGACCACCACCGAGGCGCCCTTGGCCAGCCACTGGTTGATCTCGATGCCGATGCCGTAGGCGTGGCCGTGGCTCTCCCAGGCCAGCGCGAACAGCCGATTGCGCAGGCGACTGGCGAACTCGGCGGGGGTCAGCGCGACATGGTTCTCGCCACCGGCGTCGGCGGGCCGGGTGATGTAGCGGTGCGCGAACACCACGCCGGGGTCGTCGGCCAGCTTCTCGCGGGCATAGCGCAGCAGGCTGTCCTTGCCGCTGCCCGAAGGGCCGACCACATAGATCAATCGTGCGGACATGGCAGTCTCCAGGCAAGCCGCCTCAGGCGTGGTCGAAGTGCGCGCTCAGCGCCGGGGCACCGTGCACCCACACGTACTCGGCCTGCGGCAGGCCGCCCAGCGCCTTCACCGCGATGAGGTCGGCGCGCAGGCCACTGGCGATGCGACCGCGGTCGTGCAGCCCGGCCGCCCGTGCCGGGTTGGCGGTCACCAGCGCCACGGCCTCGTGCAGGCCGATGCCGGCCAGTTCGGGCAGGCGCAGCACCGAGGGCAGCAGCGCGGCGGGCGAGTAGTCGCCGCACAGGCAGTCGGCCACGCCTTCGAGCACCGCGTCGAGCGCGCGCATCGAACCGGACTGGGACTTTCCGCGCAGCACGTTGGGTGCGCCGAACAGCGTGGCCAGCCCCTGCGCCCGCGCGGCCCGCGCCGTCGCGAGGTTGACCGGGAATTCCGAGATCGCCGCACCGAAGGCAACGACGGCCTCGACCTTCTCCGGCGAATCGTCGTCGTGGCTGGCCACCGCCACGCCGCGCTCGCGTGCCACCTGGGCCACCTGCGCGATGCGCTCGGCCGCGCCCAGCGCCGCGGCCTGCTTGCGCGCCACGATGGCGTCGAGTTCCGCCTCGCTGGTCTTGTAGCTTCGGGCCAGGTAGCTGCGGAAGGCCGTCACGTCCTTGAACTGCCCCTGACCCGGCGTGTGGTCCATGAAGCTGACCAGGTGGGCCTGGCCCTGCTGCAGCAGGTCCACCAGGAAGGGCGGCGCCGACTCGTCGGTCACTTCATAGCGGGCGTGCACGCGGTTGTCCACCAGCGCATGCGGCTGCCACGCCGTCACGGCACGGGCGATGTCGGCGGCGAAGGCGTTGTTGCGCACGCCGAGTTCGTGGTTGGCGAAGGACAGCGCGTGGAACACCGTCGTGATGCCGGCCGCGGCATTGCGCTTGTCGGCCTGCGCACACGCGAAGTCGAGCGGGAAGTGCACGCCCGGCCGCGGCTCGACCTCCTTCTCCAGCGCATCGCAATGCAGGTCGATCATGCCTGGCATCAGGATGCGCCCCGTCAGGTCGATCTCGCGGGCGCCTGCGGGCGCCGCGCTCGGGCAGATGGCCTCGATGCGCCCGTCGGCCACCAGCACGGCGGCGTCGTCGAGGGTGGTGTCGGCCAGCACCACGCGCGCGTGGGTCAGGTACAGCATCGGGGCCGCGTGGTGGGCGATGGAAGAGGTGGTGGTGGATGTCGTCATGCCGCCTGCCTATGAGGTTGATCCGCACTGGCGCTGCCGCCCGGGAGCGACGGATGCGGCAACACCCGCACCTCGCCATCGGCCAGCGCGCTCACGAGCGCCGGGTCGTGGAAGATCGCCAGCATCGCGGTGCCGGCGGCCTTGAGTTCGCGCAGCAACGCGATCGCGCAGTCGCGGGAGACCTGGTCCAGGCTGGCCGTGGGCTCGTCCAGCAGCAGCAGGCGCACCGGGCGGATCAGCCCGCGCGCCAGGTTGATGCGCTGCTGCTCGCCGCCGGAGAACGTGGCCGGCGCAACCGCCCACAGGTGCGAAGGCACGTTCAGCCGCCGCAGCAGCTCGGCCGCACGCTCGCGCGCCTGCGCCAGCGGCACGCCGGCATCGACCAGCGGCTGCGCCACCACGTCCAGCGCGCTCTTGCGCGGCAGGCAGTGCAGGAACTGCGTGACGCTGCCCAGCTCGGTGCGCCGCAGGGCCAGCATGTGCTGCTCGCTGGCCGTGGCCAGGTCGGTGAGCGCGCCATCGGCCTCGCGCAGCCACAGGTGGCCGCCGGTGGGCAGGTAGGTGCGCCAGACGCACTTCAGCAGCGAGGACTTGCCGGCGCCCGACGGCCCGGTGATGGCCAGCAGCTGCCCGGGATGCAGCTCGAGGTCGACCTGGAAGGTCGAAGGAATCCGGCGCGCCTGCTCGTGCAGGAAGAAGTGCTTGTCGAGCTTGTCGGCCTTGAGGATCCAGGGGGTCATGGCGCGGTCCCTCACAGTGCCGAGGCCACCAGCTGCTGCGTGTACGCATGCTGGGGGTCTTCGAGGATCTGGTCGGTCAGGCCGGACTCGACGACACGGCCCATCTTCATCACCAGCGTGCGCGAGGCCAGCATGCGGATCACGCCCAGGTCGTGGGTGACGGCGATCATCGACACGCCCAGTTGGTGCTGCAGCTCCAGGATCAGGTCGAGGATGCGCGCCTGCACCGACACATCCAGGCCCGTCGTCACCTCGTCGAGGAACAGCAGCGGCGGGTCGGTGGCCAGCGCGCGGGCGATCTGCACCCGCTGCTGCATGCCGCCCGAGAAGCGCCCGGGCAGCTCGTCCATGCGCGTGGCCGGCACCTCGCAGCGCGACAGCAGCTGCATGGCGCGTTCACGGATGTGCGCGTAGCGCATCTCGCCGCTCATCAGCAGCCGCTCGGCGATGTTGCCGCCGGCGCTGACCTGGAAGTTCAGGCCCAGGTGCGGGTTCTGGTAGACGATGCCGAAGCGCCGGTTGCGCAGGCGGCGGGCCTGCTGCGCGTTGAGCGCCAGCAGGTCGATGGCCTCCGCGGGCGCGTCGGGGTCGCGAAACCGCACGCTGCCGCGCGTCGGCGCATCGTCGCCGTACAGCAGCCGCACCAACGAGGACTTGCCGCTGCCCGACTCGCCCATCACCCCCAGCACCTCGCCGCGCATCAGGCTGAAGCTCACGTCCGCGCAGGCCACCACGCTGCCGCAGTGCGGGCAGACGTTGGTGCCGGCCTCGGGGCCGGTGGATTCGATGCAGCGTGTGCAGCCGCTGCCGTGAAGCCGGGTCAGGCCGCTCACGTCCAGGATGGCATCGGGCTTCGTGTTCATGCCGCCTCCCGCGTGTCTTGGGCCGCCGACTGCGCGTTCAGGCGCTCCAGACAGTGGCCAGCGTCCGAGCACTGGTGCGTCCTGCGCCCGTCCTCGCCGATCAGCTCGTCCAGGAAGCTGTCGGTGGCGCCGCAGCGCGCACACGCGAAGCGCCGGCCGGTGGCCGGGTCGGTGAAGTCCTCGACGCGAAAGGCCACGTCGTCGAAGGTCAGCGGCACCGCGTCGGTGTGCGGCGGCACGGCATAGATCTTCTTCTCGCGCCCGGCCCCGAACAGGTACAGGCACTCGGCCTGGTGCAGCTTGGGCACGTCCCAGCGCGGGATCGGGCTGGGGTCGATGACGTAGTGGCCGGCGATGCGCGTCGGGTAGCGGTGCGAGATCGTGATCTCGTCGAAGTGCACCATGTCCTCGTACAGCTTGACCCACAGCCGGGCGTAGTCGCCCTCGCCGTGCATGGTCTTGCGCCGCTCCTCCGACGGCTCGACCACCACCAGCGGGTCGGGGTACGGCACCTGCAGCACGAGGATCTGGTCGGCCCTCAGCGGCCGTTCGGGGATGCGGTGCCGCGTCTGGATCAGCGTGGCTTCGCCCGCGTGCGGGGTGGTGCGTGTGCCGGGACAGGTCAGCTCGACGAACTGGCGCAGGTTGACCGCGTTGACCGACTCGTCGGCCCCCTGGTCGATCACCTTGACGGTGTCGGTAGGGCCGATCAGGGCCAGTGTCAGCTGCAGCCCGCCGGTGCCGAAGCCGCGTGCGATCGGCATCTCGCGCGAGGCGTACGGCACCTGGTAGCCGGGCAGGCACACCGCCTTGAGCATCGACCGGCGCAGTTCCTTCTTGGCGCGGTCGTCCAGGAAGCCGAAGGCATAGCCGGCGCTGCGGTGGGTGGTGCTCATGCCTGGCCTCCAGAGATCGGCTGCTCGGCGGGCACGGCCTGATGGGGCTGCCCTGTCTGCCTGGCCCGCGTCGCGCGCAGGCGGTCCATGTCGGACTGGAAGGTCACGTAGTGCGGCATCTTGTAGTGAGTGCAGAAGCCCATCGAGTCGACTCCGTCGATGTGCAGCAGCACGAACTCGGGGTCTTCGCTGGGGTTGTCGGGGGTGCCCGCCATGCCCTTCTGCAGCGAGCGGTCGAGGATGGCCATCGAGATCGCCTTGACCTCGTTGTGGCCAAAGCAGGCGCCGTAGCCGAGCGAGAACACCGGCTTCGCCCCGGGCTCCTCGGTCGGTGTGTACATGGCCACCACCTCGCATTCGGTGACCAGCACCTCGCCGGCCTCGACCGGCTCGCCGGTCAGCGGGTGCGGCAGCATCAGCGGCACGTAGCCCACGCGCAGCTCGGCCACCGTCGGGTGCACGTCGCCGTAGCCGCGCATGTTGGAGTAGGCGATGGCCAGCATCGAGCCCGTCTCGGCGCGGCTCATGGTGGCCAGGGCCGCACTGCGCGACACCGGGAACACCAGCGGGTCGCGGGTGATGTCGAAGGCCGGTGCCGCCGCGTCGGGCGGCGCCGGGAGCAGGCCCTCCGCGCGCAGGGCGTCCACCACCTTCGGGAAGCTGTCGGGCAGGTCCGGGCTCGGCAAGTCGTGCAGCCACTCGCGCGCCAGGGCCTGGAAGGCCTCGCGGCCTTCGGCCAACTGCTCGAAGCGGAACAGGCGCTGCAGGTAGTCCGGCGTCGGGCCCAGCATCTGGCCGCCCGGGATCTCCTTGAAGGCCGAGGAGATGCGGCGCACCAGGCGCATGCCGCCACCGTCGTGGGCGTCGGTCACCGCCAGGCGCGCCCGCGTCGAGCGGAACGCCCGCAGGAAGAACGCCGCCTCCAGCGTGTCGCCCGCGGCCTGCTTGAGCGCCAGCGCCGCCAGGTCGGGGTCGTACAGGCCTCCTTCACCGATGACGCGCCCGGTCAGGAAGTGAAGCTGATCCCGCACGGCATCCACCGCCAGCGGCGCGCCGCCTCCTTGTGCGCGCAGGAACTCCAGCACGCGGGCGGCTTCGCGGATGGCTGTCTCTCCGCCCTTGATGGCCACATAGCCCATGCTCAGTGCTCCCCGGCCACGGCCGTGATCTCGATGCGCGTGGTGCGCGGCAGCGCCACCAGCGCATCGGGCGCCGCCAGCACGATGTCCACGCCCAGCGGGTAGGCCGCGACCCAGGCCGCGCGCCGCGCCAGCCAGTCGGGATGCAGCCCGCTCACGGCCAGGGTGCGCGTGCCCGCCACGCCCGGGCCCTGCAGGTGCAGCACCACGTCCTCTTCCTGAGTCGCCTCCGATCGGCTGCTGCCCACGGCGTCCACGGTCAGCAGCAGCGTGGCGCCGCCTTCGGGCGACTCCAGCGTGCCCAGCGCCGGCTCGAAGCCAGCCTCGGGTGGCCTGCGGCCATCGAGCAGGACGAAGCGTGCCAGCGCCGCAGGCGCCGTCGGTGCGAGCAGCAGACGCCGCAGGTCCGCACCCAGCACGCCCCCCGGATCGGCCAGGCTCACCGACTCGTCGAGCACCGCCGACAGGAACATCAGCACCGCACCTGGTGGCGTGGCCGGCACGCGGGTGCCAGGCCGGGCGAAGCCGTCGAGCACGGCACGAAAGGCCTGCTGCTGCGCCTGCGGCGTCCACCAATCGGCGGGCTTCATGCGGCGCCCTCCTCGTCCTCATCGGCCTCGGCCAGCAGCGCAAAGTCCACGCGCGTGCGCTGCAGCCCTGCCTGCCGGACGGTGCGGAGAGCCTCGCGGGCCTGCGCGCCGCGCGCCGCGAGGGCGTCCACCGCGTCGGCGCCGGGCCAGCGGTGGGCGAAGACGGCGTCCAGCAACGCCAGCGCCTGGGCCAGCTCGGCGTCGTCGGCCATCACCACGGCGCCGCCCTCGGCGCGTTCGCCCCGGTGGTCGACCAGCGCGACTGCCGCGCGCGCCATCGGCACCTCGCCCAGGAAGAAGGGCTGGTGCTGCACGGCGTCGCGCCACTGCATCAGCGCCAGGCCGGCCTCGGCCGGCTGCAGCGGCGTCACTGTCAGGCCTTCGCTGAGCTGGGCGGCCGTGCTCAGCACGGCCTCGCGGCCGGCCGCCGACAGGCAGGCGACCAGGTGGCGCCGTTCGATCACGGGTGCGGGACCGATCAATGAGTGGTGGGTCATGGCGTCCTCACATCAGCCGCGCGCGCAGGCGGGCCGAGAACTGGTCGAGCAGGAAGACCACGACGAAGATCGCGATCAGAATGGTGGCCACGTGGTCGTACTGGAACATGTCGAAGCGGCCCTTGAGCTCCTGGCCGATGCCGCCGGCGCCCACCAGGCCGATGACGGTGGCCATGCGCACGTTGCGGTCCAGGATGTACAGCGTGTAGGCGATGTACTGCGGCAGCACCTGCGGCAGCACGCCGTACCACAACGTCTTGAGCTTGCCGGCGCCGATGGCCTCCAGCGCCTCCTGCGGCTTCTTGTCGGCGTTCTCGATGTCTTCGGCGTAGAACTTGCCCAGGAAGCCGGCCGCGTGCAGCCCGAGTGCCAGCACACCGGCGATCGGCCCGAAGCCATAGGCCAGCACCAGGAACAGCGCCACGATCAGCTCGGGCGCCGAGCGCAGCAGGCTGATCGTGCCGCGGGCCAGCGTGTAGGTGGCCCGGTACGGCGTGTAGTTGCGCGCCGCAAAGTACGCCAGCGGCACCGACAGCAGCACCGACAGGATCGTGCCCCAGAGCGCAATCTCCAAGGTCTCCAGCATCTTCACCGTGACCGTCCAGAGATAGCCCACGGGTTTGACCAGCGTCTCGGTGCGCTCGACGGAGGCTTCCATCTTCAGCGTCTGCGGGTTCAGCCGCTGCTCGGTGCGCTCCTGCACCTCGATATAGGCCAAGGGCGGCAAGCGGTCACGGTCCAGACCGGGCAGGCGGGCCACGTCTTCCTGCTCGCTGATCGCCGGCGGCCACATCGCCGTGCCGACCCGCGACAGGCCTCGCACGACCTGCGAGTCGTCGGCCAGGCCGACGAGCTTGCCGACGGCCTGGACACTCATGGCCACCATGCGGTCCATCTCGGTGCGATGCCCAGTCCACAGCAGCAGGGCCAGCAGGCCGATCACGACCAGCAGGTGCTTGGCGCTGTACGGCGGGTCGAGGCGCCATTCGAGCTGGGTGCCTTGCGGCGGCACGGGGATGGGCTTGGCAAGCATGGCGTTCACTCCGCGGGGTGCTGCATCACGTCCACTCATGCCGCCAGCGGCTGGCGGCCCTGGGCATCGAGCGGCGCCGCGACCGTCGAACTGCCGTGCTCATCGGCCGGCTGGTCATCCCAATGGGCGCCGGCGTAGAGCTGCTGCACCCGCTCGTCACTGAACTCGGCCGGCGTGCCGTCGAAGACGACGCGGCCGTCGCGCATGCCGACGATGCGGTCGCCGAACTCGCGCGCCAGGTCCACCTGGTGCAGGCTGCACAGCACGGTGGTGTTGCGCTCGCGGGCCGCTTCGCGCACCAGCGCGAGGATGTCGCGCGAGATCTTGGGGTCGAGGCTGGCCACAGGTTCGTCGGCGAGCACGACCTCGGGGTCGAGCATGAAGGCGCGCGCGATGCCCACGCGCTGCTGCTGGCCGCCGGAGAGTTCACCGGCACGGCGGCGCAGGTGCCGGGGATCGAGACCCACGCGCTCCAGCAGCGCGCAGGCCTTGCGCCGGTGTTCGGGCGTGAACCAGCCCAGCAGCGCGCGACCCGTGGACACCACCGGCAGCAGGCCCGACAGCACGTTGCCGGCCACGCTCATGCGCAGCGTCAGGTTGAAATGCTGGTGGATCATCGCCACGCGCTGGCGCAGGGCGCGTTCGGTGTCGGCATTGAACTCAATGCCGTCGATCGTCAGCCGGCCCTCGGTCGGCCGCATCAGTCCGTTGACCGCGCGCAGCAGCGTCGACTTGCCGGCGCCCGAGGGGCCCAGCACGACGCAGAACTGGCCGCGCGGGACCTGCAGGCTGACATCGGACAGAGCCCGCGTGCCGTCGGGCCAGGTCTTGCCGAGATGCTGGAATTCGATCATGGGTTGCTCCGCGTGGCGGGAGCACCCGGCGGGCGAAGCCGCGCGGGTGACTCTTGGGTTGAAGGCTGCCGACGCGGCAGCCGCACAAGGGGCGATCAGCGCGCGCTGGCCTTCTTCATGATGTCGGTCTTGACCGTGTCGGTGACCAGCTCGAACATCTTCCCGGCGGCTGCCATGTCGGCTTCACTGACCTTGGCGGTGTAGCCGTCGACCTTCCCGCCGCCGTAGCCGCGGATCTGGTCCTTGCTGATGCCGGGCAGCTTGTCGACGTTGTTGAAGGCGTCGCGCAGCTTGGCCTTGACGCCGTCGCTCACCTTCGGGTGAATGGCCAGCGGCGGATAGGGGATCGGCGTGCTCTTGGCGATGACCTTGACCTTGCTCGGGTCCAGGGCCTTGGCGTTCACGGCCTTCTCGAACGAGTCGAAGGACGCGCCACCGGCATCGACCAGGCCCTCGGCCAGCGCCTTGAGCACATTGGCGTGGCTGCCGGCCATGTTGATGGAGCCGGCCTGGCGGGCCGGGTCCACGCCGCCGGCGATCATCATCGCCACCGGCACGTTGAAGCTCGAGGTCGAGTTCACGTCGCCCAGCGCGATGCGCTTGCCCTTGAGGTCGGCCACGCCGTTGATGCCGGCATCGGTGCGCGCGAAGATGCCCGAGTAGTAGACCGACTCACCGTGGCGTACGGCCAGCGCCAGCAGCTCGGAGCAGCCCCGGGCCTTGGCCTGCAGGTAGGTGGCGGGGCCGTACCAGGCGATGTCGGCGGCGCCGTTGCACATGGCCTCGACCACGGCCGAGTAGCTTTGGCCGACCTTGATGTCGAAGCGCAGGCCGGTGGCCTGGCCGATGGCGCCGAAGATGGGCTGGAAGTCCTTCTTCGTGCCGTCTTCGGTGCCCCCGTCGGCGGGCACGAGGATCACGCGCAGCGGCTTGGCAGCACTGCCGTCATGCTGCGCCTGGGCGAGCGCGCTGGTGGTGGCGGCGACGCCGGCCAGGCCAATGGCCAGGCCGATCGCTGTGCGGAGGAAAGCTTTGCGATACATTGATGACGCTCCTGTAAGGTCGATGGAATCAGTCGGGAACTGGCAAGGTTCAAGGGGTGATGCGCAGTTGCATGCGGTCTGCGCGGAACCGAGTCAGGGCGTACTCGACCGGGGCTCCATCCCGGTCGCGCACGTTGACGCTCTTGACGCGAAGTACAGGCACATGGGCCGGCATCGCCAACAGGCTGGCGTCATCGCCTTGCGGGAGCGCCCCCGAGACCAGGCTCTCGGTGCGCTTCAGGCGCCAGCCGTGCTGTGCTTCGATGAATTCGTGCAGTGACCCGCCGCTGTAGTCGTCGAGCACGCCCGGCAGCAGGGTCAGCGGCAGGTAGTGCGAGATGACGCAGAACGGCGCCGCGTCCACGCTGCGCAGCGTCTCGATCCAGGCCACCGGCTCGCCCTCGTCGAGTTGCAGGCGCTGGGCCACGCCGCCCTGGGCCGGGATGCGCAGCTTGCGCAGCACCGTGCTCTCGGTGACACGACCCTGGGCCTCGAGCGTCTCCGTGAAGCGGGTACGCTGGCCGATGTCGTAGTCCAGCGGCTTGTGCAGCACGAAGCTGCCCAACCCGTGGCGACGCTCGACCCAGCCTTCGGCGATCAGCCCTTCAAGGGCGCGGCGCAGCGTGTGCCGGTTGACGCCAAAACGCTCGGCCAGGGCGGCCTCCGGCGGCAGGGCGTCGCCCGGGCGATGCAGCGAGCGGATCTCGGCTTCCAGCTGCCGCTGGACTTGTCGATAGACGGTCTCGCCGATGCCACGTTGGATCACGCTTCCTCCAGATGTCTAGATATCTGGGAGCGAAGTCTCGGCAGGCTTCGTGACAGCGATGTGTCGGCGAAATGAAACTTGCAGCCCGTCGCACTCCTCGCTCGCCATGCGAGCTACCGGCGACGACACCAGGAGACGGCGTTCACCCTGCGCTGTGGGACTGGCGTCCGAAGGATTCAGAGTAGAGGCGCAAAGGCACGGGGCGCGAGCGGTAAGGCCAGCATTGCGTCGATCGCGTGGAGGCGCTCCCCACACAAGTACTGCGCGCCATCGGAACCGATGAACGGCGCCGCTCACACAAGAGAAGTCGTAACCGGGGTCCCCTTGTTTTCGGTGCCAAAAGTGACGGTACGCTCCTGCCCGTAGAGCCAGCATTGGCGCGGGTCCGTTCGAGCGCTGTTCGGTAAGTTGTTGATTCGATGAACTTTCCTGTTGGCTCGCGCAGGGGCTTATCGTGGGCGGCCCGAGGCTTGAGTTGGGAGCGAGGCCATGCAAGGCTGGCAATCACCGTATCTGGGCCAGCGCGAGCTGCCGCGTGAGCTCAGCCAGTTTGAGCTGCAGGCCTTCTTCAGCTTCAGCCCCGCCGAGCGAGAGCTGATCGCGCGACGCCGCGGCGACGGTCTGCGGCTGGGCCTGGCGCTGCACATCGGCTTCGTGCGCATGACCGGCCGGCCGCTGAACAGCGTGCGCGTCGTGCCGAGCGTCCTGCTGGCCCACCTGGGCCGCGAACTCGGCATCGAGACTCCCGATCTGGCGTCCGTGCGGGCGCTGTATGCACGGGGCCGCACCCTGTTCGATCACCAACAGCTGGCCTGCGAGTCCCTGGGATTTGGCTGGATGACTGAGCACCAGCGTCGTGCGCTCGTGCGTGTGCTGCGCGATGAAGTCGCGCAGTGCGCCGACCGAGAACGTCTGATCGTCCACGCCCGGCAATGGCTGTACAGCCACAGGTTGCTGGTCTTGCGCGAGCGCGACATCCGCGGCCTGGTGGCGGCCGCCCTGAGCGAGCTCGAGCGCACGACGGCCGAGGCGGTTCGGCAGTCGGTTCCCGTCTCGACCCTCAAGCGCTGGAGCGCGGTGCTGGATGCCCCGCGTCCTGATGGACAACCCTGCCAGTCCTGGTTGTGGAGCGCGCCGGCCAAGCATTCCACGCGGCAGATAGCAGAGGTTCTGGAGCGAATCACTTGCCTGAAGGAGCTCGGCGTCGACCGCGCGCTGGCCGAGATCAACAACGTGCTGGTGCGCCGCTACGCGCGACGCATGGCCTCGCGAGCGCCGTCGGTCAACGCCCGCGTCAAGGAGCCCGCCCGGACCGTCGAGACGGCCTGCTTCCTGCGCTACTGCTTGCTGACGGCCACCGACCAGTTCATCCTCATGTTCCAGCGCCGCGTCGCCGATCTCTGGCGCCAATGTGCCGACGATGCGGTTGCCCCCATCGACTGGTCGCGGCAGTACCAGTTGCTGCTGCAGGAGTTGGCCGAGCTGGCCCGGGACGAAGCCGGCACGGCCGAACTGCGCACGCGCCTGCTCGAACTGGTCGCAGCCCGGCGCGCGCAGAGAACACCGAGCCGGGCCTCGGGCATCCGTCGGCAGTTGATCGCCGCCATCGCCCCGGTGCGCTCGCTGCTGGTGGCCGCTGGGAGCCTGTCGTGGACGGCCACGGGTGAGCACCCGGCGCTGCAGGCGCTGGACATCCTGCGCGCGCAGTACGCAGCCGGCGACAAGACCTTGCCTGTCGATGTCACCGCTGCACGGCTGGGGGCAGCGTGGCGCCAGGACATCGCTGACACCGACCGGGAGCGGGCGTTCCGGGCACTGGAAGTGGCCACCCTGTTCGCGCTGCGCCGGGGATTGCGCAATGGCTCGATCTGGATCGAACACTCGCTGAGCTTCCGAGGCCGCGAGCGGCTGTTCATCCCGGACGAGCGCTGGGAGGTTGAGGCCCGGCGCCACTACGCCAGGCTACAGATGCCGGCCAAGGCAGCGAACTACCTCGCGCCGCTGCTGGAGCGCGTGCGCGCCGGCGTCGACGCCGTGGCCACGGCGGTACGCACCGGCGCGCTGCGTGTCGACGACGAACTGCACTTGGCTCCGCTGGCGGCCGACGATGAGGACCCCGAAGTCAGCAGGCTGCGCAGCCGGCTCGATCAGCGCATCGGCGAAGTGCAACTGCCCGAGGTCATCCTGGCGGTGGACGCCCAGGTGCGCTTCAGCTGGATCATGCTCGCACGCGAGCCGCGATCTGGCCAGGAACTGCTGATGGTCTACGCCGGCATCCTGGCCCACGGCACCAGCCTGACTGCGGCCGAGTGCGCACGGATGATCCCGCAGCTGTCGGCCACCAGTATTCGCCAGGCTATGCGCTGGGCCGGTGACGAGCGGCGCCTGGCGCTGGCCTGCCAGGCGGTGCTGGAGCACATGCAACGCCAACCGATCGCCGCCACCTGGGGCCGAGCGGATCTGGCTTCGTCAGACATGATGAGCCTGGAGACCAGCCGCCGGGTCTGGCAGGCACGGCAGGACCCCAGGCGGCAGACGGCCTCGATCGGCATCTACAGCCACGTCAAGGACCGCTGGGGGATCTTCCATGCCCAGCCCATCGTGCTCAACGAGCGTCAGGCTGGCGCGGCCATCGAGGGCGTGGTGCGGCAGGAGAAGGTCGAGACCACGCAACTGGCTGTGGACACGCACGGCTACACCGACTTCGCCATGGGCCTGGCTCGGCTGCTGGGCTTCGATCTGTGTCCCAGGCTCAGGGAGCTCAATCAGCGGCACCTGTTCGTGCCGCGCGGCATGAAGGTGCCCGAGGAGATCGCTGCCGTGTGCGAGGCCACCATCGATACGGCCCTGATAGAGACCCACTGGGACAGTCTGGTGCATCTGGCAGCCTCGGTGATCACGGGCCACGCCAGCGCGGTCACGGCGTTGGCCAGGTTCGGCTCGGCCGCCCGAGGCGACCCGATCTACGACGCCGGCGTCCAGTTGGGCAAGCTGCTGCGCACGGCGTTCCTGGCCGACTACTTCGTCAACGAGGCGTTCCGCCGCGAGCTGCGACGGGTCCTCAACCGCGGCGAGGCGGTCAATGCGCTGAAGCGGGCGATCTACACCGGCCGTGTGGGGCCAGCGCAGGCACGGAGAGCCGACGAAATGCAAGCGGTGGCCGATGCGCTGAGCCTGCTGGCCAACATCGTGATGGCATGGAACACGGCGCAGATGCAGGTAGTGCTGGACCGGTGGGCCAATAGGCGGCAGATCGTGCCGGCCGAGCTGACCGGGCGCATTGCGCCCACGCGCCTTGAAGGCATCAACCTGCGGGGAGTCTTCCGCTTCCCGCTGGAGCGCTACGCGGGCCAGATCCTGCCGTCACAAACTGCAGTGAAAACAGGTGCTGCTGGCTGAGATCGACCCCACAAACAGGCCTTCAGCGGCCGATCGGAGGACCAACAGGAACTCATTGCCTGACAAGCACTTGCGCGCGGTCTGAAAGCGAACCCCGCGCCAATGCTGGCTCTACGGGCAGAGGCGTACCGTCACTTTTGGCACCGAAAACAAGGGGACCCCAGCCAGCGCGACGAACGCGGTCAGTTGGACCGCGGCCAGCACGCGCGCGCCCGAGACGATCGCAATGAACGGAAGCACCGAGAGCCACCAAAACGCCGACGTGTTCAACAGGCCCTGAAGGTAGCCCTGGTAGCACACGATCACGAACAGGCTCAGGTTCATGGCGTTCAGCGCGATGAAGTGGTTTCGCGTGAGCCTGTCGTACACCGCACAAAGGAAGATCGCGGTCAGGAGGAGCGCATCGGCACCGAGTGCGCGCCAGCGGGCGTCGATGATGTGGATCGCGACGTAGATCAGAACGACGACGGAGAGCGAGAAAGCGCCGAACCGGAACATCCGGTCGCGCACGGCTTCGTCAAGCGTAGAGGGGTCGGTGGCCGCCTCGTCCAGAGGATCAAGGCCTATCAGGTGGACAAATGCATTCATGCGCTCCTCTGCGGGAACGAAAACGCAGGCATTGTCGGCCGTAGTTTGTAACGTGAGAAGGGGCGCTTGTTACAGGTTCGGAAGCGAACACCGGCCATTCCAGGGGTGCCTGGCGTCGCCATACGTGCGCTATGGCTACGCCATGGCAGAGCCAGGTTGGAGTTACTTCACCGAGAGTGATTCGGGCGTCGCACCGGCAGCGATCGCGTCGACGAACCACTTGGGACGCCGGCCGTGGCCGGTCCAGGAGTTGCCGTTGGCGTCACGGAATCGAACGCGTCCAACCGCGGGCTTGGCCTTACCTTTGACGGGCACCTTGCTGCGAGCAGCGCCACGCCCGCGTTTGGGGCCTCCAAAGCCGAGATCGGAGGCGGTCAATTGGTAGTGCTCTATTGCCTCGCGAATTCGGGCGACAACACCCTGAATCTCGCGCTGCCGGATTGCCTCCGCTTCCTGCTGCAGCTTGGCAATCTGCCTCATCAGTTTTGAGTACGTCTTGGTGGCCATCTTTTTCCCGTGCTCAACTTTGGGGCACCAAGGATAAAGCCCGCTGGGGACTTCCCACCAGCGGGCCTCCTGCCGCATGGTCGAGGGCGCTATGGCGCGGCCACGATGAATGTCAGCTGATCACCGGAGAGAATGGATTCGGTAGAGCCGATCCGCCTGGAGACCCTCGCAAGTGCTTCGACGCCGCGTGACGAAGTGGCGCGCAGCGAGATCGTGATGCCCGCGGAATTGTTCGAGTAGGACCAGGCCGTGAAGTCGGGAGAGAGCTTGCCGAGAAACACGCCGTCGCGGCCGGACAGCAGACTCTGCTGGCCCGCCGGCGCGCCGGGGCACTGGATCGAGCTGAGGCTCGCGTTGCCGCCCGGGTACTTCTTGTAGTACGAGAGCGACTGCGCATCGCCGTTCACGCCGGCGGGGTAGGTTGTGCCGCAATCGATCACGACTTTGCGCGTCAGCTGCGCCTGCTCGTAGATCGAGTCGGCCGTCGTGCTGATCCAGCGCAGCTGCGAGTTGGCGTCGATCATTTGCGACGCAGCCCACGCTACCAACGAAAACAGGGCGATCGCGAAGAGGAGATAGGCGGCCACGAAGCCGTCCTGGCTGTCGAGCCGGACTCCGCGTCGAATCGGTTTGAAGTGCTTCATCGATCCTTGCTGGCTTTCTTGCACTCATTCCATTGGTGCACAAGCTCGGCGTACTTGCCGTGATCCATTGGCGGCTTGGTCTGCTTCGGCTTCGAGCCACACTCGATAGCGCCACCAGAGGCCGGGGGTGGCTGTGTGGCTGGTGGCGCGCCCGAGGTACCGTCGCCTGAACCGGTACCGGGCGCCGCCGCCGGGGTAATCACAACTTGGGCCATATGGCCGTCGAAACGGAGGTCTGCTTCAGACTGCCGCGCAGCCGCGCGGGTTGCGTCTATCGCTCGCTGTGATTTCGCCTCGATCGAGGCAATGAGTCCAGCTGACGTGTTCGAGAAAGTCCAAGGGCCAAAGTCGACGCCCGGCAGCTGATAGACGAATGCACCATCTCGGCCGGAAAAAATCTGCGCAGCCTGCTCGGCAGCGCCTGGGCACCGTACACCGGCAAGCGTCCCGCTACTGGCTGGGAACATCTTGGTGGAAGCAGGCGCGGCGGGATCGTTGTTGAGGCCGGAGGGATATGCCTCGCCGCACCGGAGAATTGCTCGCTCGATCGTAGATGCCTGGGATGCCAGCAGGTCGGCGGTATTCTTCATCCAGGCGCGCTGCGTCTGGTCTTCGAACCGCTTCGCCGTGAGCGCCAAGGCCGCGATCGATGCCACAGCAAGTGCTGCGACAAGAAGGCCGAGAACGAACCCGCTGCTTCTGCGCTGAGTCACGCTCAGCTCCCCTTGCTGACGGACTGCGAGATGCCCTGGATCTCGGCACGCATGGCCTGCCCACCGCAGGAGCCGACGCACAGCTCGGTCGCCATCCAGACCGAGCCCGCCTTGCCGGCACCCTGGATCGTTCCGAGAGCGGTGATCCACTCGCGGTAGTCGTCTGCCGATCCGGCGGTGATCACCAGGCTGCCGGGAGCGGCCGAGCTCGCGATGTCCAGTGAGGGATGGTTCTCCTTCAGGACGGACACGAGGGAGGCCACGTCGGCCGGCGGCACCGGTTGCTTCGTCAGCTTGATCAGGCCCTTCTTGGCATCGGGCGACATCAGGTTGTGGGTGCGCAGAGAATGAGCGAACTCCTTCCCTGCGAAGGCAGCGAAAGCCGAACTCGCCAGAGCGGCCGCGATCAGCACGATGGCAACAGCCGGGTAGTGGAGGAACGTCGACTTCATGTCGGCGATCTTTCGCGAGGACAGCTTCACTTGGACTTCTCCTTCTGAGCGGTCAGCTGGGCGACCTTGGTGGAACGGCCGGCCGGGGTGGAAGCGGCCGGCTCGGCGGCGCTGGCGGCCTTCGCGACGGCCGGGGCCGCCGGCTTGCTGTCGCTGTACGAGATCACCACGAAGTCGCCGCGCTCCTCGGCCTGATGGCCGACTCCAAGGCGTTTCATAGCCTCATCTCGGGCCGAAGGCTGGACGCCCAGCTCGTAGGACGTGACACCTCCCCGGTACTCGAACTTCTCGACCCAGCCCTTGCCCTGGATGGCGACGGCGGCAAGGCTGTGCAGCCGGTAGACCTGCTGGCTCAGGGGCGAGCTGAAGTTCAGCTCCTCGACCACCTTGGCCAGCGCTTGCGAGCGCTCGCGGTAGCCGTCCTGGACCTTCGCATTGAGGTAGCCGTTCGCGAGGCTGAGAAGGAAGGCGGCGAACACGGTGACGCCAAGCGTGAAGATGGAGGCCTTCGAGGCGATGCCGGCCAGCTTGTCGGAGGCGCGGCGGCCGCGTGAGAGGCTCGAGCTCAGCTCGCCACCAACGGCGTGGCTGACGTCGTGAACCGGCACACCGATCTCGGTCAGGTGGCGCTCGATGACGTCTCGGGTGTTCATCAGCAGCCGCAGGTCGCCGTCGACGCTGATCGCCACCGCGGCCAAGCTGCCGTCAGCGATCAGGTAGGCGCCGTCGCCAAGATGTTCCGGAGACCCCGGGATCGCGGCCGTCAGGGGGGTGCGTGCGTCGGAGTGCGACGCGAGCGCCTTCGACGGCACGGCGAAGTAGTAGGCCTTCGGCGCATCCTTGGCGCGAAAGTAGTGGTAGTGCACCGCGCGGGTGTCGAGAGCGTCCGCGGCCGCGTAGGCCACGCTCTGCTCCACATCTCCGGCGTGCACAGGCACCGAACCGGCGATCATTGACCCGTACAGGGACTCGAACGAAAGCGAAGACATGGGTCTCGTGATCCTAGTTAGACACTGAATGATACATCACACGTACACATACGAGCAAGGCGGATTGAGCGAGTGAACGTGTACGCGGGCGCGCTGCCAGTGCGGATGCCTCGAAGTGCGGCACCAGCAGCGCGGTCGATCATCCGAGCGAGTTGTTGCTGGCCATCATGGCCGAATACTGCAGGTAGCTGACCCATAGCGTCACGCACACGGCGAGCGACGAGTAGATCAGCGAGCCGAAGAATGCGAAGGCGCTGAACTTCTTCGCCGCAGCCTCGGCGCGAAGTCGACGCTGCGCCGCGACCTGGCCGAACGTGTCGGCGAGCTGCTCGCGGCTGGTGTGCGAGACCAGCAGCAGCCGCTCTGCATTGGTGAACAGCGTCGTCGTCGCGAAGCAGCGCGCGATCGTCTCGCCCTGGTTCAGCTTGCGCATCACGCCATCCCAGAACAGGCGAACCTGCCAGTTCCGAGTCGAGCGCGAGGCGATGTCGGAGACCGTGATCAGCGACACGCCGCCCTTCACGAGCGAGTTGGCCACCGTGCAAGAGGAAGCGATGGCGGATTCCAGCACCGCGGCGTTGAAGAACGGGATCTTCTGCAACGCCTTGTCCGCGCCGGAGCGCCACTTGGAGTTCTTGCTCATCACGCCGAGCGCGCAATAGGCGAACAGGCCGAGCATCAGGAAGGTGCCGAACAGCAGCGCCCAGTTGATGACGTAGGCCATGTGGATGGCCCGCTCGACGCGTTCGGCAGCCTCGGGGCCGACGTTCTGCATCGACGACTCGGCCTGCGGGAGCATCCCCCAGATGTTGCCGGCGATGCCGCTGATGGAGAACAGGATGTCCATCAGCGTCCAGGTGACGGCGCCGAACATGATCTTCTGCTCGGCTGCTCGACCGTCCTGGTGCTTGGCGGCCGTCTCCAGGGCGTCGACGATCGTGCCGGTGAGCTCCCCGGATTCGATGATCGCCAGCGTCGTCTCGTCGTACAGATCGATCGCCTTGATAGCCTCGTAGCAGGAGCCGCCCGAGGTGAGGATCGACAGCGCCGGCTCGAGGCGGGCACGCAGCGGCCCGGTCTCGTTTTCGATGACCGACTGGAGCGCGCGCCCAGGCGACATGCCGCCACGGCAGCTGAAGGTGGTTGCCTGCAGCAGCTGGCGCTTGTACTCCTTGGGAACCGAATGCATCCAGCTGTTGACCGGCCGGTCGCGCGTCATCGAGATCACCGTGCCGCCCTTCAACACGACCTGGCGCACGATGTCGTCTTCGCCGCGCGCGCGGAACTTGCTCTCGTGACGGTACATGCCAGGAGACGCGGGTTCCGGCGACGCGGTCGGCCCTTCGGCCGAAGGGAGCAGGTAGACGACGGTGTAGTCCGCGATTGCTTCCATCTCAGCCCTCCATCACGCGACGCAGTGTCGCTTCGTCAATCGCGCCAGCCTTGAGCAGCGATGACAGCACCTCGCTACGCGAGATGTGGCGTGCGCCGTCGCAGCTGAGTGCGCCGTCGAGGCGGGAGCCGGCATCCGCGATGGCCTTGGCGATCGGTGCGCGGCGCGCCTCGTCGCTTGGCAGGAGAACCGAGTCGTGCGCGACGACGCGGCCGATGTAGCCGGTGTGATCGCACGCGGGGCAGCCCACAGCCACCTTCTCGGAAGCCCCCGGCGCGACCGGCTCGGCGCACTTGCACAGGCGAGGCACCAGACGCTGGTTGATGATCGTGCGCAGATAGTGGCCGAGGATGTAGGCTGCGTCGCCCTTGGCTTCCTGTGGGAAGAACGACAGGAAGCGCTCGTAGGTCTGCATCGCGCTGCCGGCGTGGATGGTCGCGAGGACCATGTGCCCGGACTCGGCGAGCTTCAGCACGGCCAGCGCCATGTCGTAGTTGCGCACCTCGCCGAACACGATGACGTCCGGGTCGTGCCGCAGCAGCGAGCTCTCGATGTCGACGGCCCGCTGCTTCAGGATCTGGTTCAGTTGGATCTGCCGCGCGAAGGACACGGTGTACTCCACCGGGTCCTCGACCGTGATCACATTGAAGCGATCGCGCTCGAAGCGCTGCAGCAGCGTGTAAAGCGTTGCGGTCTTGCCCGAGCCGGTCGGGCCGGAGATCAGCACCAGGCCGCCGTTCTTGCCGTTGAACCGGGCCAGGCCGGTGAAGAACTCGGCCATCTCGGGTTGGCCGGCGAACAGCTGCGAGATCGAAGGCAGCGAGTCGGGGTCGAGCAGCCGCAGGGTGATCGTCTCGCCGCCGATGATAGGCTGTGAAGCCATGCGAAGGTCGATCTGGCGACCCTTGTGGATGTGGGTGATGCGGCCGTCCTGCGGGCGCAGCTTGTCGCTGGCATCCATGCCGCCGAGCGTCTTCAGTCGGGTGAAGATCGCCGCCATCACGCGCTCTGGAACCGGGGCGTACTGGCGCAGCTTTCCGTCGACGCGGAAGCTGATCCACGAGTTGGGGTCGGGCTGGCAGTCGATGTGGATGTCGCTGGCGCGCTGGAGGGATGCCTCCGTCAAGAGCGCGTCGATCACGGCACGCAGGCCTTCGCTGCTCACCTCCTCCCGCTTGAGGCGCGCGAGCGCCTCGGGCAGCGTCACGCCGGTCGCGGCGACGCGCCGACGGTGCGCCTGGTGATCAAGTCGGGCGACGGGAACCACCTTGATGTCATTCAGGCGCACCTTGGCGGTCGCGCGGATGACGTCGAGCTGGGCCGGCAGCAGCGGCTTGACGGCCGCCAGGTGAAGCACGCCACCCACCACCTGCAGCGGCCGCACGGCGTAGCGGTCGCAGATCTCGTCGGTCAGGATCTCGTCCGCCGCATCGATCTCGGCGTTGGCCAGGCCTTGGACGAACTCGAGCGCGGCGGGCCGGCTGAGGAAACGATCGCGTACCAGGATCTCGCACAGCCCGGCGCGTTCGCCGGTTTCCGCCAGTGCGCGCTGCTTGGCGAGCGCGACGGCAAGTTGCTGGTCGGTGACGGCGTTCTTCTCGCGAAGCGCGGCCTCGACCAGCCGCTGATCCAGCGAGCCCTCGATGTCTCGGATGGAGAGCACGCTCATTTGGCGGTCGCCTTCTTCTTCTCATCCTCCTCCGGCTTGGTGTCCGGGAGCGGGGCAGCGATCGCGCTGGCGATCTCGACGGAGGACGAGTAGACCAGCGCCTCGGAGCCCTTGTCCTTGGCGGATGCCTGGTAGAACAGCTTCACGCTCGAGCCAGAAACGACCGGACGAATCCACACGCCATCGGCCAACTGGAACACCTCACCGTTGACGACGGTGACCGAGCGGTCTGGCGACGGCTTGCTGGGGTCGAGCTGACTGGCGGGGGCCGGAGCGCCAGGCGCAACAGCGCCGGCTGGCAACTTCGACGCGCCATCGCTGGAGGTCAGGGCCAGGTTGCCCGTCTTGCCGAGCGCGCCGCGCAGGATCGCGCGATCACCGACGGTGACCACGACGCGCATCGGCGAGAGGTGTTCTGCAACACGCTCGACCGGGTTTGCGCCGTCGCCCGGCAGCGCCGCGTTCAGTGCCGGCGACGCGCTGGGCGGCGGAGGCAGGCCCGAAGGCGCGCCGGCGGGACCGCCGCTGTCCACCTTGGTCGGGGCGACCTTGATCGGACGCACGAGCGGGTTCTTGGGGTCGGCCGCGGCCGCGCCGCAGGCATAGGTGACGGCCATCAGGGCGACGGCCAAGGTCTTCATGTGCAGGCTGTTCATTGCTGGGCTTCCTTGGCCGCCGTGAAGCTGATGACGCGCGGGCGCATCGCGACGACGATCTCGGAGCGCGAAGCGGTGGTGCTCTTGTTGACACCGGTGATGCCCGCCTCGTGGCCGGCGTTCTGCTTGGTCGAGCCGAGGCCACCGAGCAGGATGAGGTCACCCGGGCGCGCGCGAACCAGCGTCTCGATCTCGCGCTCGGTGGTGTCGGGAAGACGCAGCTTGGTGCCGAAGGCCTCGAAGTCGTTGAAGCGGATCAGCTCGGAGATCGTCAGCTTCAGGTTGGTGAAGACCGAGCCCTCCTGGTACCCGCCCTTCATCTGGAGCTCGAAGCCGGTCTTGAGTTCGTCGGTGTCGGCGCTCGAGGTGGTCGTGGTCGACGCAGAGCCTGAGCCGGTGTTCTGCTGCGAGATCTTCGCGACGTACTTCGTCGTCTGGCCAACGCGGAACTTCGAAGACGAACCGGAGAGCATCGCGACGCGCGGGCGCGACAACGACGAGACGGTGCCCTGCGTCTGCAGCAGATCGACGACGGCCGCCATCGTGACGTTCTTGCCGACGAACGCGAACGAGGCCGAGCCGATTCCCGTGCCGCCGCGCGCGACGGACCAGTTGTTCGGATCGCCAGCGAGGTTCTTGGCCAGCGAGGTGAAGCCGATGCCGTTGTTGGTGGTGTCCGTCAGTTCGACCTGGTAGACCTCCACCTCGTAGACCAGCATGGGCTTGGAGCGACGCATGTGCGCCAGGTAGCCGTCGATGGCTTGCCAGCTGGAGCGCGATGCCTCGAAGGTGATGGTGTTGCCGATCGCGTCCAGATAGGCGTCGCGCGCGCCGAGCCGGCGCAGCGAGGCCAGCAGGTTGGCGGCCGCAGGTTGGTCCATCAGGTTCGGTACCTCGATGACGAAGCGCTTCGTCGCGGAGGCGGTTACCTTGTTGCCCCGCACCGAGAGGAAGAAGCCGCCGCCCCTGGAGAGCTGCTCGACGACGTCGCGCAACGGGCCGGCAGGTGTGCGCAGCGAGCCGGCGGATACGCCCTCGAAGGCGCGGACATCGCCAGCGACCGCCAGGGAGTAGGACGAGCCTTCCAGGAGAAGGCGCAGCGCCTCGATGTAGCCGACGCCGGTCACGCTGATGGGTGGAACCTGGGTGTTCGGGAGCGCGTCGTCCGGCTCGGCGGGCTGCATGTCGAGGGTGGCCGACTGGACTGGGAGCTCGACAAGATCCTGCGCCGCAACGCTGGAAGGAATGTTCGGGCCTGCGACAGGCTTGTCAGCGGGGAAATCGGTCGAACGACCGGGGAGGATGCTGGCGCAGCCGGACAGCAGCGCAAGCGTCAGGGGCGCCAGCAGGAACGCGGCGCGACGGGGTTTGGTTCGCATGGGGTGTTGACCGTTCGGTTGTTTGCTTTACGCGCCGTCATCCACGGCGACGCAAGAGATGCGATCGATCGGCGCCCCTTCGGGCGTCGGGATGCCGCTGACCTGCATCGTGTCGTTGAGGGTCTGGCAGAACTCTTCGTTGACGCCGGTGACGTAGGTCACGGTGCCCTCGTTCACGGCGCCGCGGGCGCCAGCGAAGACTTCCTTCGGCCACAGCGGGATGTCGTTCTCGACAGAGCTCAGGAAACCCTGGCCCATTTTGGTGTCGCCGTTGGCGACCTTGATTCGATGGTCCTCGATCAGATCGACGACACGTTTGACCACCACCGAAGCGGCGGCCTTGGCCTTTTCCGCCTCGACGTCGCGCACTTCGCCACGGGTGGCAAGCACAACCGCGCCGGCGATCAGCGCGATGAGGGCGATGCCGATCATCAGCATCCCGTTGACGAAACCGCGTTGAGTCTTCATGGTAAGAGTTATGTTGGCGTTCAGACGTGAGAGTGGCGCGGCGAAGTCAGAGCCTCGACGCGCCACCAGGGAAGAGATTCGCTGGACTCACGGAGAGCCCAGCGAGGCCAGCGGTGCTTAGTCGCGGACGACGCGCACGTAGACGTTGTCGCCGGTGCACGCTTCCTTCGCGGTGCCCAGGGCGGCGACCGTGGCCGGAGCGGCGTCGACGCCCAGCGTCTTGTTGACCGCGGCGCACACGTCGGCGTCGACGTTCGGCACCTCGAAGTGCTTCGCGGCGTAGATGACCGGGTCGGTGGTCGACGACTGGAAGCCCTTCGGCATGGCCGGCACGACCACGGCGGCTTCGGCGGCGGCGATGCCCACGTCGGCGGCCGAGATCTGGAACGCTTCGACGGCGTCGGCCATGCGCTTCAGGCCGACCGAGGCGGTCGTCTTGGTCTTCTGGGTCGAGATGTCGGTGTTCGCACCCGAGCTGGCCATGGCGATGGCGCCGACCACGACGGCCAGCAGCGCGATGCCGATCATCAGCATGCCGTTGATGAAGCCACCTTGCTTGCGGGGCTGGAACTTGATCTTCATGGGAGAGATTTCCTTTGATGGAGGGTTGGGTTGGTTTGGTTGGCTTCGATCTGAAGCACAACACGTCGCAATCATACACAAAGAATCTAGAACCGCAACAGTGGAATCCGACTTTTTTTCGAGGCGCGCTGAAAGTCGCTACGGATCAACGACTTAGCGTGCTGCTGAGGGCGCGGTGCAAAGGCTTATCCGCGGCGCGCGGCGCCTTACGCGCCTGTGTAAGGGCGCCGGGCGGCCGTCAATACACGGTCTCGCCAGCGGCCAGAGGCACCTGCTTGCGCAGCGAGTCGAGCGTGAAGTTGGTGCGCAGGCCCATCCAGCGCCGGATGGTCTCATCCTTCACGCCGTGGTCCATCTGGCGGATCGCGAACGTGTTGCGCAGGGTGTGCGGGCCCATGCGAGCAACGTTGTGGCCAACAGCACGCAGGGTGACGGTCACGATCTCGTAGATCTCGACGTCGGTGAGCGGCCGCAGATCGCCATCGTCTTGTTGCGTCGAGAAGAAGACCGGCTGCGCTTGGAAGCGAGCTCGCTGCCGCTCGACCTCGTCCGCGCCGCCCTGGCGGTCGATCACGAGATCGTCGCGGTCCTTCAGCCAGGCGCGCAGATCGTCGACGAACCAGCTGGGCATGGGGACGGAGCGCGCGGCGACGCTGCCGTGGGCGGCGATGCTGAGCCTGGGGGCATCGCTGCGATCTCCAGCGGGTGCGTCAGGCCGGCCGAAGTAGACATCGATCGCGCGTAGGGAGCGCGCCTCCTCGAGCGTGATCCCGGTGGCCAGAAAGATCAGGCGAAGCGCGCGGTCGCGGCGCTGGCGCCAAGTCTCGACCGGCTCGGCGCGAACGGCGGCGATGTACTCCTCGGCGCGCCAGGCCGGCAGGAACATAGGCGTGCCACGCGCGGGGTTTGCGAGGTCGGGGTTCTTCAGCAGGTCCTTGGCCGGGTTGTCGCGGCGCAGCCCGATCTCGACCAGGTGGTCGAACAGCGAGTCAAGCAGGACCAGGTAGCGCCGGTGGGTGTTGAGCGATGCCTTCAGCGTCTCGTCTTCTTTGCGCCGCCCGCGGCTCGCGAGGAAGTCGTTGATGTCGATGGCGTCGGCGTTCAGCAGGGTCGCGGTGGATCGACCTGTCCGCCCTGCCCCGTCACGCGGGCTCGACCACCAGGCCGGCGCGGCGGCCAGCATCGCAGCGTATTGGTCAAGCGAGTGCGATCTGAGCGCCCGCCCCGGTCGAGTCTTGAGCCACTGGAGCGCCGCGTCGCGGGGGTGCAGCAGCCAGAGTGACCGCTGCTCGGCGAGGTCAGCTTGGCCCGGCCTGGGCGGGACGGAGCCGTCGACTTCATCACCACCTTGTTGTTGTTGGCGGCTCGAGCTCGTGGACACGAGGCCCCTCCTTCGACAGAGTCGCCAGTATAAGCAAAGCGTCGCCCTGTTCTGGGCAGCCGTTTTGATGGTTGGCGAGGGATCGCCTTGCTTATATTGCCGAGTCCTGCCGGGCCTTCGCGCGCACCATCGCTGGCGCATACTGTGAATCCGTACAGCTTCAGCGCTCAATCAGCCAACCCTTCGTCCATGCTTCGCTTTTGGGCCTATCGAGCGCGGCGAGAAGGGAAGCCGATACCGCGGTGGCAACTGCACGCCCTTTCCTGGGCCGAAGGGCAGATGGAGCTGCGCGAGGAACGCGACGACTGGCTCGGCAGAACCGTCCGGGTGGCCAGGTTCTTCACCCAGCGCGGGCACGACGTGTTCCCCAGGCTCATCGAGGCGCAGCTCATCTACGCCGACGTCGATCGACTCATCCTCAACGGCATCGAGCGCGACGAACTGACGCGGCGCGACCAGGCGCAAACCTGGGTGCTACACACCTCTGAGCGCCCGGCGCACACGGGCGGCGAGGCAAATCCAAGAGCGGACAGACCGCAGCCTGGCGCCCAGGCGCCGGATGGAACCTACGAGATGCTTCCGCCTTGAGGGGCGTTGGCGTTTCGGCGGCGCAAGGAGCTAAGCAGCGTCGCGATCGGCGCGCTCACGCATGTCGAGATCTTCCTGGGCGCGTCGGATGGCGTCCGGTGGGGGCTGGCCGACAACGAAGCCATCTTCGATCGCCCAAAAGCCGCCGTTCTTCAGGCCATTGCGCATCGCCTTGTCGATCATCTCGGCGCCCAGGCTCGCGCGCAGCTCCTCGATCCAGGCCGCGATCTCGGGCATCTGGGTCTTGGGGCTGGTAGCGCGAATGAGCTGCGCCACGATCAGGCCCCAGCTGGTGCGGACACCACGGGGATGCCGATGAAGTCAACGCCCGTGTCGCCGGAGCTGTGCACCGGAAGCTGCAGCGTGTCTTTCAGGTGGCCGAAGATGCCCTTCTGGGGAACTGCGCGCTCCAGGTCGCGGCGGAGGATCATGTGGTGCCCCTCGTGAACACCTGCGACCGGGATGCGGCCGGAGGCCACCATCGCTTGCAGCTGCGCGAGCGTGGGCATGTCGGCGCCCCTGCCCTTGCGAGGTGGTGGCGCGATTGCCGCGGCACCGGTAGCCCCGCTGCGCAGCAGCTTCAGGGCGTCCTTGTCCTTCGCGCTGCGCCCCAGGTCGCGGCCGCGCTGAGCATCTTCGTCGCGGATTGCGACACCTTCGACAGCCGGCACGAGCGAGGTTGGGGATTCGGCGCCGCGTAGGCTGGCCAGCATCTGTGCGTCGCGCGGGCTCATGCCCAGGTCGCGCGACGGGACAGCAGGAGGCGGAGCAACGGCGGGAGCAAGTTCAGCGGCTTCAGCGCCGAATCCGTCGAAGAGATCATCCGCCGAGCCGACAGCGTCGTCAGCGGCTTGACGAACATCATCGCTGCCCTCGGCTTCCAGGACGTCGGGCTCCCCTGTTGCCGTCGGCAGATCGCTGGCATCAACATCGAAGGGCGGAGACGTATCGGCAACCGCGCTCGATGGATCGGCTTCGGGCGCGGGCGCGGGCGCAAGCGCGGGCTCCGCGGGCTGCGGTGCCGCGGCAGGGACGGGAGCGGCCGGTGGCACAGCGACGGTCGTCGGCGCTGCGGTTGCAGCGACCGCCGCAGCGGTTGGCGCAGCCTGAGGTTCGGGAGCCTGAGCGGCTGGCGCCGGCGCGGCCGCGGGCAGAGCCTCCGCCGAGTCAGCACCTTCTTCCTCCTGGCCTGCCTTGTTGAACTTGTAGGAGTCGGCCACCTCGTCACCCCATGTCGCGCGCAGCATTGCGCGGAGCGCCTGGTGGTCGCGAATGTTGGGGTTGTGGGTAAAGAGCGGCTTGTCGATACGCAGGCGCGCCTTCTTCTCCTGCAGGGAGACCAGGACGTCGAGCTCGCGAGTCGTCGGCGTGGGCTTGAAGATGATGACCGGCTTCCACGTGCAGATGAAGCCGCCGTCCTTCGTGCGGCGCTGCGAGATCTCCCACATCGGCGCGTAGCGTGTGAGGTCGGCGCCCTTGTCCTTGGTGTAGAGCAAGCCTTTCTCGATGAGGATCGCCAGTAGGTTGCGAGTGATGCGGTACTTCGCATCCCCGTTGCCGATCGCCTGGCCGAGCTTGGCCAGCAGCAGATTGCGCAGCGGAAGCTCTTGAACGACGATGAGGCCGTCGTGCTTGCTGCCGATCATGAAGTGCTTGTCGGCCTTCGAGTCGCCATGGATGCCGTTGATGCGGCCATGCTCAGTCACGATCTCCACGAAGGCTCGGTAGAGATCGGCGCTCTCATCTTCCGTGATCTCGTTGTCGACGTCGTCCTGAGTGAGGCCGGCCTCTTCCATTCCGGTGCGCTTGTCGGACAGGATCAGGAACTCGAGCAGCGCGGTCGTGCGGTCGTCGACGCTGAGACCGTCCTTGTCGACTGGGAACGCGCTCGGGTGGTGGTAGTGTGCGATGACCAAGTTCAAGATGCGACGCTCCGCGGCCGGCAGCCCCCAGAACTCCGGCAGGCGGGCCAGGATGCGAGCGCCCAAGGCATCGTGATGCACACCGATGTCGTCATGGTCTTGCGTTGAGCCCGTTTCCGAAGTGACGACGGACCCGTCCGGCTGCAGCTTGTAGGCCTCCAGCTTGCCGATGTCGTGCGCCAGCGCCAGGATGGGGATCAACGGGTCATTGGGATCGAACTCGAAATCAGGCCGGCTCGGCGAAATGATGCGGCGAGGCTTGCGGCCGCGCGACTTCACGTAGACGCCGTCGTACTTCCAGTTCGGCGCCAGCGTGAGCGCGGTCTCGACTACGCCGAGGCAGTGCTGCCAAAGCCGACGATCGCCGTGTCCGCCCGGGCGATGGCTTGCGGGCCAGCTTCTGTGGATCGAATAGACGTCCCATACAGCAAGGAAGAGCGCCAGGTGCTCGGGATGCTCCTCCTTGGCACGATTCATCCACTGGACCACCAGCGGCGAATTCAACGGCAGGCGCGTCTTGGCGCTCGGCGCGCGCGGTGGCGCAATCGACGGCGAGGGCACAGAGCCCAGCGTCGAAACCATCCCACGCGCCTTCACGCCCTTCAGAGCCTCTTCGACCTTAGTCCGCTTGAACCAGATGTACCACGCGCCGGCGCCGATGCCGGCGACCAGGCCGATCATCCACAAGCGCATCGAGTAGCCGATGTAGGCCCAGTTGCGGATCACCTCCAGCGGGGACATGCTGAAGTCGCGCAGCGTGAAGAAGCACCACCAGAACGAGAAGACGATCAGGGCGGAGCTGAGGATGGGGTTGTTCTTTCGCACGAGGAAGTCCTTTCAGGCCACCGATCAGAGGAAGTGGCCCTTCGGGGAAGAGCCGGCCGCAGGGCGACGTGCTCCGGTGGTCTTGGCTCCGGCGGGCTTACCGCGCGCCTTCGCGCCAGGCTTGGCCTTGCCGCCGCCGCGGGGCGGGGGCGCGACCTCGCCCTCCTCCGCTTCAACGATCGTCTTGCAGTCGCCGTCGCGGTAGCCGCTGCAGCCCCAGAAGGGCCCGCGGCCGCCGCTGCGCAGGAACATGGGCCGCTGACAGCTGGGGCACGGCTTGGTCTTCGGCGGCTCGGCCGGGTTGCCGTCGACGTCGTCCAGGGTCGTCTTGCAGGACTCGCGGTCGGAGCAGGACCAGAAGTAGCCGTTCTTGCCGCTGATGCGGCGCATGCTCTGGCTGCACTTCGGGCATGTCACCTCGTTCCCGCTGGCATCGGTAGTGACGGCCGCGTTGTCGAACGAGAACTCGATCTTGAACTCGTCGTTCATGCGCAGGCCAGCGGTGAAGCGCTTCTTCGATCGGCTCAGGAAGCCCTCGAGAGGGCCCAGCTCGCGCTCGGCCAGCAGCTTCTCGACCTCCGGCATCGACAGCGCGCGGTCTGCGATCGTGCGCCACAGCGTGAAGCCGCAGGCGGCCTGGCACTCGATGACCCGGGGGCCGACGCCGAGCGCGCCGCCGCACTTGGGGCACGGCGTGTTCGTGGTCGGCAGCTTGACCAGCGCCGCCTGTTTGCGCACGACGTCGATCAGGTCGCGGGTCAGCGTGGAGATCTCCGCCATGAAGGCGTCGCGCGCATAGGCACCCTGCTCCATCTTGAGCAGCTTCTGCTCCCAGTCGCCGGTCATCTTCGGCGACGTCAGAGACTGCACGCCGTTGGCGTTCAGGAAGGCGATCAGGTCCATGCCCTTCTGCGACGGGACGAGCTGCTTGCCCTCCCGAGTCAGGTAGGGCTCCTTGGCGCGTCCGGCGCCGTCCTTGTCGGCGAGCAGGCCTTCGATGATCGCCGCGCGCGTGGCCGGCGTGCCCAGGCCGCATTCCTTCATGGCGTCGCGCAGGTCGTCCTCGTCGACCAGCTTGCCGGCGTTCTCCATCGCGCCCAGCAGCGTGGCTTCCGTGAAGCGCACCGGCGGCTTGGTCTTGAGCGTCTTGAGCTCGATCTTGTCGGTCTTGACGGCCTCGCCCGGCACGAACTCGGTCAGCGCCGGCGTCTTGTCGTCATCGTCCAGGCTGGCGCCGTAGACCTCGAGCCAGCCCTGGTGGATCAGTACGCGGCCGGTCGACTTGAACAGCTCGCTGGCCACGGTCGTGATGCGCGTCGTGGCGCGGTACTCGGCCGGCGGGTAGAAGGCGGCAATGAATCGCTTGGCCACCATCTCGTAGACCTTGGCCTCCTCGGCGCTGAGTCCTTCGGGCTTCTTGCCGGTGGGGATGATCGCGAAGTGGTCAGTGATCTTGGCGTTGTTGAAGATGCGCTTGTCGGGCCGCACCCAGCCCTGGTCGAGCGCCTTCGTGGCGTGCTTCTCGAAGGGCGTGCCGGCGAAGTCGCGCATCGTGCCGATCGCCTTGGGCACGTAGTCCTCGGGCAAGGCCGACGAGTTCGTCCGCGGGTAGGTGGTGACCTTGTGCTTCTCGTACAGGGCCTGCGCGATGTCAAGCGTGCGCTTGGCAGACAGACCGAAGCGCTTGTTCGCCTCGCGCTGCAGCGAGGTCAGGTCGTAGAGCTTGGGCGGATGCGACAGCGAGGGCTTCGATTCCTCCTGAACGTCGCTCGGGTCCTGGCCGGCGCACTTGGCCACGATGGCCTGTGCGCGCGCGCGGTCCCACAGCCGCTCCGGCGGATCGTCCGAGCCGTTGGTCTTCGCGTTCGGGTCGAACCAGCGGCCGATGTAGGTGCCGGCGGCCACCGAGAAGGTGCCATGCACTTCCCAGTAGTCCTTCGCCACGAAGTTGCGCAGGCGGTTCTCCAGGTCCACGACGATCGCCAGCGTGGGCGTCTGCACGCGTCCGGCGTTCATTGACCCGGGCCCGGAAGTCTGGCGTTCGCGCAGGCGAGTGATGCCGCGCGAGCCGTTGATGCCAACGATCCAGTCGGCCTCGCTACGGCTGCGCGCAGCTGCGGCCAACGCGTCGAAGTCCTTCCCCGGCCGCATGCCGCGGAAGGCATCGCGGATCGCGTCCGCGGTCATCGACTGCAGCCACATCCTCTTGATCGGTTTGCGGCAGCCCGCGTGCTCATAGATCAGGCGGAAGATCAGCTCGCCCTCGCGCCCCGCGTCGCAGGCGTTGACGATGGCGTCGATGTCGGGCCGCTTGAGCAGCTTGCTCAGCAGCCGGAACTGGTCTTCACGCCCAGGGATCTCGCGCAGCGCGAAGGCAGCGGGGATCACGGGCAGACTGGAGAGGTCACGACCGGTCGTCTCCGCCTCGGGCGCGTAGATCTCGACCAGGTGGCCAAGAGCCGATGACACGACCGCGTCGTTGCTCTCGAGCCAGCGATCGTTCTTGGCAAAGCCGCCGAGGGCCACAGCGATGTCGCGAGCGACAGAGGGCTTCTCGGCAATGATCAGGAGTTTTCCCATCGGAAGGGGATGCTTCTCGGTCGTCAGAAGGAAACGAAAGCCGCCCTCGAGAGGGCGGCCTGCTGGGCAGCCGCCGGCGCGGCGATCAGGAGGGCCGGCGCTTGGTGTGCTTGGCGCGCTCGTACTCCGCGGAGCAGTGCGCGTCGCAGAACAGCCTGACGCTCGAGGGGCTGCCGTCGGCCTCGAACAGATCCAGGCCGCACAGCGGGTTGTGGCAGAAGCCGTTCGGCTCGAGCTCGCGCGTTGCCGCGCGCTGCGCCGCGATGCGCGCCTGGAAGTCGGCCTCGACCTCCATGCGGTCGGCGGCCATGTCGCAGATGTCAGCCATTGGCATCACCCTTCTTCTCGGCGGCGGCGAACGTCGCGGCGAACATCTTGGCCGCCTCGGAGTTCACGACCGGCGCCGCCGCCGGGGCCTCGCCGACCGCCGCCTGCGGCGCCAGCTCGGCGTCGCGGCTGAGCATCGTGCTGAGCCAGTGCGGGACGACGCGGATCGCGTCCGAGCCCGGCAGGACCGGCTGCGGGATGTCCTTGGCCTGGATGTAGGGGATCTTCGACACCGGCGCGATGCCGGTGGCCGGGTCCGGCGCACCGATCGCCTTGACGTCGAGACGGAACTCGCCCGTGACGATGATCGGCATCTTGCGCTGCAGCGCCTCGCTCAGCGGCTTGAGATTGCGCGAGTACCAGCGGATGGCGATCGCGCGGTCCGGATCGGCGGTCTGGCGCAGCAGGACGACCAGGCGGTCGTTCATCTGCTTGCCGTCCGGGCCGACGCGGTTCGTCTCGAACGATTTGGCCTCGATGAAGCCGGCCAGGCGAACGTGGTTCGAGGCGTTGTGGTTCATCTTCATCGCCTTCCAGTCGAACGAGTCGACGCGGCTCGCGGCGTCGGGCTGGCCGTGCGCCTCACCCAGCTTGCGGATGGCTTCGGGCGTGCCCGAGTCCTTGGCCGCTTCGTGCACGTGCACCGCCCACTTCTGCAGCAGCGCCGTCGCGAACTTCTTGTCCATGTGCAGAGCGTTGGCCGCCTCGAAGCGGATGCTCTTGAGCGAGACGACGCGCTGGTCGCCATCGCGGCCGCCGTGAACGTGGCAGTAGGCCATCACCAGATCCCACTCCTTCAGGTCGCGCGGCAGCGGCGACGTCTTCGGGTCGAAGTGGATGGGCAGCATGTGGTTCTCGCTGCGGGTCTGCTGGATGTAGCAGATGCCGTTGGCGGGGTCCGGCAGACGCAGCACGCCGGCGATCCAGCCGGTGTTCAGCATGCCGTTCGGGTAGGCGTAGGACTCGGCGTTGCGCTTGGCGTCCATGGTCAACATGTCAGATTTCCTTCAATCAGTCTGTGATCGCTGGGCGATCGTTTAAGGGTCAGCGTTTGCGGATAATACATAACACGTACAGAGAACGCAAGCAGTGCAGAAATCGAACATGGCGCATTACGTGAAGTGCGCGGACGCAACAGGCGCGTGGTCATCGAGCCACACCTGATGCAAGGGGGGCGGAAACGTGGTACTGGCACACTTCCCAATATGGTGCTAGTATCCGAATCACTAGGACTGAAGGGCCGCGTCTGAAGCCACGCATTCCAGCGAGGCGCGCAGCTCACGGAGAGACACATGGCCAAGACCGCACAACCGGCAGCCAAGAAGACGCGCGTCGCGCGCGCAAAGCCGCGTGCCGAAGCTCCGGAGGAAGGTGACGTGGCCGAGGAAGGCCCGCGCACCATCGTCGGTACGCGACTGATCAACCTGATTCGCAAGACGCTGCTCGACCGCGACCTGCCCGAGCGCTACGTCGCCGACCTGATGGGGATCACCTCCATCTACTGGAACTCGATGACCAACGGCAACCGGCGCATCAGCGCACTGCCGAAGGACAAGCTCCAGCGCCTGGCCGAGTTCCTGGAGATCCCGCTGATCCAGGTCTACGTGCTCGCCGACCACTTCACCAGCGCCGACTTCGTCGTCTACAAGCACCTGCCCGGCGATCTGGAGCGCATGATCGAATTCATGCGCACCGATCCGAAGTGGCTCGCCCTCGCACCGAGCAAGAAGGAGTGGGACGAGATGCCGGATCGCACCAAGGTGCTGCTGGCCACGCTGTACGAGCAGATCAGCCACCGCTCCTTCCTCAAGGCGACCAAGATCGAGATCGCCGAGTAAGGCAGAGCAGGATCTGCGGAGCCCACCGGCCCGCGCCCTGAGCAGGGCAAAGAAGAACGCCCGGAATCCGTGAGGATCCGGGCGTTTTGCATGGGTCAGAACTCGAACACAGGCGTGTCGGTCTGGACCGATTCGGTCGTTTCTTCGGCTGCCTCGCTGGCGGCGTGATCCTCCGCGACGGCGGCGGTTTCGGCGGCGACGATCGCCTCGGCTTCCACGGTTTCGATGCCCAGCTGCTGCTGGGTGTCGACGCCCGCTTCGGCTTCGGCAGCAGCCGCTTGAGTTTCGGCCGGGGCTTCCACGTCGAGCGGGTCGAAGTCGATCGCCTGGTCAGCGAGGATGTTCTCCGGTTCCGTGCAGAAGCCCAGCAGAGCCGAGACCTGCAGGAAGGCGATGCCCTCGATCAGGCCTTCGCCCGGCGCGCTTTGCAGCACGTCATCGCACATGCGACGCAGGTTCTCGAACTTGGGCGACAGCACCGCGACGGCGTTGGCCTTGTTCCGGATGCGACGGACCAGGCCGAGCACTCGCGAGCTCGTGCGGCCGCCGGCCGGACCCTTCCAGGACTTCTTGACGTCCTCGGCGATCTCGAGCGCCGCCTGTCCGACCAGGCCGTTGACCTCGGTCTTCAGGGCGTCGTCCTCGCCGAAGAAGCTCGTCTGCTGCAGCTGGATGGCCGAAACGTCGAACGAGAGAACCCGGTCCAGGTCCGCCACGGAGGGCGCGTGCAAGCGGATCAGATCCGCGCGCAGCGTGCCGCCCTTGGTTGCCGCCTGGTTGTCCGGGTGGCTGGCCCAGTCGTTGACGATCGTCGGCAGCTTCTGCAGGAACTCGGCCTTCTCCTTGAGGAAGTCGGTCTTGATCACCTTCAGCTTGTCCGTCAGCGCCGGCGCCGACTTCAGCTCGACGAAGTAGCCGCGAACGCGGTTGTTGACGCGGCGTGCCACGCCGACCTTCAGGATCTCGCGCTTGGCGAGGGTGCGGTACTTCGACACCCACGAGAACGCGCCCTTGGGCAGCATCTTGCCGACTTCACGCATGAAGTCGTCCGCGGCGGTGGTCTTCTCTCCGGTGCTTCCGCCGACGATGAAGTCGACAAGCACCATTTCATTCAGAACATTCATGGTTTCCACGTGGAATCTCCTAGGGTTGAGCGGCTTGCGGGCCGCAGTTGCGCAATTGCCATCGGAGATGCAGCACGTGGACGCGTATGTGGCGCGCCCAGAAAGCACAAAGCCCGCCGGGGTGAACCGGCGGGCCTGTGGCGAGGGGAAGATCACAACTCGATCACTTCGACCTCGAGCTCGACCGCATCGACGCCCGCCAAGAACTCGGACGCCTGCAAGTCGGGATCGTTCGCTGCGGCGGGGCCACAACGAAGGTCGACAGGATTCAGGTTGGATTCGAGAGCTTGGGGAGTGCCCATGGTGTCAATCAGCGCCTTGCGATGGCGCCGCTCCTGGTTGGTTGCGACATGTGGAAGACCCGGCTTTGCGAGAGCCGGCGTGCTCTGGTACCTGGATATGCTTCACGCGGACCAATACGCGCGCCAACATGAACGCGTAAGGGGAGATGCGGAGAAAAAAGAAGACCCCAGCGCGCAGTGCGTGCCGGGGTCGTGGGGTTAGAAGCTGAGTTCAAAGCCGTCGTCGCCAGTCTTTACCTGGGCATCGATCTGCTTGAAGAACTCGGCTTTCCGCCTGGGGGCAGGCTTCGCGGCAGGGGGTGCCGGTGGCTGAGCCTTTGGGGTGGCGACTTGCTGCGGCGAGAAGCCCAGCTGCTGGTAGGCCAGAGCCACCAGGCGTGCGTCGTTGTCCTTCGGGTCGTAGGCGTATGACTGCCGGTTGGGCCAGCAATCGCACACCCTCCTTGCCTTGTCGTAGCTGGAGAAGCTGCCCACCAGGACGTAGCCGCCACGCACCTTCTCGTCTTCTGTCTTCAGGGCCTTGTCACGCGACTGAGGCTTGGATTGCCACGTCTTGTTGACCGAGCCCCAGAAGACTTCGAAGTGCGCGCCGACAGGTCGATACCCCCAGACCTTGGGCACGGACTGCCCAGGGTTCGGATGTACGAACAGCTTGACGCTCATCACGCAGCCGTGCCGACGATGTTGTCCCAGGCGTCTTCGACCGCCTTGCGTTCATCGGCGGAGCCGAAGTCCAGCAGCGTCATGCGCAGCCCCTCCTTGAAGGCGAGCTGCGACGACATGCCGGTGTTGGCCAGCAGCGAGTAGCTCATGCCCCAGTTCAGCAGGTTGCGCGTCGTGATCGTGAACTCCATCGGCGCCGCGCCGCCGCCCGGATCCTCGTTGAGGCCCAGGAAGCGCTTGCGGATCGACGAAGCCAGCTTCGCCATCGCTTCTGCCGCCGCCTCGGGGATGCGCACCTGCTTCATCAGCAGCTGCTTCTCCTCGGCCTCGGACAGGTAGTGCGCCTCGATCACGAAGTAGCGGTCCAGCGTCGCGATGTTCTGGCGCTTCACCCCCTTGTAGAGGGCTGCGCTTCCACCGTTTCCGCCTGCGGAGCCGCGGCCGTTCGTGTTGCCGGTCGCTGCGATGAGGCAGCCCGGTGCCGGCGTGATCCGCTCACCGGTTTCCGGCACCACGATGTCGTCGCCGTCCAGCACGCCGTTCAGGCTCATGGCCACCGACGGCAGCAGCTGGTCCTTCTCGTCGAGCAGCAGCACCGAGTTCGGTGTGCGTGCCCAGCGCAGGACCGGGCCGTCCACGAAGGTCATCTCGGGGCCGACGCCCGTCGACTTCTTGATGGCGACTGCCAGCTTCTCGATCGACCTGGCGATGCCGGCGATGCCGCGCTCGATGATCCCTGCGTCCTCCGCCACCTCCTCCTTGACGATGGGGCGGCAGAGCTTCCAGGTACCGAACAGCGCCGACGGCTCCGTGTCTTCGTTGCACTGGAAGCGGAACAGCGAGCGGCCCGTGCGGGCGCAGAACTCCTGGATCAGCTTGGTCTTGCCGCAGCCCGTCGGTCCGTAGACCATCAGGTTGCGCTTCATCTGCGCGCCGAAGTGACCGGCCGGCAGCGAGACCGATGCCGCCCAGACCATCATGCGACGCAGCGTGTCCGCCACGAAGATGAAGTCGGGGGTCGACTTCGGCGTGTCCGGGGTGGACGGGAACACCTTGACCGCGGTCTTCGCGAACGCAGCGTCGTTGATGCCGAACACGTCGGCGACGGACTTCTTGACGATTTCCATGGGGATCTCTCCTGTGAGAAAAAGGAAGGAAAAGACCCCTTCACCCACCCTGTGCGGCCGCTTTCGCGGCACTACACTCGAGTGCGCGAAAGGGCGATGGGATGGCCAGCTTGCGGCTAGCCTGACGTGTGGTGATGCAGCACGCGCGCGCACAAGAGTGCGGGCGACGTTGCAAACCTAACACGCGAACATAAGACGGTTGCGTTGGACTGATCGCTGTGCTCTAATAGCGCTCATTGGGACGGGAGATGACCTCCCCGAACAATGTTTCTCCTGTTGGGATTAAGCCGGCTTGCTACCGGCACTTGCGACCAGACGCCGGCTCACGCCGGCGTTGTGGTTTCTGGGCCCCGAAAGTAAAAGCCCGCCGGTCCATGTGGAGCGCGGCGGGCGTCGGGTTAGCGCAGTATCCAGCCGTGGCCACCGTCGGGAAGACGCGTGGGAAGCAGTTGGACCTCGGCGTTGCCGGGCACGATCAGCACCTGGTTGCCTTGCTTGTACAGGCGCAGCGCGACGTGTTCGCTGTCCATGTAGAGGCTGATTGCCTGCACCGGATCGTTGCTGCCCGGCGCCGAGGCCACCTCGAAGGCTGCGGACAGCATGTCGTCCACGTCTCCGTCGACGGGCGCGAGGTTCACCAGCAGCTGGCCGCTCACCACGCGGTGGTCGATCATCTCCATCGTGAACGGCTCGCCGCCGGCGCGCTCGTTGTCGCCACCGTACTTCGGCGACTCCCAGTGCTCGACCTGCACCTGCGTGATGTCATTGGGGGTCACTGCGGTCATCGTCTTCACTTCCGTTTCGTTGCTCATGTGGGTCTCCGGTTGAGCTGGCGCACCATTGCGCCTTGCAGGTCGGGATGCAGCACGCGAAGACCTACGTCACCAGGCAAAGGAAAAGGCCCGCCGTGGTGTGCGGCGGGCCTTGCGTGGGTTCAAGCATCCAGCGGGTAATCCGTGGCGCTGTTGGCCAGGACGTACTCGGCGTCCAGTTGGGTCATGCCCGGCGAGGCCAGGCCGACGGTTGCGATCGCGGCTTCCAGGGCGTCGGCTTCGGTGCGGAACGGGCCGTCGAAGTCGGCGCCGCGGTGTCCGGACAAGCCGCCGGATCGTGCAATCCACATCCAGTGACCGGAGGCACTGGTGATGGGCTTGCCGTCCGCGCGCCACTGCGCCAGCGTTGCACCACAGGCCTGGCGCGGCAGGAACGGCGTGGCGCTGGCCACGTCGTAGACCCAGCCGATCTCGTTGGACCAGTAGCCGCGCTCGCTTTCGGAGCGGATGACGTAGGCGCCGGCCGGCAGGGGCGACGCCGCAGGCCTGGCCGCCGCGGCGGGCTGAGCATCGACGGCATCGAGCATCGCGAAGATGTCCAGCTGCCCGAGCGGCATGGCCGTCAGGTGAGTTTGATGTTTCATCGGCAGAAGAGACTCCTTGGTTGATCCAGGCACGGGGGTGCGCCTGGTACACCGGGATGTCAAACGGGCACGTGCATGCGCGGCGCCTGCGCGCGTACAAAGAAAAAGACCACCCGGTGAGGGGTGGTCTTGTAGGGGTTGATGGCTCTCAGGCGAATGCCGCCTCGAGGCTTGCGAACACCGCGTTGGCGAGCTCCGGGGCGTCGTTGGCGACGCCGTAGGGGACGCCCATGCTGCGGTACTTGTACTCTTCTCGCGAAGAGATGAGCACGAAGCGAACCTCGACTCCGAAGGCCTTGGCCTCCTCGATCGCGGCGGCCAGCACCGTTTGATCGCCAGGATCTCCGTCGGTCACGACCTTCAGGATCTTGCGACGCTCCTTGCGGTTAATCAGCTCCCGAAGTGCCCAAACGACCGCGAGGTGCGTGTTGGTGCTGCTCGCGCTGTGGGGACCGAAGTCCTTGAGCGTTTCAGCCCAGCTGTCGTCGAAGCCCTTGTACTGATGGAGCGACGTGTTGTAGCCCACCAGTGCAAACGGCACCTCGGCGTTGTTGAGCACCTCGCCAGCGCCCACGCAAACGCGTGAGGCAGCGTCCTCGCGGCGCATGTCGCCGAACGGCTCGTTCATCGATCCGGACTCGTCGTCCAGGACCATCACGCACGTGTCGAGCTCCTCCTGCAGGCTGCGCTTCTGGAAGATCTCCGTGTCGCCTTGCACCAAGCGCCAGACCCGGCCAGGCCGGATGCGGCCTTCGGTCGAGCGGCGACGGTGCACCAGTGCTCGCGATTCGAGGAGTTCCTCGATTTTGAGCCCCAGCGCGGCCGTGATCGCCCGCGCGCCGGCGCGCATCGCAGTGCGGTTCTCTTCCGAGTCGCGCTGCGGCCTGGATGCCACTCCCATCTCGTGGGTGTGGCTCATGCCGCCGCCAGTCGCCATGGCTTCGCTGCCTTCGACCAGGTGGTCTTCGAGGCCCTTGCCGTACGTGCCGGCGTCTTCCTTCGATGCCTTGAGGACTTGCTCGATCGCCTTGGCCAGGTCGCCCTGGTTCGGCTCGAACCCGCCCTTTGCAGGATCTCCGGGCTGATCGCCAGGTTGGTCGCCCTTCCCGGCCCTGCCCTTCTTGCCCGGTTGGGGCGCGCCGTCAGCCTTCCCAGGCTTGTCGCCCGGGTTGCCACCCTGCGAAGGGTCGCTCGAGTTGCCTGCGCCCTGCCCTGCATCAGCCTTGTCAGGCTGGCCGGACTGGCCGCTTTGCGGTTGCTGTTGCGGCGGCGGGTTCTCCTTGGCCATCTTCAGCAGCTCGAGGATCTTGCGCGAGTGCACCTGGACATCTGCCGTTGTGGGTGCAGCCGTGGCCTTGAGGGCCTCGGACTTCACCGCGGCGGTCAGGCGGCTGCCGAAAGTCTGGATGGCCAGCTTTCGATAGTCGCGCGAGAACGCTTCCAAGCAGGATTGCCCAAGCAGTTCCGAGCGCAGCTCGGTCACCAGCCAGGACGTGAGGATCTCGGCCGGGTGCAGTTGCTCGTCGGCCTTGGGGCCGGCGAACACGCCGCGGTCGACCAGGACCTCGATCCCCTCGCGGATCACCTTCTTGGACCCGGGATACCGGGCCAGCGCGAGCAGCTCGCCGCGCGGATCCTCCAGCACGTTCTCCAGTACGCCGCCGATGCCCTTGTCAGGCATGACGCTGAAGTCGGTGTGGTGGCCGTGGCAGAGCACTTCGTGTGAGACGAGCGCGCGCAGGAGCGTTGCATCGCCTTCCGTACCGACCGAAGCCATGTGGGGCAGCTTCATCAGCAGACCCGCGGGGTTCTTCGGGTCCGGGCCGATGGCCGCGGTCTCGATGTTGGCCCACTCCAGCCGGACCTTGCGGCCCTGGCGGCCCGCCTCGTCGAGAAGCAGGTGGGTGTAGAGGTAGAGGTGCCGCATGGACACCGTCTTGGCTCCCTGTTGCATCGTTTCTTCCTTCCAGTTGATGGCCATGCGAAATGCGCGGCCTTACGGAGAGGAGATGCGCAACGCGGGCGCGCAACCCGTGGGTGCCATCTTGGTGCGCGCGCGCACGCGCGGACGGCGGCGTGGGAGCGCGGCGCGAGCGACGCGGCGGCGAGCTACTCGCGGGTGATGCCGTACTTGGCAAGCACCGCCCTGATCTCATCCATGATCAGGTCGGACTGCTTGAAGCTGGCCTGGGAGACAGGAACCTTCCCCGTCTCGACGTACTGGGAAAGCACCTCGGTGAGAAGGCTAGAGATCGTCACCTCGACACCGCGCCGGGCGCCTTCTTCGGCCGCCAAACGCTTGAACTGGTAGAAGACCGACTCGGGCACACGAGCGGAGACGGTCAGGGTGGGCCCCTTCTCTCCCGGCTGCACGAGGTCGCCTACCTCTTCGAGCATCGGTTGGACCAGCGCCAGGAGACGGTTCTTGGTGTCGATGTCCTCGGTGTAGAGCTGCAGCTTGAGGTTCGACGCAAGGAACTGGCTCAAGTCGGGGTCCGCGGTGACGGCATCCAGTCCGCGAAGATGAATAACAGCCTCTTCGGCGTACTTGATGGCCGTCGGATGTGAAATGTCGTAACGCGATGCCACCGATCGGCCGGACTCGCCCCGTACGATCGCTTCGTAGATCGCGACCTTGACCGCTAGGGAAGGATTGCGTTGCGCCAAGTCGCACGCGGCAATCAGGCCGCCTCCAACAGGCCGAGACGCTCGGCGCCACGTTCAATGTCCTGGCGTGTCAGATTCACGCCCCAGAAGAGCAGCCTGGAGGACCCCGTCTGCGCGTCTCCGCCGGCGTCGACGTTGCCGAACCCACGCAGGTCAGCGTCGCGCTCGGCCAGAGTGAAGCCGTCGCTACACTCGACCAAGAGCTCAAGACGCTGCATTGCCATATCTTCTACCTCCGCGGGCAGGTAGAGGAAAAAGTAACCTGACCCACCCTTTCGTGCCACACGGCCGCGCAGCTGGTGGAGTTGTGAAACGCCGAAGCGTTCCGGGTGAACCACCACCAAGGCGCGAAGCGACGGTAGCGTGACACCAACTTCGATCACTGTCGAGCTTACGAGCAAGCTCAACTCGCCGTCCCTCATTTTATTGATTACGGCGGCCTTCTCGTCATCCGACAATTTCCCGTGGAGCATGCCCGCGCGGTCGCCGTAGCGCGCCTTGAAGCGCTCGAAAGCGGCCTCCACGGACGCCCGCTCGCCGTCACCCATGTCTTCGGCGAGCGGATAGATCACTGCCACCTGGCCGCCCGCGGCGATCTGGGCATGAACAAAGTCGAACAGGCGTGCGCCGTCGGCCTTCTCCACGATCCGGGTGGCGATCTTCTTCACCACCGGCAGCTCGCGCAGCACCGAGACTGCCATGCCGCCGAAGCCCACCAGGGCCAGCGTGCGCGGGATCGCGGTGGCGGTCGCTTCGAGGAAGTTGGTGCGAGCGACTCGCAGGGCGTCCTTCTGCTCGACCGAGAACTTGTGCTGCTCGTCGACGATGACCAAGTCGAACTCGAGCTTGTGCTTGCGAGCGGCGTGAATCACGGCGCTGGTACCAACGACAAGGCTCGAACCGATCTGGGCGCCGGAGGTCACCTCTTGGACCGGAATCTCCGGGTAGTAGGCGCGGAGCTCGCCGGCAATCTGCTCGACCAGCAGCTGGTTGGGCACCACGATCGCGACCCGCGCGCCGGCATTGAACGCCGCCACCGCGGGAACCATGAAGACGATCGACTTGCCGGTGCCGACGTCACCAGAGAGAAGGCGGCGCATCGGGAAAGGCGCACGCAGATCACCCACCACTTCGTCGATCGCCTTGGCCTGGTCACCGGTCAAGGAGAAGGGCAGGCGGGCGCACAGCGCCTGGATGGCGGCGCGGTCGATCGGCAGCGCAGATTCGGTGACGGGCGCAGCGGATTGGTTTCGGGCGGCGCGACCCAGGATGGCAGCCAGCGAAAGCTCCGTGGCCACCTTGGCGGCCATCTCGCCTTCGCGCGTCGACTTGGGGGTGTGCAAGCTGGCCAGCAGCATCTCCGGCTCCATTCCGGCGCGACGCCGGAACTCGGCCTCGCGCATGCCGGACTGCGCCAGGAGCATGCACGCGGCTTCATTGATGCTCGACAGCGCGCCGGCGACGCCCTTGGCCAGCGAGTCGCCGGAGACCTGACCGGGCTTGCCGGCGTAGATCGGGACGATGCGGCCGCGCTGCTCGGGAAGGACGAGATCGGGATTGCCGATCTGCAGCTTTCCCTTGAACGTGGTGACCTGGCCGTACAGGTGGAGCTCGTCGCCAGGCTGAAACTCCATCCAGGGGAAGTAGGAGCCGAAGACGGTGATGTCGACCCCCTGCCCTCGCCCGTCGACGCCGCGCATCGCCAGGCGCCAGCCGCGCTTCCAGTTGCTGGTGGGCATGTTCGTGCGGTCGAACAACGTGCGATCGGTCAAGGTCAGGACCATGTAGACCTTGATGCCAGTGTCCGCAATCGGCAGCACATGCATGGGCTCGAGGTAGTCCCGGTACTCCTTCGGGGACGACAGGAGGCACTCGGGCAGCGACGAGAAGCCCAGGCGAGAGAGGCGGCCGATTTCCTTGCTCATGATTTGGGCACAATGATACACGCATCGTATTGGTACGTGTGAAAAGAAAACCCCGATCCGATTGACGGACCGGGGTGTGGCATCAGGCGGCAGCTTCTTCTGCTGGCGCAAGATGCTGAAGGGCTTCGGGAAGGAACTCGGCGATGGACCGAGGCTTCTTGCGGCGAGGATGTGCGAGCTCGTCGAGCTTCATCAACTTCGCGGCGTTCCACAGATGGATGTCCTCGCTGTACGGGCGCAGTGAGGACGCGCGCTCCCAGCGGATGGCACGATGGCCATCGCCGTAGTCCCACATCACAGGCAGGACACCGTCCAGCTTGCCGGCCTTTCGAAGGGCCATGACGTGGTTCATCACCAGCGCACCATCCGGCTGTGACACCGGAAAGTCAGGGGTATTCGCCCACGCCATCGGGGAATCGACCTCGAGGACGCGACCACCAATGGGTCGGCCCCACTGGCTTGGATGGGCGGCACGGTTGGGCCAGCGCGAAGCGCCGACCCAGCTTCCGACACGACACATGTTGCTTCTCCTGGTTGAAAAAGGGATTCGCCAGGCAGTTGCGAGCTGCTTGACGCCCTGGAGATGCGCAACGCGTGCACCGACGCGCGATTGAAAGAGAAACGCCCCGGCCAGAATGAACTGGCGCGGGGCGTGGTCAGGGTTGGCTTAGTGGAAGTCGGGGTGATCCGGCGCCACGAAGATGTGTTCGATTCGCGAGTGGTCCAAGTAGTAGCAGGGATGTCCGCGCCAGGTGCTGCGCTTGTAGCCGACGTGGTAGTCGTCCTTCAGGTGCAAGCCCTTCTGGCTGCCGACCGCGCAGCCGAGGCGCGACGCGACGGGCTGCCAGTTGGTGCGACGCGCAAAGGTCGCGAAGCTCACGTCGCGCGATCGATCCATCATGTCGAACAGGTCCTGGACCTTGGACATCGGGATGTCGACGCAGCGCGCGACGAGCTCGAACTTCGGTGCTGGGCGTTGGGGCATGTGGGTTCTCCGGTGTGAAAGGGACGCACCGTTGCGTCCTCGTTCCCGGAGATGGCCAACGCGGGCCACCAAAGAAATCAGGCCACCCGGAGGTGGCCTGATGGAGGGGGTTAGAACTTGAAGTCCGTGGGCTTGTTGTCCACGAAGCTCACGCTCACCGGACGTCGGTTGCGCAGTTGGAGCTTGTCGTAGACGCTGCCCGGGACCTTCGTCTCCTGGTCGTCCGTGCCGTCGCGAAACGCGACCGTCACGCAGACCTGGCGCTTCTCCTGTCCACCGTCCACCGCAGCGCCGGCGACATTGCCGACGGCGTCAGCTGCGATGACCTGGCCCAGCAGCGCTCCGCCGGTCTTGCCGCTGACTTGCAGGACGGTGTTCTTGAAGATGTTGCCCCAGCGCGAGCCCGAGCCACTGTGGCCGTCTCCGCACTCTTGCATCTTGTAGATGTAGCCCTCGCGGACCACGGCAGGTGCAACAGCGCTGGCGGCGACCGCGGGAGCCGAAGCGGCTTCAGCCGCAGAGGCAGCAGGCGCGGTTGCCGGGACAACTTCGGTGGCAGCGTCCTGTGCGAACGCAACGTGGGTACCGAGCAAAAGGAGGAGTGTGCAGATGGTGTGTTTCATGATGAGTCTCTAAATGATGAAGGGGTTGGTTGGGTAAGGCCAGTGCGAATTTCGCGAAGCCTCGTACCACGGTCATGAGTCACACGGGAACGCAATGCTCGGAGGGCAAAGAAAAAGGCCCACCGCATGTGCGATGGGCCTTCAGGATTACGGCATGTGGTGCTAGGCGCACGTTATGCCGTTTGCGATTTCTCGCCTTTTCGTCAGCCGCAGCTGCCGATCGCTCCGCAGTTGAAGCACTTGCTGCATCCATCCACGCGGTGGACTTCATGCGCGCCGCACTCCGGGCACTTCTTGCCGGCGCCGTTGAGCACCGGTGCGTTCTTGGCTGCAGCCGTGGTCGCTTCGTCGGTCTCGCTCGTGGCGACACCGAACTCCGCGTCACGACGCGCCAGGCGTTCCGCGAGCTTGCGCACGGGGACCTGGTTGCCGCTCACGTCGAGGAAGCCTCGGTTGTGCAGGATGCGCTGGAGCGCGTAGCCGATGGCAGCGACTTCGGAGTCGTGGAAGCGCGGTGCTTTCGCCCCGTCGTCCTTCTCCACGTAGCCGCAGCGCACCGGGCCCTTGTCCCAGATGATCTTGCGCATGTTGGCCAGTGCCTTCGCGATCGAGCCACCCGAGCGGGCGACCATCGACAGCAGACGCATGTTCGACGAGATCCATTGCTGGCCCTCACCGAGCTGGCCGGCCGGCATGAAGAACTCCACCGGGCGCTCGATCACCACCGTTTCGCCACCGAGCACGCCTTCGACGCGCTGGTAGTTCACCGTCAGGTACACCGACTGCTTGCCTTCGTGGGTCCAGTAGTCGACCTTCGAAGTCACGCCTTCCAGTTCCCCTTCGGGGCGGCTCTCGAACTGCTTGCGCAGCGGATCGTCGTCCGGGGTCACGGCGGGTGCCGCGGCCGCCGGCGCCGGCGCAGGCGCGCCAACCGACAGCACGCTTCCCAGCGTGGCATTCGGGCGGTAGGTCGACAGGCCCTTGAGGCCAGCCTGCCAGGCCGCGAGGTACAGACCCTTGAAGTCGTCGTACGGGTAGTCCGCCGGCACGTTCACCGTCTTCGAGATCGAAGTGTCGATGTACGGCTGGACGTCCTTCATCATCTGCAGGTGTTCGGCCGCCGTCATGTCGAGCGCGGTGACGAACGAAGCCGGCAGGACGTCCTTGACCTGGTAGGTCTGGCCGCCGACGACGAACGAGTCTTTGTAGTTGCACACGGCGTCGATCAGACCATCGCGCAGGGCCGGCTCGCACACCGTCTCGGAGAACACGCGGAACGCGTGGTCCTTGACAGCGTAGAACGTGTGGCCACCGTCCTTGGTCCGCTTCTTCCGGTTGTAGGCCAGCGAGAACGCCGGCTCGATGCCACCGCTCGCGTTGTCCGCGAACGCCAGGCTCACCGTGCCCGTGGGCGCGATGGCCAGCAGGTGGCTGTTGCGGATGCCGTGCTCGCGGATCGCGGCCTTGATGTGCTCCGGCAGGCGGGACGCGAACGTGCCCTCTTCCAGATACTTCTCGGCGTTGAACAGCGGGAACCGGCCCTTCTCCTTGGCCAGGTCGACCGAGGCCAGGTACGCGGCGTCGCGCATTTCCCGCGTGATCTCGACCGCCTTGGCGCGGCCTTCATCGCTGTTGTAGCGCAGGCCCAGCATGATCAGGGTGTCACCCAGACCCGTGTAGCCCACACCGATTCGGCGCTTGTTGCGCGATTCCTGCTCCTGCTGCTCGAGCGGCCAGTGCGTGACGTCCAGGACGTTGTCCAGGAAGCGCACTTGCACAGCCACCGCGGCGCGGTAGGCCTCGAAGTCGAAGCGCGCGGCCGGCGTGAACGGGTCACGCACGAAGCGCGGCAGGATCACCGGACCCAGGTCGCAGCAGCCGTACGGCGGCAGAGGTTCCTCCGCGCACGGGTTGGTCGCTTCGATTCGCTCGCAGTAGCGCAGGTTGTTGTCCTTGTTCATGTTGTCGATGAACAGGATGCCCGGCTCCGCGAAGTCGTAGGTGCTGCGCATGATCGTGTCGAAGATCTGCTTCGCAGGGACCTTCGAGTAGACCCACAGCCCATCGGCGCGACGGTACGCTCCCGCGTCCTTCTGCTCCTTGCCCGGTTCGGCCTTGTGGACCAGCTCCCAGTCACCGCCGGCGACGACGGCTTCCATGAAGCCTTCGACGATGCCAACGCTGACGTTGAAGTTGTTCCAGCGACCTTCTTCGCGCTTGGCCGTGATGAACTCCATCACGTCCGGGTGGTCGATCCGCAGCACGCCCATCTGGGCGCCGCGGCGCGAACCAGCGCTTTCCACGGTCTTGCAGCTCTTGTCGAAGACGTCCATGTACGAGCACGGACCCGAAGCGGAGCTGTGGGTGCCCTTCACGAACGCGCCCTTGGGGCGAATGCGCGAGAAGTCGTAGCCCACGCCGCCACCGCGACGCATGGTTTCGGCCGCCTGCAGCAGCGCCACGTAGATGCCGGGGTAGCCGTCATCGTCTTGGCCCATCACCGCGTCGCCGACCGGCTGCACGAAGCAGTTGGCCAGGGTCGCGCGGATCTCGGACCCGCCGGCGGACATGATCCGCCCGGCACCGATGGCGCCGGCTTGCATGTTGTCGAAGAAGACCTTCTCGAAGTGCTCGCGCAGCTCCGGCTTCTCGGCCTGGGCGATGCCCTTGGAGACGCGCGCGAAGATCTCGACAGCGGTCTGCTCGTCGCCCTTGGCGTACTTCTCGAGCAGGGTGTCGACGGTGACTTGCTGAGGCTCGAAGGCGTTCAGCGGAAGATCGTTCATGTTCATTTGAAAACTCCTGTTTGAGGGATGGATGGGGCAGCGACGCCCCGGGACTTAGCAATCGGTGATGCGACTCACAGATGCATAAAGGAAAGACCCCTGGCCAGCGGATGCCGGCAGGGGTCGGGGGTGGTTACAAGAAGAACTCCTTCGGGAAGTCGTCCTTCGGGCGCGCAGGCGCGGCGCGCGTCGACGCCGCGGGAGCGGCGATCGCCTCTTCGGTCTGTTGCTCTTCGGGCGGCGCCACTGCGCGCTCCTTGAACACGATCGGCGACGAACGCTTGGCGTAGATGCCGCACGCGGCGCGATTCGGCGAGAGGTTGAACGGCTTGTATGTGAACTGGCCGCGCAGCGTGCCGGCGCCCATGTTCTGGAGGCACCAGAGCATTCCGTTGATGGTCTCGGACGGCGTCGCTTGGGCGCACGTGAGGCAGGTGTTTGAGGTCGAGGTCATGGCTGATGCCGGTTGTCTAGATGACCCGAGATGCCAAACACGCAGCAAGACGCGGCCTGCCGCCCGATGCACCAGGCAAAGGGAAGGTGGGCCGGTTTCGATCGCGTCATCTGGGCGTGAGTAGTCCGGCCCAGCATCAGAGCACTCGATTTAAGCTCAACATGTGCGTATAATACCATGAGTATCTAACTTGCGCCACAGGAACAACATGCCCCACACGAAGCACATCGCAGCCAGGTTGGCGGCTGCACTCATGGTGCTCGGCGCCGCCGGGCAGGCGGCCGCCGAGGAACCCCTTGCGGTGTTCACGCGCGCGATCGGCGAAGGTCAGTCGCGCGGCGAGCTGACCGGCGTGATGTCGGACAAGTGGAAATCTGTCACACGTTCCGATCAGCCGATCGTGCTCAGCGCGAAGGTGATTTCGCGCTTCAAGCAGGCTGGGTGCGCTCGCCTGGACGTCACGATGAGCCAGGATGGGGTGCCGCTGCGCAGTGGCGGTACGGCGCCCTTCAAGAGCAACTGGCAGCTTAACGTCTGCACCGATGGCACGGCGCCCGAAGAAGGACGTGATCCGACCGCCTTTTCGCGTGCGATCGAGGCGATGGGAGGCCGGAAGTGAAGCGCACGGCTGTCGTTCTGGCCCTGGTTGGGGCGTTCGGTGGGGCCGCGTGGGCCGGCGACTACAACGCCGACGGCAAAACCTTCGGCAAGGGGCAACTCGACAAGATCAAGTCGAGCGTTTCGGACAAGAACGCCAAGGATGCCCCCCACTACACGAACGACCCTCCGCAGAAGGCCAGCTACGGGGCGACTTCGCTGCTCAACGTGGGCAAGGGCCGCATCACGAGCTGCAAGACGTCTTCGAAGACCGGCAACGCGGTGGCCGATCAGGAGTGCGAGGCCGTCAACTTCCTGGCTGGCAATCCGCGCGCTCACTTCGATCTCACGCCGAACGACCCGGCCGTCATCGCCGGTCGCGTGATCGCGGGCAATGCAGCCGGCCTGGCGGATCAGATCACGGGTGGCCAGAACTGCACCGACAAGACCACGACGACCCCGCCCGAGAAGTCGATCGAGACCTGCGCGGAGTACCTGCCCGTCGAGCAGAAGGAGTGCTCGATGGGCTGGAATGTCGATGTCAACGCCGACTCGAACTTCCAGTGCGACCAGACGTACAAGTCGACCGAGTACCTGTTCTGCCAGCGCACGCTTCACGTGGCATGCAACAACGGCGGCGCAGAGATGTCGGATGCCAGCGTCACCAAGAACAGCCCGTTCACCGACGTCTCGATCACCCCAGTCCCGGAGACCCCGGGCCTGTACAACTACCGGCTAGGCTTCGCGAATGCGTGCGGAACCGAAGGTACGTCGCAGATCAACTTCAACTTCGACACCGTCGGCGCCGGCGGCTACGTGACGATCAACGTCGCCGGCCTGGACGACACCGCGATCGTGGCAGTGAACAACAAGCCTGTGTTCGCCGGGCATCCGAACAGCGGGCCCGAGTACCACGGAAGCTGGTTCCCGACGAACGCCTCGGTGGACATGGGCTATCGGTGGACGGAGATGGCAGGCCAAGTGTGCGACACCTGGCAAGACATGGGTGGCGGTGAAGGGGGCAACTACGTCTGCACGCACTACACACCCACGTATCAGACGTACACGGCCACAGCGAAGCTCATGGACACCTGCCCGAGCGGGTACTCGCCGTCGAGCCAGATGGACTTCATGTATTGGTGCGACGACTCTGGCTACTGCCATCAACCGGATCCGTACACCCCGTACAACGTGCAAGGCTTCTTCTGCAACTCGGAGGGCAAGTTCCTGCTGAACCGCGCCGAAGGAACGGGCAACTGGGGTGGCACCGTGGATGCAACGATGCCGCTGAAGACCGGTGCCAACAAGCTGTTCGTCTATTGGGGAACCAACACGTCCGGCAAGGCTTGCGGCCGCATCCAGGTGACGGGCCAGATCTACAACGTGAAGCAGCAGTGCACCACCTCGTGGGAAGACAACTGCGGCGAGCTCGAGGAGCGGACGAAGTGAAGGCCATGAACATCTTGCGCTGGGCGGCTGCCCTGCTCGTTTCAGTTGGTGCGCTGCTCACGGCGCCGCAGGCCCAGGCCGGTGACTGCCGCTACGTGGGGCAGACCTGTGTCGAGCCCGCCGAGGTCCGCAACATCAACGGCACAGCGATCTACCAGGACTGCTGGAAGTACGAGGCAAAGTACGAGTGCCTCAAGCCCAACAGCGTGAACTACTGCGCCGCGCTGCAGAGCACTTCGAGTTGCATTCAGACCTCGAGCAGCTGCATCGAGCGCGCGTTCGACGGATCGTGCATGAAGGAGCGCCGCACCTACCGGTGTGACGATCCGAGCAAGCCGCCGCCGGCCAACACCGTCGTGCTGGACGACACATACACCGTCACGGAGAAGCTGGACACGGCTCAGTGCGATCCGTACAAGGACGACACGACGCACTGCCAGGTCGCGTCGCACACCTGCGTCGAGGGCGCGGAAACGCGAGTGATCAACGGCAAGCCGATCTACAAGGACTGCTGGAGGTGGGAGGACGAATACACCTGCGTCAACCCGGCGCCGCAGAACACCTGCGCTGATCTGGCCAACAACCCGGCCTGCACGAAGGTGAGCGAAAGCTGCACCGACACGGATCCGAAGCTGGGTTGCACGCTGAAAGACATCCAGTACAGCTGCATCACCAAGCCCGGATCCACCCAGACGGTGACGGACTGCAGCACGAAGACTGCGTGCGTTGGCGACACCTGCTGGGAGACCGGCTCGCCAGCGGACACCGATTTCGCGAACGCCGTGATCGCCAACGAGATCAGCCGCGAGGCAGCGACCTACCAGTCGAAAGACGGCAGGCTCTTCACCGGCATTGGTGAAGAGTGCCGGGACGGCTGGGGTGGGTTGCGCGACTGCTGCGATTCGAGCCCTGGCGGCAAGACGAACAACAACGTCTTGATGAAGGCTGGCTTCAGCGCGGCGACAGCGGTCGGCAAGGAAGCTGCAAACATTGGGTCCAAGTATCTCTTCGACTTCATGTACTCAGGCAGCGAGTGGGCGACGTTTGTGACGAACTCGGGCTCCCAGGTGGCGGTCAACGCTTCGACGGGTGCGACGGGGGCGTTCACCTCCACCAGCTACACCCCGAGCGTGGAGCTCTATGGTCTCGGTTGGTCGGCAGGCGCAGCGCCGTCCGGTGCAACGGTGCTCGGAAACGGCTTCTACTTCGATCCGTACTCTTTCGCCTTCGCGGTCGCAGTCCAGGTCATCATGTCGCTGACCTCGTGCGAGCCATCCGAACAGGAGCTGGGCATGCACAAGGGGTCGGGCCTGACGGTGTATGTCGGCTCGTACTGCAGCAAGAAGGTGCTGGGCGCGTGCACGCAGCGCAGCCAAGCCTATTGCTCGTTCAACAGCAAGCTGGCACGAATCATCAACGAGCAAGGCCGCAAGCAGCTGAACAAGTCCTGGGGCGACCCAAAGAGCCCTGACTGCTCGGGATTCACGGTGCCTGAGTTCTCGAAGATCGACTTCTCCAAGGTCGACATGTCGGAGTTCATCGACGACGTGATGAGCGCGACCGACATGCCTGACCCGGGCAAGGTCAGCGATGTCATCGCCGACAAGATGAAGGGCAAGACGAAGAACGAGAACTACGATGCGTTGCCCAAGGCGCCGTTCGGCATGGTCCCGGTGAATCAGCCTTCGCCTGGTCCTTGATTGAGGGCTAAGAAAGCGAAAGGGGCCTTCGGGCCCCTTTTCTTATTGGTGCGGCGCAACCGCTTGCTAGAAGGTGCGACGAGGCTCGTAGATCGTCTTCGAGTAGTGGATGTCTTGCGGCGCGCCGTGGTTGGCCAGCCAGTTCGTCGCCATGCCGCGGGCGCGTGCGATCTCGGACTCGGTCAGCCTCGAGCCGTAGCCGCCCGTCGCTGCCTGGGTCGCAGAAGGCGCCTGGCCGTTCAGAACCGCCGCGATGATGGCCCAGGAAACGGCCATCGGCTCATCAGGCTGGCCGAGCGCGTTCGAGGCGTACAAGCGAGCCAACAGGGAGGGGGCGTTGCGCTCCCCTGCCTGCGCTGCCTTCTCCAGCCACATCCTGGCGGGGCGATAGTCGCCGCGGTCGAACGAGATCTTCCCGAGGACGAAGTAGGCGAAGGCATTGCCGACGTTAGCCGCTTGTTCGGCCCATTTCCAGGCCTCCTGAGCGTTCCCCTGCTTCAGGTGGTACTGCGCCAGCCTGACGGCCGCCTGCTCGACGACGCCCTTCTGACAAGCCTGCTCGAACAGGCGCACCGCGGCGCGCTCATCCTTGGGGACGCCTCGACCGAGCAGGTAAAGAAGGCCGAGGTTGTAGGCGGCGAGCTGGTTCTGCGGCGCGGCGGCCTTGAAGTAGGCGGCTGCCGACGCGCTGTCGAGCGTGACGTATTCCGCGTTGTCGAGCAGATAGCCCACGTAGAGCTGGGCCATGTGGTTGCCCTGCTTGGCGAGGGCGACGAGCTCGTTCAGGGCCGCCTTGTCACCGGTGCGAAGGCGGTTCCAGGCCTTGGATGCGTCGTCGGACTTGCGCGCCCGCTCGAAGAGCGATGACATCGCGTCCCCGATGCCGGCGCCGGCGCTTTGGGCCATGACCGCAGTGGGGATGGATAACGCGGCCGCGAAGACAGCTGCCAGTGCGAGGCGCCGCCCCTGATGAGAGGAGTAGGTCGAATCCATGAGATTGCAGATCGCCAATGGCTGGTTTATCATTACGTGTAGTGTATCCGGGATGCCATGAAACGATCAACCAAAGCCCTGCTCGCGGCCGCTGCCCTAGCCATTGCCGGCCAGGCGCACGCCATGTGCTTCAAGGAGGCCGCTGAGCGATACAAGGTCAGCGAAGCGCTTCTGCGCGCCATCGCCAAGACCGAGTCGAACTTCAACCCGAAGGCGTTGAACCGCAACAGCAACGGCACCGAAGACATCGGCGTCATGCAGATCAACTCGAGCTGGCTGCCGACACTCGCCCAGTTCGGCATCGGTCGGGAGCAGCTGAAGGACCCCTGCACCAACGTGAACATCGGAGCCTGGGTCCTCGCAAACAACATCGCCAGGCACGGTGAGACCTGGCGCGCCGTCGGCGCCTACAACGCTGCCACACCCAGCAAGCAAGTCGTCTATGTCGAGAAGGTGTGGCTCAACTCGATCAAGCTCAAGAAGAACGGAACCCCCTGAATGAAACAAGCAATCGGCGGCGCTGCCGCAGTCATCGGCATCGCCTGGATGCTGTTCGTGTTCTCTTCGCCCAACCCGTGCGATCGCATCGAGCGCGGCGCCGCGCCGGTGCGCATCACGATGGACACGGCGCGCTGGGCTGCCAAGAACTGGCTGAGCACCGAGGCTCGCATCGACATGATCCGCTGGAGCATCAACGCGGACCAGGCGACGCAGCGTTTCATTCAGCACCAGTTCTACGGCAGCGAAGGCAGGTGCGTGGCGCCTCGTGAAGTCCCGGCGGCTGCAGCCGCGGCCGAGACCGCCGCCTCCGGCGCCGCGCAGGCCCTGCCGACGCCCAAGCTCCAGAGCGAGCCGAAGGAGTCGAAGCGTGGCTCGTGAACCAGATCTGTTCATCCCGTCGGGCCACCACGACAAGGCGGCTGTCGACTACCTGAACGCGCTTTTCAGCGAGGCGGCCCGGCAAGGTGCAAACGACGTCCACATGCAGTGGTGGGACGCCATCTGCGAGATCAAGCTGCGCCTATCGGGCGACCTCGAGACCTACGATCGCGTCGACTCCCAGCTGGCCAAGCTGATAGACGAGAAGATCCGCTCGCGTGCAAACCTCTCCGCAGCTGATCGCAATGTTCCGCTGGATGGGCGCATGCGCCTGCGGTTCCCGGAGCGCACGATCGACGTTCGCCTGTCCGTCCTGCCTGTCATCGGCGGCCAGAAGATGGTGTGCCGGATCCTGGACCAGTCGAACGCAGCGAAGAGCCTGGACACGATCGAGATGACGCCCATGGTTCGCCGGTGCGTGGACGAGCTCATCGACGAGCCGCAAGGCCTTCTGCTGGTGGTCGGCCCGACCGGCTCCGGAAAGACCACCACCCTGTACGGTCTCATCGGCGCGTTGAACAACGGCCGCCGCAACATCATCACTCTCGAGCATCCGGTCGAATACGTGATCCCCGGGATCTCCCAGGTGAACATCGACCACCACCTGTCCTTCGCGGACGGCCTGCGCGCCGCTCTACGGCAGGACCCGGACGTGATCCTGGTGGGCGAGATCCGGGACCAGGAGACGGCAACCATCGCGGTCCAGGCGGCCAACACCGGTCACCTGGTGCTCGCCACCCTGCACGCCAACAGCGCGGCCCTGGCCATCACGCGCCTGGTCGACATGGGCGTCGATCCCCACTCCCTGGCTGCGTCGCTGCGCGGCGTCATGGCGCAGCGGCTCGTGCGGCGCATCACCGAAGAGTCGGCACCGCTCTGGCAGCAGCCGACCGAGGCGGACCAGGTCTGGCTCGCGAAGCACCAGATGCAGTCGGTTTCGGACATCTACCCGGTCGTCGACAGCCCCAAGAGATATGTCGGCATGGTGCCGGTCATCGAGATGATCCGTGCTGACAGCCACGTCCGCGCTGCGTTGCTTGCGCAGCAGGGAGAACTGCCGATCCTCAACGCGGCCGCGCGACAGCCTCAGTTCGAGACGCTGGCGCAGGCCGGCGTGCGCCTGGCATCCAACGGCTACACGACCATCGAGCAGATCAAGAAGATCGTCGGCGACGACGCGATCGCGCCGCAAGTCAAGCGCGTCGGCGACGTGCTGGTGGACATGGGTGTGCTGACGCACGAACAGGTCTTCCAGGCGATCGAGAAGCAGACCGAGCTGCGCAAGGCCGGCTCGGTGCGGCGAATGGGCGAGATCATCGTCGAGGAAGGGTGGTGCACGCCCGAGCAGCTCGCTCGAGCGCTGGGATTCACCGAGGGCGCGCCGGCGATCCTCGATCACCTCGTGCGCAGCGGAAAGATCCCGCGCAACGACCTGGCCGGCGTCGTCCGTCGTTGGCAAGAGTCACACCAGAACAGCTCCCTCTTCGACCTGTGCGAAGAGGCCGGTCTCATTTCCAAGGAAGATCTCCATGAACCGTCGATTCTTTTCAGCCCTGGCACTGGGCTCTATCTTGCTGCCGTCGCTGGCACGCGCGCAGACGGCCATGACGCCGTTCAAGGAAGTGCAGCCGCAGCCTGACGATGCACAGCGCGCGCTGATCTTCTTCGACTTCGGCTGCCCGGTCTGCGCCGAGTATCACGAACGGCTGGTCGCATGGGGCACCGGACTGCCTCGCACCTGGCGTGCGGAGTTCGTTCCGGTCACCCTACCGAGCAAGGAAAGTGCGGTCGGGGCGCGCGCGTTCTTCGCTGTTGCGGCTGCGGATCCTGCGAAGCTGTCGGCCTTCATGGCGGCGGCGTATCGCCGCGTGCACCAAGGCGGCATGCGCCGCAGCGAGCCGGCAATGTGGCGTGCTGCGGTGGCCGATGCCGGCGTGCGCGGCTTCGATGCGGCCTGGGCCAGTGTGTCGCAGCGCCAGCTCGAGGAGGCCATGGCCAAGCTGCTGGCGTACGGCATCAACGCTACGCCGTCGATCGCGATCGGCGGGCGCTTCGTCATCACGCCGGACAACACCAACGGGGACGCGAGCCTCTTCTTCCAGCTGGCCAACGGGATGGTCTCCAAGGCAATGTCGTACTGAGGTCTGAGCAGTGAAGCAGATGACCAGACCCCTCTGGAGGGTGATATTCACGAAGGGCACTTTGCGGTCCGGCGTGCCCGCCGACCGCGGTCCTTGGCATGAAAAGCGAGGAGTGGCTGAAGGCTGGCTGACGTTCTTCGCCGGCCTCGGGCGCGACGTGCGCCTGCAAGCATCGAATGGCGACATCTACGAGAACGGGCGCCTGGTGGTGGCCGGAGCAAAGCTGTAGCACCGGTGCCGCTCATCAAGTGGCAACGCCCCTGAGACCTCGGTCCAGGGGCGTTTGCTTTGCGCCGTCGGCGTCCCGCTCGGGTCGCCCATAGGAAAGGGCCCCGCGGGGCCCTTGTCTACTACTTCCTCTTGAACAGCGCCGGCACCTTCCTGCCAGGCCTGGAGGCGGGGGGAGGATTGCTTCCGCCGCCGCCAGAATGTGCCTGGCCCGGAGTGCCAGGTGCCTGCGGCGCGCCGCCAGAGCCGCCAGCGCCGCCAGCGCCACCAGGCCCGCCGGCACCGCCAGCGCCACCCCCTCCACGGCGACCGCCGGCGCCGAGGCCGGAGAGTGCGTTGACGGCGGTCACCGCAGCCACGGTCGTGGCGATCGTCTGGCCAGATTCGGAGCTCAAGACCTGCTTCATGGGGTCGGTGATGTTGAGCTTCTGAATGTCCGGCGTCTGCGGGCCCGCGGCGGCCGGTCCGTCCTTGTTCACCAGCTGCGCCATGCCGGCCGGATCGGTCCGATGCTGCACGTGCCGGTCCCGCAGTTCCTGCATCGAGGGCGCCGCGGGCGCGGCGGGTACAGCAGGCGCGGCGTGCTTCGGCGCCGCGTGGGCCGTCACGGGGCGCACGGCGGGCGACCCAGCGCCTGCGGCAACGGGCGCGGTGTGCCTGGGCGCAGCTGGCTGCGGGGCCGGCTGAGCGGGCATCACGGGGGCCTGGGTATAGGCCGTGCCGCCGATGGCGGACGTGGCCGCGACAGGCTGCGGGACGATAGTGCCTGCAGCAGGCACCTCGCGCTGAGCCTGGGAGATCCGATCCCCGATGTTCGGCGCCGGCAGCCCGGCGTTGCTGTCGGCGTTCAGCCCAGACGGATCGCGACCCGACACCAGATTGAAGCTCTTGTCGACCGCAGACAGAGCCATGGCGCCGGCGGCGAGGTTGCGCTCGTCTTCCGTCATGCCGCCCTTGATCTGGTTGTCGATGAGCATGCGAGCCCTCGCGACATCTCCAGCGATCGCGCCGTCCATCTGCGCCATGCGCTGGCGCAGGTCGGCAGCCATTGCCGGGTTGGCACGCAGCAGCGCCGCGAAGTCGGCCGCAGAGCCGCTCCACGCGACGCCAGCGTCGAGTGCCTGCTGCGCGTTGCGCTGGTAGGTCTGATCGCTCGACTGAATCCGCTGCTCGGCAGCCTTGAAGGTCTCGCTGATCATTGCGGCAGTCGAGCGCTGACTCTGATCGGACCGTTGCGTGCCACGCGTCTTGGAGTTTGTGACGTCGTGCCCGACGTAGTCGCCGCGGGTCCAGTTCGTCATGTCCGAGGCCATCTGCTGCTGCTGCTCGGCCGTCGTTCCGGAAAGCTCCTTGGCAGCCGAAATCGCGGCGGACATGTTCGCCTTCGCGCCTGCCTGCGTGTTGTCGAAGATGGCGGACGTCATGGTCGCGATCGTTCCGCCCTTCTCCAGTGCGGAGCTGATGCCGCGGATCGCCTTGGTCGCGCCGGCGATCATTGCGCCACGGCCTGCAATGGCCGCACCGCGAACCGCGAGGCCAGCAGCAGCGCCGCCGACACCAGTCGTCGCCGTTCCGACCACAGTCGCACCGATCATGCCCGCCGTCATGGCCGTGTCGATCAGGGTGCCAACCGCATCCTCATCGCCGCGCGCCAAGCGCGACATGAACGAGGCATCCTTGGTTGCCAGATCCTTGGCCGCGCCCGAAAGGAGCGCTTCGGCGCCGGCGGCGTCCTTCACCTTGCTGCCGCCCGCGGCCAGGGCCTTCAACATGCCAGGAACGATGGCCGCCTTGATGCTTGCGCCGATCTCCATGCCGGCCTGCGAGCTGACCGCCGCCTTGGCCAATGCCTGCTGGGCCGCAGTGCTGCTTGCGGCATTGCCGAACGAGATCGTGTGGCCATCGGTCGTGCGGAAACCAACGCTGTCGCCTTCGGTCCTGACAGCGCCGACGCTGTTGAGCGTCGAGAGCATCCTGGTTTCCGCAGCGTTCAGACCCTTGCTCAGGTCGGCGCCGATCGACTTCTGATCCGCCTCGCGGGTTGCGTTGGCGCTGGCCATCGCGCTCGAGTTGGCGGCACGGTGCGTCATCATCAGCGGCGGCGTACCGGTCTGCGTGACAACGCCGGTGTTCGCGTTCTGCTCAGCCATGCTGGTGCGCTGCGCCAGAGGCGAGTTCTTCATGAGGTCCGGCGTGGCCAGCTTCTCGTCGACGCGATCCTTGCCGCCCATGTTGTTCGCGAGCTGCGAGATCGCCATGCCGGAGATACCGAGGATGGTTGCGGTCACCAAGGGGGTCGCGGCCAGCATGTCGGACGCGATCGCCAGGTTCGTGCTGATCACATCGTAGTAGACGGACTTGAGGTTGCCCGGGGTCACCGCGCGCGCGGTGATCTGCGCGACCTTTCCGGCGACGTTGTTCTGGATGTACATCTGGATCACGGCTGCGACGGGGAGCCACGACGCAGTCCAGACACCGAAGCCGAGGAACTTGACGTACATGCCGATGGCGCCGGCACCACGGAGGAGACCGAAGATGATGACGATGGGAGCCAAGCTGTAGAACATCAGCTGCATGAAGACCATCGCGGGCATCATCGTCTTGGCGAAGAGGCTCGCCGACGCTGCGGAGTCGGTTTTCCACTGCTCCGCGGCCTGCGTCATCATGACGTCGCACGACGAGAACGCGTCCTGCGAGGCTGACTTGTCGATGCAGTTGAACGTGCTGGTCATCGTGTTGTAGAAGAGCACGTTCAGCATGAACTGGTCAGCGTTCTGGCGCGCGGAGCCGGTCATCGAGTTCAGGATCAAGCGGTTGACCGAATCGGTGATCATGGCCCCGTCGATTGGGCCGGCGTTCGGATTCTTCGACTTGACGTTGGTGTTGACCAGCGCTTCGAGCTTCGTGGCGCCTCCGAGATTGGAATCGGCGGTGTGCAGCAGATCGTTCGATCGTGCCGCGAGAGACGCCTTCGCCTGAACGCACGAGGTCGACGTGCCCGAGGGTGCTGCCGCTGTGAAGGCGGTGGTGAGCCCGTTGTCCCGGGCATTGGTGAAGATGTAGTCGAGCGCATCCGGAGCCGCTGCCAGCGACTCGGGGTTGACCGTGCCGCCGGGGACGCAGTCCACGATGAATTGCTTCGTGGAAGCCGCGAGCAGAGGGTCGACGCTCTCCATGCCTTGACGCAGCGAGTTCAGGATCTGGAGGGGCATCACATAGCCGGTCTCGCCGAGCGCCATGAAGCTGCCGTCCACGCCCTGGAACGCAGTGTTCGAGAAGTCGAAGATCTTGTAGGCCGCGGTGCTGATCGCCGAGGCCGGCATGCTGAGCAGCGCTGGGACGTTGTCCACGACGCTTGTGTTTCCGGTGTAGACATCGGTGATCTCGACCTTCGTCTTGATGTTGATCGATGAGACGAAGACCCAGAACACCAGGAGACCAACGATGGGGCTGCCGCCTTGGATCAGCTGCTGTCCAGCCTCCTTGTTGACCAGGAAGATCAGGAAAGCCGTCAGGCCAACCAAGGCGCCGAGGAGAGCCGCGCCGCCGAGGAAGTCGGTGCTTCCCAGGACCATCGCCACGCTGTTGAGGGCGGCGACAAACGAGCCGACTTCGCCGAGAACGTAGATGCTGAAGTTCATTCGAGTGCTGCCCTGATCACTTGATGCGCGCGAATACGGCCGGGTTGTCGGAGACGACCGCAGCCACATAGGCGCGTACCGCCATCGTCTGCTCAGTCAGCTTGGTGTTCTCTTGGCGCAGTTCGGAGAGCTCGGCCAGGCGCTGCTTCTCGGCTTCGACGATCTCGGGAGGCTTGGGGAACTTGCCCTCGGTGAAGCTCATGCGGATCGCGCGCACCGCAGCCTCGCCGTACTTCACAGCGATCTCGTTGGCGATCTGGTCGACCAGACGCGTCGCGACGTGTTGGGATGCACCGGGTACCGCTTGCACCTTGCGGACCAGCGCCAAGGTCGGCGTCTGGACCGAGTTGAGGAAATCCTTCTGGGCTTGTGTGAAGCCGCAGCTGGTCGTGGAGCAGGACTCGAGCTTGCCGATGATGGAGCCTGCGGTCGGAACACCGCTGGCCAGGCCGTCCGCGTAGCCGAAGAGCATCTTGTTGACGTAGCCCTTCATGCCGTCGAACGTCACAGCCGTCTCGGTCAGCTGCGTGCACTGGTGCTTCGCGTAGCCGTCCGAACAGGTCCAGATCTTGAACGGCTTGCCGGAACTGGATCCGTCACGAAGATCGAACAAAGTGAGCAAGTACGGCTTGACGGTGCCGGTGTCCTTCTGCGTCACTCCACCAGTCGTTGTCGTGTCGGCCTTGGTGGTGCTCATGATCACCGTGCCCATCAGGCTCATGATGATCTCGTTCGTCCGATTCGCGTTTGAGTCGGTCGACGTCGTCGGGTCACCCAGCAGCACACCGGAATTGCTCGATACGAGCGCCTTCCAGACAGGGTTGCCGCATTCCGCGCAATAGCCGCCAGCGTCTGCCGTGCGCGTCGCGCTGTTGGGGGTCGTGAAGAAGCTGGTCATGCCGCTCCACAGGTCGTCGAAGCCGCCCTTGGCCGCTTCCGCGGCCGCGGTCGCGCCGTCAACCATGTCCTTGCGCGCGGACGGGTCGCTGAAGCTCTTGACCACCTGGTTGGCGATCGCGCAGGTGTTGCGCATGTTCTCGTTCAGCGCCTGCATCTTGGCCTGGAACTCCTGCATCTGCTTGCCGAGCGCCGGGTTGATGTAGTCGATCGCCGCCTTGAAGGCCAGGCCGACCGAGTTCGCTGCGATCTGCCGGAACAGCGCCACCAGCTGGTCCGCGTTGATGAACGAGAACGAGCCGCCGAACATGTCGATGCCGCCGCAGCCGGCCGCCAGGCGCGGCGGATCGAACGCGACCAGATTGATGTTGCGCACCGGGGTGCGCATTGCGACGCTGCCGCCGACGAAGCCGCCTCGCGACTGCGAGGAGAAGGCTTGTGGCGCGGTCGAGTTCGACATGAACATGCCGTCGAGTGCGTCTTGGAGGCCGGCATGCGCAGGGCTGGCAAAAAGCGAAGCCGCCAGGGCGGTCGCGGCGGCAAGGATGCGGAGGTTGATCTTCATTCAGGTGTCCCTTGTTCGGTAGTTCAGTAGCGGCCCTGCAGCTTGTCCTTGAGGTACTGCACCCAGTCTTTGGGGTTGGATCCGGCACCCTGCTGCGTGTCCTCTGCTGAAAGGACGCCGCGGTCATACGTGCGGACCTTGGAGGCGACGTCTTTGGGGAGCAGGTTCTGCGACTCAGCCGCGAGCACAAGGCGATCGGCGAGCTGGCTTTCGGACATCATTCCCTGCGAGACCACGTAGTAGTTGTTCGGCGGAACGACCAGGACGGTGGTGGGTGTCAGCTTCAGGTTGAGCAGCTTGGCGTGGCCGTTGTCCTTCTCGAAGGTCTTCAGCTCCGGCACGCCGACGCCGTCCAGGGAGATGAACTTGGTGTAGAAGCCGTGCTTGCGCGCGAGCTCCTGCACCGAGAAGATCTGCGGCCGGCAGAACTCGCACTTCGAGTCGAAGAACACCCAGAGACCTCCAACGGTCGTCAGGTGCTTGAGCGCATCGGTCTTCGCGGACTCCACACCTTTCAGGAAGGAGGGCTTCGCGTAGGTCGACAGCGGGACGCGGTTGTTCTCGTCGAGGAATGGGTCGCTGGCCACCACGCTGCGCGCCTTCTCGGCGTAGGTCTGCGACTTGTCCATCGCAACGCGCTGCGCGTATAGGTAGGCCTCGACGTTTTCCTTGGTGGGGTTGTCGATGGCAGCCTCGAGCAGCTTCGGCATGTTTTGCTGCAGCCACTTGGCCGAGAACGGCTCCTGGCTGGCGTCCGCCGGCTGCGCGCTCCTGGCAGCCGCCGGAGCGGAGGCCTTTGGCGCCGGAGGTTTCGGGGCGTCCTTCGGGTCCTTGTACCAAAACCACCCCTCCGCCTTGCGCTCGATGAAGCGGCCGGGCGCGTCATCGCCGCCGGCGGCATCCTGGGCACGCAGCGCGGGCGCGGCGACGACAAGAGTCAGCGCTGCCCAGACGAAACGAAGCGTGAAGCGAGTCATGCCAGCAACCTCAGAACAACGGGCTCAGGCTGCCGATGACGGAGCGCTGATCCAGGAAGCCCCAGTAGCGGCTATCGAAGCTGCGGGGTTCGGTGCCGACAACAAAGATTTTCCCTTCCGGAACGATCTCGTCGCGATCGAAGGCCCCGGGCGCGCGACCCAGCTTGGCGTTGTGGATCAGCTTGCCCACGGGCGCGCCGTTGACCCAAGCGAAGTCGTCCTTCACGACGACGTGATCGCCAGGCACACCGGCGACCATCTTGCCGATCATCTTGCCGGCGTAGTTGGGACCCATGACGCCCTCGAAGTCGCGGTACGCCACAAAGCCGCCACGCGCGATTTGGGGGCGCTCGAAATGGAGCACGTAGACGCGCCACGGCATGCAGCGGACCTCCTCGAGATCCAGGCCGATCTTGTAGGTGTGCGAGATGGTGTTCGCCGCCACCGTCACGACTAGCCAAGCGACCGCCGTCCAGATGAGGGACAGACGAAGGAACCGCATGCGGGCCCGGTCTTCCGCGATCGCGGCGAACCAGTCCCGGGTGCGATGGAAAGTTGCGACGGCGTTCACTTGAGGTCCACCCCAAGCGCAGCAGCGATCTCGCGCGTGGCATCGACGCCGGCCGGCCGGTTCAGCGCGACGGAGGCGTTCAGGACCACCACGCCAGCATCGGAGTAGCGGATCAGCTCTGCGTTGAGCGCACGAATGAACTGCTGGCCTGCCGCCGCGGCCTGTTCCTGCGTGATTCCAGGCTTGCTCAACGTCTGGTCGATCTGAGCTTTCGCGATCTTCTCCGTGTCGACGATCACCACGGGCGACGAAGCGCGCGACGACGTGGCAAGGCGCCAGGAGGCGTAGCCGCTGATCGCCGAGCAGGCGATCGCGACGATCATGACGTTGATGAGCGAAACGCCGGAGCGCGGCTCGGCGGCGGGTGCGTTCTGGGCTGGATCGGGGGCGTTCATGGGTGACCTGTTCGAGCGATGATGGGTGTATCTCGCGGAATCATAACACGACCACATACGCCGTGTGAATCTCTGGCGATACAAGAATGCGCAACTCAAGCAAAACGGGCCGCGCAAGGCGGCCCGTTCGGCTGAGGTGGAGAGGCGATAGGCTTAGGCGGCCTCCAGCTCTCTGCCGGCCCGATCGTTCTCGCTGGCGATGTACGCATCCACGGCCTCGACGACATCCTCCCCGCGATCGATTGCGCCGAGGATCTGATCACGCTCGGCGCCGCTGGTCGAGAACATGACCTGGGTGAACCGGTCGACCACGAGGCGCAGGATCCCCCAGCTGTTGTCGCCGCGCTTGACCATGACCTCCGAGTAGGCACCCCTCACGGTGTGCACGGTCTTCAGCATGTACGCGCCGTACGGCTCGATCTTGAACTGGCCACCATCGATCGCCGCGTCGACGGCCTCGCCGTTCTGCTTCAGGATGAACTGCCAGGCCGAGTTCGCCACGATCGCGCGCGAGTTGGGTGAGTTGTACAGGTCGGCCAGCGACTGGGTCACGACCAGAACAGCGCCGTCGTGCTTCCGTGCCTTGCGATAGGCCGCTTCCATAGCCTTGGCCATAAGCGGGTCGTCCAGCAGTTCCCAGGCCTCGTCGATGATCAGGATCTTCTTGCGGCCGTGCGTGCGGTAGATCTCGTGGTTGATGCGCGAGATGAGCTGCAGCAGCACCACTTGCTGGAGCGCCTTGCGGCCCTTGAGGTCCTGGAGCTCCAGCACGACGAACGCGTTGTCGAGGTCGAGATTGTTGTCGCCATCGAACCAGCGCGTGTAGGCGCCGCCTGCGAACGGATAGAGCTGCTTCGCCAGGCGGTGCGCCTCGCTGTCCGTTTGCGCCATCAGGAACTCGACGATCGCGATGACGTTGGCCTTGTTGCCGAACTTCGTGTAGACGCTGGTGATCGCCTGCTCGAGGATGGCCATCTGGTAGTCGGACAGCGACTCCTCGGGCGCTGCCATCTTGGCGATGGTCGCCTTGAGGATGTCCATCTCCTCGTCCAGGTTGCCGTCGATGTTCGTGAACGGGTTGAGGCAGATCCTGCTCTCGGCGTGGAATTCGACGAACTCGCCACCCACCGAGCGGCACAGCTTCTTGTAGCTGTGGCCGACGTCGATCGCCCACACCTTGGCGCCCTCCGCCAGGTAGTCCGAGACCAGCTTCTGTGTGAAGAACGACTTGCCGGCGCCGGACTCGGCGAACACGACCCCGTTGTAGTTGGTCGACGAATCGTAGAGGTCGAACAGGGCCGGCTGTCCGCGTCGCGTAACCATCAGAACCGAGCGGCCCACGCCGCTGCCGCGCCACTCGCCGATGATCGGCAGGAAGCAGACGGCCTGCGACACGGCCATGGTGTGGAAACGGAAGGTCTTCTCGATCGCCGGCGCACTGACGTTCAGCGGCAGCAGGTTGTCCCACATCGTCTCGAGGATGCGGCTGTCCTCGCGGAACTCGAAGGCGAGCGACGAGTAGTAGGCCTGCAGGCCGGCGATCGACTTGTTGAGACGGCTCCTGTCTCGTGAGATCAGGAAGATCGAGAAGTTGACGTCGCAGAGGACCGCGCCACGTCCCTCCATCTCGTGCACCAGGGTGTCGATGCCTGCCTTCTTGTAGCCGAGCACCGGGATCATGTGTGCCGTCGGGCCGAAGACCTGGTGATTGATCATGGCCGAGCGGCCGCGCACCCAGTCGGCCTTCTTGACCTGGTCGGGGTAGTGCAGCGTCAGCGTGATCCAGTAGGGCTCCGTGATCTGGTTCGACAGCCCCTGCGGCTCTCCGACGATGAAGTTCATGAGCCCGAGCGTTGCGCGCTTCGGGAAGTGCTTCACGCTCAGCAGCTTGGCGAAGTGCTTGCCGTCGTGGAAGCTGATCGTCGACTTGTCGTCGTAGCTGACCGAATCGCCGGGGAAGAAGATCTGCTCGCGGATCGGCTTGTGCGCGTCGTAGCGGTCGTCGATGGGGTCGTGAGGGTGCGTCATCAGGCGCATGAGCGCGACGTAGCGCGGCGCGTCCAGGGCCTCCATGTGCAGGCCGGAGGCCTTGAGCGCTTCCTGCAGGCGGTCGGCATACTCCTTGGCCGAAGAGATGTCGGCCTCGGTCGGTCGATTGTTGTGGAGCGGCGTCTTGATCGTGATCACCAGGCGCTGCCGGTGCAGGTAGATGCCCGAGCGCGATACCAGCGGCTTCTCGCGCCCCGAGGAGATGAGGTCGCGGTGGCGAGCAGCGAGAGCGCCGAGGACGCCGTCTTGCGCCTTCGCGCCGACGTAGGCGTCGAGATACTCGTCGACGTCGGGCGTCGACAGCAGGCCGATCTGTACGAAGGTACCGGCCGGGAAAGGCATTCCGAAGGCGGAGCTGAACTTGTCCACGGTCGACTGGTCTGCGCCGGTCAGCGGGTCACCAACGAAGCAGGCGCCGAGATAGCTGACCTCGCCGTCGGTCATGTGAAACAACCGCGTGGCTGGGTCATGCGCCATCACAGTGAGATTGGCGAATGGGACGTTGTCCCGCTCTTGCCTCAGGAATCCAAACATCTTGATCTTTTCCTTGCGACTAGGAGCCTGAGGCCCCTTGGAATCTGCGGACAACCATGGGTGTCTACGCGGAAAGAACCTGCCGCCGGTGATGCCACGAGCGGCAGGTTGCCCTTTCCGACTTGAAGTCCTCGATGACCGTCATGCAGACAGTCACGGGATGCTTACATCGTCGCCGTGAAGATGCCGCCGAGCACGGCCGGGCCGATCGAGCCCGCCAGCGCGACAGCCACACCGGTGACCACCGACATGACCGACTGCTTCACGACGCCGATGGCCAGGCCGACGCCGAGCGACCCGAGGGCGAACGTCTTGCCCAGCGAGCCTTCGAGCCAGGCGGTCAGGCGCGTCGTCACGGAGTTGAAGTCGTTGGTACCGGTCGTCGCGGTGCCGGCGACAGCGACACCGGCGAGGGCCAGGGCGGCAGCGGCAACCGCGAGGCGACGCTTGGACAGGGTGGAGAGATTGAACTTCATGGTGAAACCTTTCTGATCAGTTAGGGAGAGAGAAATCCGCGGAAGAGGAGCCCTCGGCCGGTTCGGCCGTGGGGGTCGCTGGTTTGGCGAAACCCCGAGGGGCTTGCTCCGCAGCGCTCGCAGTCGACCGTTGCGGGTCGGTCGACGCGAAATCCTTGTGGGGCACGACGACGCCGCGACCGGCGAACGCCTGCTTGCCGAATGTCCATCGACGCGCCTGCACCTCGGTGAAGAGGTAGCTCGGGTAGTGCAGGTCGTCGTTTTTGTCGATCCACGGCGCGATCCAGATGCGCATGACCTGCGCAGGCTCGCGCACCGGGCGGCCGCCGATGGTGGCGCCCACCAGGCCCAGCGTCTGGGCGTTCAGGCCGGGAACGCTGCGCTCGTTGGGAGTGCGGCGCTCACCGCCGGAGGCGTCTGAACGCGCAACGCCCGGGATCGGGGCAGCGGCGTCGGGCTGCTCTTCGACCAGAGCGCCACTCGTGCCGCGGATCAGTTTGCTCCAGGCAACCGGCGAATCGGTCTCAGCAACAGGCGGCGAACCGTTGGTCGAGCGGTAGATCGCGGTCGGCGTTCGGCAGGTGACTTTCGCCTCGCCCGGAGTGCAGCCGTACTCGTCCGAACCGGCCGTGTTGAGGATGGTGCCGCAACCGCTGGCCAGCAACGTGACGCCCATCGCGAGCAGGAGACGCATCGGATTACCCTTCATAGCGCAGCTCCGCGTCGGTGGCGGCGAGCACCAGGTTGTCGGCGATACGGATGGCCTTGAGGTTGGCGTACACACGGGGGCGCATGACCGAGTAGGTGCCGACAAGAACCCCTTGTGCGTCGTAGGTACGGCCAGCTGCAGCAGCTTCACGGGACAGCACGAGCTCGCCGTTCGGGCGGTAGACCAGCGGGTTGCGGATGCGAACGTCAGCGATGCGCACGCCGGCCTGCGCCAGGCGCGAGCTGACCATCTCGGCGAACGTGCGGCCGAAGGTGGACGAGGCCTCGAGGTCGTCGACGTTGACGAGCGGGGCGACGACCAGCGGCTTGGTCGCATCGAAGTTGGCCTTCAGCTGCGGGAGCAGCCGATCGACGGCGAGCTGCGCGTAGTCTTGCAGCGTCTCGGGATCGCAGCCGACCAGGAGCGCGGTCGCAGGGACCAGCGCGCCGAGAGAGAGGAAGTTTCGACGGTTCATGATGTTCCTGTGATTACTTGAGTTCGAAGCCCTTGATGACGACGATCGTCAGCTTGCGACCGGCGTTGATCTCGACGACAGGGGTTGCTTCGCGCGCCATCTCGAGGAAGAAGCCGGAGACCGCCTTCGATGCATCGGAGAAGCCGCGCGCCACGCCGGTCGCCGCGAAGGTCTGGGCGTCGAGGCGAGTGGTCGGGGTGGTGCCGCTGGGCGACAGGCTCAGCTGCGGAACGGCCTGAGGAGTCAGCGCCTCGCCGAAGCCCGCGAGCACGCCAGCGGCCAGCGAGCGAGCGATCAGCTGGCCCTGCTTGCTCACGAGGCGGCCACGAGGTCCGACACTGCCGTCTTCGCCGACGACGTAGCCGTCGATCTTGGCTTCGATGGCCTTGCCGTCTTCCTTGACGCACGAGATCGTCTCCGTGCGCAGTTGGACGCGTTCGCTGCTGAGCACGCCGAAGCCGCTCACGAGGACGAAGCACTCCTTGACGTCCTGGGAAAAGTGGTTCGGCAGGACCGCCTCGGTCTTGACTCGCATCACCGCGGGCACCGGGTTCTTCTGCGCGACCGACGAAACCGGCGCATCCATACCGTTCAGGAGAGAGGCCTCCAGGAACGAGCCGGCCGGGATGTAGGCAACCGGCTTGTCTTCGGAGACTGCGGCCTTGCGATCGATCTTCTTGGCCTCGCCGCTGACGCGCAACCGGTTGACCGGCTCGGCCGGAGCCGGCGGCTCCGCCATCGGTACGCTGGCGCCAGGAAGCGGGTCGCCCAGCGAAGGCGACGAAGCGGCAGCCTGGGCAACAGGAGCGCCACGCGTCTCGATTTCCTGGATCTTGGTCTTGAGGGCAACGACCTCGTTCAACAGGTCGGTGGTGACTGCGTCCGGCTTGCGGCCGCGATCACCCTCGTCCAGCCGCTTGAGCAGCAGTTCCTTGTCGGCCGTCTCCTTCTTCAGCTGCTCCTGCAGACGCGTGAGCTGCTCGGATTGCGCGCGGCTGTCCGCCGCAAGCGCTTCGACGGAGTTGTCCGGCGCCTTCGGAAGCATCAGCTGCGTGCGGCTGGTGTCGACGGGCGACTTGCGCGCCGGCCCACCCTTCGACGAACCGGAGTCCATCACCGTGGCGACGACGATCATCGCGAAGGCGGCTCCAGCCATCAGCACCATGTTTCGCTTCTTGGGCCCTGCGGTGACCCAGAAGTCCTTGATCGACTTGGGCAGCATCTCAGTTCTCCGTCGCGCGCTTGTCCGCGACCACGAAGATCGTGGTCTCTTCGCCCTTGCGGATCACCGCGGTCGGGAAGAAGGCGACAGCACGCACACCTTCGGTGTAGAAGGCGTCCTCAGCGAGCTCCACCTGATCACCCGTGCCGCGAATGCGATAGCGGTAGATGTCATAGGCCGGCCCCGAGTAGCGGGTCATCGGGTGGATCGAAACGCCCGGCAGCACGGCGGCCGCGTTGGGCAGCGTGCCCTCGGCGAACCCCTCGGGAACCTTGTTCAAGGCGACCTGACGCAGCAGGTAGCGCAGGCGCTCGCTGTAGACGTCGGTCACCGGAGCAGGCTCCGAGTCGACGCCCGTGACACCCCCCTTGGCCAGCGGCGCATCGATCTGCAGCACGATGGTCTGCTGCGGGATGGGCTTGGGCACCAGCGTGAGCGAGACGACGGGGTCGTTCGCGTTCGAGCCCGTGATGTAGAGCGCAACCGGCTTCTCGGGGTCCTTGGGCAGGAGGTAGATCGACTGACCCACGGTCTGATATTCCACGTCCTGGGTATCGATCACGCGAGGCGCGTCGAACGGCGTCGAGATTCGGTTGGCCATGGACGAGCTCACGTAGGCGATCTCGTTGCGATCGGACTGGACGCGGATCACGTTGGCGCGGGACAGCTGCTTCTCGCCGGGCATCACACCCAGGCCGGGCAACGGCTGCTCGACAACGCGCTTCACGAGCTTGTCGTCCACGGGGGGCGCCTTGACGGCAGCTTTGGCGACCACCGGTGCGGCCGACTTCGGCGCGGCGACCACCGGTGCGGCCGACTTCGGCGCGGCGACCACCGGCGGCGGCGGGAGGGTTTGGGCGACGGCGCTCAGCGCTACCGACGCCAGCGTGACGGCAAAGACATTCTTCACGGGGCTCATTCCTTGGTTGCGTCGGCCTGCGCCTGCTGTTCAGCCAGGCGCTCCTTGTTGTTCTCGATCCACTGGAGCGTGTGCGGGTCGGCACCGGCGTACGAAGCCATGGCGGTGACCTGAGGCCGGCCGTTGTCCATGCGGATCTCCATCTCGTAGACGCTCTGGACGCGGCTGATTCGGCCCGTCGCGTCGTTCGTCGTGATCTCACCCACGACGAAGACCTTGTTGGTGGCCGCCTCGTACTCCACCTGGATAGGGTCGAAGCGGACCGACGCGCCGGACTTCTGGAACACGGGATCCTTGGCCAGCACCAGGACCTGCTTACGCACCTCCGGGTAGATCGCCGGCGAGACCGCGCTCGACAGCGTGTCCGCCACGAAGGAAGCGCTCTTGGGCGTGACGTTCGCGGTCAGCATCGCGAAGTACGTGCCGAAGCCCTTCAGGTACTCCGCGTCCGCGGTGTTCCAGCCCACCGACACGCGCTTCTCCAGGTGCGGCGGCACGAGCACCACGCGCTCACGATTGCCGGAGAAGGCGACGATCGAAACGAGCAGCGCCGCCGCCAGAGCGACGTTCGAAACCAGCATCAGAGCGGCGACCTTGTTCGCCGCCTGCCAGGTCTTGGTCATGTTCTTCAGGTTCATGCGACTATCCTATCACAGATACATAACACGTGCGCATACGTTGCATGCGTCAAACTACAGGAAGAAGTCGCGCTTCATCGCGTCCCGGTAGCGCTTGTTCAGGCCAAGCAGGCCGGCGCGGTAGCAGATGTGCAGCAACACGCCCTCGAGCGAGCCGTTCTTGAAGCGCTTGAACAGCTTCACGACGAACCAACCCACGACCATGGAGATCGGCGTGAACATGCCGCCGATGAAGATGCCGGCCGCCATGCAGGAGACGTAGACGATCGCCTCGTCGAGCTCCCAGAAGAAGATCTGGGGCTGGGCGTCGACGTAGCGAGGGATTTCGACTTCCTTCACTTGGCCTCCCCGCCCACCAGGCGAATCTCGACGCGACGGTTCTTAGCCCCATCTGCCAGGTCGATCAGGTCACGTTCGCCACGACCCTCGATCTCCAGGCGGTCGGCCGAGATCCCGGCACCGAGGAAGACCTTGGAGACGGCGCGCGCGCGGCGCTCGGACAAGCGCAGGTTGTAGAGGTCGGAACCCTGGGAGTCGGCGTGCCCGGTCAGGCGCAGGCCGAGCCCTTGGGTCACCCGGGGGATCAGGGCAGTCGCCGGCGAAAGGTCCAGCGCGGTGGCGCCGTCGAACGGGAAATAGACCGTGGCATCCGGTGCGCGCGGCGTGGCAAGCGAACTGTCGGCGCCATCGAGGCCACCATCCTGGCCCGAGGCAGACGCCTGCTCGGCCGCACGCGCAGCAAGCAGAGCGCGCTCCTCGGCCGGCAGGAGCACCTTCACCTTCGCAGGCTCGGCCACGAACCACGCCGCGCGGGACAGGTCGACCTGAAAGCGGCGGTTCAGCGGGGAGATCACGTGGGCACGGTGGGCCGGCTCGAGCGCTACACCGGCGCTCAACGGGATTTGCGCCTCACGAGCGTCGGCCGCCAGCGCGCCGGCAGAGAGCAGCGCAAGGGCTGCCGCGAAGAGGAGGTTGTTGGGTCTGTGCATGTCCGTTCCTGTATCGAATGGCTACTCTAACAGGTAACGATACGCGCCGCAAGTATCCGAACGCTTGTGTAAGGCGTCCAGATACAGCTAGAATATCGCTAAGTGTTATGCGGCCGGGCTTTGTGGGTCGATGTGACGCATCTCGCATGGCAACGCAAACCCGCGTGCATTCACAGGAGAACTGATGACGCAAACAAACCAACCGTCAGGGTTGCGGATCTGGGAGCAGGTCCAGACGACGGACCCCGCCTACACGCGGCGCTTCACGCGTCCGAGCGGCTTCGAGGGCACCGCGATCAACCCGACCTACCTGGTGCGAAAGGCGACCGAAGTCTTCGGTCCCTTCGGCATCGGCTGGGGCGTGGAGCTGATCAGCGAGAGCTTCGTGGAAGGGCACGTGATCGGCTACCCGGCCGCCGAAGGCGGGGCACCGGTGCGCGCGGTCGTTCACGTTGGTCGCTACGAGGTCTGGTACGAACTCGACGGCAAGCGCGGAAGCGCCAAGCACTACGGGCAAACCACGTTCGTTGGCAGGTCGACATCCGGCGAGATCTACACGAACGAAGAAGCGCCCAAGATGTCGCAGACCGACGCGATGTGCAAGGCGCTGTCCATGCTCGGCTTCGGTGCTGACGTGCACTTGGGCCTCTACGATGACTCGAAGTACGTGCAGGACCTCGAAGCTGCTTTCGCAGCTGGCATGAGCCCGACGGGCACCACGCCGGCCGGAAGCGCACAGCCTGCCGCAGCCGGAGCCCCGCAAGGCGAAGGCAAGAAGGGCGAACTCTCGGAGCGGTACCACCAGTACAAGGAACGGATCCGCAAGGGTTCGATCGGCGACAAGGCCACCGCACGAAAGATCATCGAGAACGACACGCTCTTGGACAAGTTCGAGCGCCAGATGCTGCTGGCCAACGAAGGCTTGAAGCTGGACGGCGAAGGAGCACAAGGCAAGCCGAAGCGTTCCGCCAACGAACGCGAGGAGTCCTTTCTTTAACCCCCCACAGCCCCGACGCACCTTGTGTGCGTTCGGGGCTCTTTTCATTCACCGATCAGAAGAGAAGTTCATGTCGTTTGCATCGATGTACCGCGCCAAGATCGGCGGCACGGTGGACACGTTGGCGATGACCGCGCTGGGCGCGGGAGCCATCCTGTCGTCGCCGGCGTTCGTCGAGTCCGGGGGCAAGCTGTCGTTCCTCATGGCGGCGGCCGGCGCCGCGCACCTCGGGCGGCGCTTCCTGCAGCCGTGGGAGGAGGCCAACGCCCTCGCCTCAAAGATCAACGTCCGCTCGGCCGACATGCTGTCCAGCCCGGACGGCCTGCTGCTGGGCTACCGGACCGACACCGGCGATCCGGTCTATATCCCCGACGAAGACCTGATGCGGCACGGCCTGATCGGCGGCCAGTCGGGTGTCGGCAAGACGGTGCTCGGCAAGCTGTTGATGTACCAGCAGATCCAGCGCGGCGGCGGCCTGGCGTTCGTCGACGGCAAGATGAACGCCGAAGACATCGAGACGATCTACCAGTATTGCTGCCTGTGCGGCCGCGAGCAGGATCTGCTCATCCTGAACCCGGGCAATCCGGGCATGAGCCACTCCTACAACCCGATCCTGCGCGGCGACCCGGACGAGATCGCGGCGCGCGTGCTCTCGCTCATCCCCTCGACCGAGAACAACCCCGGCGCCGACCACTACCGCCAGTCGGCCAACCAAGGCCTGACCACGCTGGTCGCAGCGCTGCAGGAGGCCGGCCTGGCCTTCAACTTCATCGACCTGACCATCCTGCTGATGAACCACAAGGCCATCGAGGAGCTGGAGTCGCGGCTGAAGCGCAGCAAGGGCGGCTCGGCGGCGACGAAGAACCTCAGCCTGTTCCTCGAGCAGTACAAGGGCGGCGGCAAGCCCGGCAGCGGCCTGGAGAACATGGTCGACATCAAGCGCATGAAGGAGACCTTCGGCGGCGTCGGCGGCCGGATGTTCCAGTTCGGCACGGGCAAGTTCGGCGAGGTGCTCAACACCTACTCGCCGGAGATCGATCTGTTCGAGGCGATCCGCCAGAACAAGATCATCTACGTGGCCCTGCCGACCATGGGCAAGAACGAGGCGGCGGGCAACATGGGCAAGATGTTCCTGGGCGATCTGCGCACGGCGATCTCCTGGGTGCAGGCGCTGCCGGAAGACCAGAAGCCCCGGATCCCGTTCCTGGCCTTCATGGACGAGCTCGGCTCGTACGCAGTCGCATCGCTGGCGCGCCCGTTCGAGCAGGCGCGCTCGGCGCGGATCGCCCTCTTCCCGGCTTTCCAGACGCTGGCCAACCTGGAGGTCGTGTCCCCCGACTTCGCCCAGATGGTGCTGGGCAACACCTGGACCAAGATCTTCTTCAAGCTGGGCACGCAGGAGACCGCCGAACCGGTGGCCGACCTGATCGGCAAGGAGATGCAGATCGCGAGGTCGATGACGCACACGAACAACCGCAGCGAGAACAACCCGCTGCTGGCCGTGGCGCCGGAGGGCGGGGAAGGCGAAGGCATGGGCGTGTCCGAGGGTGAGCGCGAGGAAGAGCGCCACCGCGTCAGCCCCGAAGACCTGAAGGCGCTGGACAAGGGCGAGTGCGTAGTCCTGTACGGCGGCGATGCCGTCTTCAACATCCGCGTGCCGATGATCTACGTCGACCCCGAGGTCGCGCGCGAGATCGGGCCGCTTCGCATTCACCACCGGCGCGAGCGCCAGGTCGAAGGCGCCGACTACTTCAAGAACAGCGATCGGTACCTGGGCGGCAACTCCGTTCCGTCCGGGCACCGCAAGCAGACGGCTCAGGAAATGCTGGCCGACGAGTAACCCATCCAGACAGAGCAACAACCATGAGCAAACCCACGAACAAGCAAGGAGCACGCGATGAGCGGCGACATGATGACCTACCTGGTGATGGCCGGGATTCTGCTGATCCTTCTGATGTGCATCAGCTTCTTTCGAACTTTGATTTCGGGAATCTTCTCGCGAGTGTTGACGCCTTCGATAGCGGAGACGCTGAAGGTGGTGATGAAGTGGATCTTGTTCCTGATGAAGAGACTGATGCGCTCGCATACGGTCCTGATCAAGAACTTGCTGTCGCCGCACTCAGTGGTGTACCCGACATTGCAGCGCCCAAGCGCCGGAAAAAAGACGAAGGACTGAGGACCTTCACCGAGGAGGACTTCGAAGAGGGCGTGGAGCGGATCTGCTTCAACATGGTCCGCGCCAACGTCGAGTGCCTCTTCGACCGCAAGCGCAAGCCCGAGGACTACATCAAGGCCGCGCACTGGGTGTTCGGACGCACGCTCGGCGACTTCACCTTCGAACGGTGCTGCATCGCGCTGGGCACGCGCAAGGACGTGCTGCGCCTGCGCATCCACTACGAGTTCTGGCGTCGCTGGTACGTCTTCCCGATCGAGTTCCCGTTCGTGATCGATGCTGTGCCGGACTCGGTCGAGGGCGAGATCTACATGCTGGCCGGCGACGAGGGTTACGCGCTCGCGCGGGCCGCCTGGATGCATCCGGGCATCCGCTCGAGCCAACTGCTCGAAGTGGCTGCGGCGGCAACGGAGGCCAAGAGCAAGAAGCGCCCGACCGAAGACCGCATGCGCGAAGCGCTGCAGCTGCTCAGCGAGAAGTACCTGATGTCCCAGTACAACGACAGCTGGTACCTGACCGGGCGCAACCCGGTGCTGCGCGCCATGGACCTGAGTTCGGCGCCGAACCGGGTGAGTCGCACGCACCTGAGCTGGTCGAGGATGTTCTGATGCTGGCCAGGCTGAGGTACGCAGGCGCACTCGCCGGCGGGGTGGCGGTGCTGTCCTTCGCGACGGCGCTCTTCCTCAGGCCTGGCCGCCTCCTGCCGCCAGGGGTCCGCCTCGGCAGCGGCGGCTTCATCGCGCTCGTCACCGCGGCCGTCATGGCCGGTATGCTGCGCAATGTCGCACTGGGGGGCCGCCCGGCCGTCGGCGAGCTGGCCGGCTGGGCCATCGTGACGCCGCTGCTCATCTACCTGAGCGGCTCGCGGCACCTCGGCGCGGTTTGCCTGTTCATGGCAGCGTCGATCGGCGTAGACCTGGCGGCGGTTGCCGCCCACCTCGTCGCCGGCGTGGACACCGTCCGGCATAGCGTCTGGTTTGGGGGGTGGCAGATCGCGGCAACGGCCGTGGCGGCCATGCAGCTGGCAGCCCAGCAGAAGGACGATCCGCGGAGCTGAGCCTCGGGCGGTTCTCAGAGCGCAGAGGCCTGAGCGGGCGACCGCCAGGCCTCTTGCACGTTCGCCCTGGCCAAAAAAGACCCCGCGAGGGTTAGTCGCGGGGCGAAGGTAAGGAAACCCCATCAAGGGCCCCTCGGGAACGGTCGATCCCATCACGATGCCGGCAACCGCCGACACCGAGACTGAATGTTACCAGTATCGGCCCGATACAGCAAGGTTTCTGCTTGTGCGTCAGAAAGAAAAAGCCCGCCTCTCCGAAGAGGGGCGGGCTGTGGAGGTTGGGCGTCGTGCGCCTATCGGGGGTTGGCGACCGAAACGGTTGCCTTGCCCGACTTGAGCGTTGACACCAGGCGCTCGAGCGCCGCGTCGTTGCGCGTCTTGGGTCCACCGAGCGTGAGCTTCACGTGGCGGCCCTTGAGCGTTCCGAACTGCAGCGAGATCCACTGATCGCAGCCGGGCAGCGAGAGGGTCGCGTCGCGGTACGGTTCGGTGCTCTCCTGCGTCTCGAAGAAATCCAGCTTGCAGTGAGGCCCTTGCAGGATCAGCTGCTCGTTGATGTCCTTCGCGTCCTTCGGCAGCTCGTACGCATCGACCTTGGAAGCGCCAGCCTTTTGGAGGACCGGCGTGATCTTCTGGGTCGCGGCCAAGCCAGCTTCGTCGGCATCGAAAGCCGTCAGCACATCGCGCCCCTTGAGCTTTGCGAACCAGTCGTCGCGCCAGTTCTCGCATCCAGGCAAGCCGATGATGCTTCGCTTCGTTCCCATGGCCAGGCTGGCCAGCAGGTCGAGGCAGCCCTCCGTCAGCATGATCCTGTCCTGGCTCTCGTTGACCCAGGCCCAGGGGTGGATGCCGCCATAGCGCAAGCTCTTGTGCTCGCCCGGCTCCGTCAGTCGCATGATCCGGAACTCCGCTGCCTTCCCCTCCTTGGAGACGAACATCAGCGGTCGGAATGCAGCTGCAGGAGCCTTCGCGTCTTCGCGCCACAGGGTGGAAGCGATCAGTGCGTCACGCCCCGCCACGTCGACCAGGTACTTCTTGCACAGTTCCGGATCGTGAGGCAGGACCACCAGCAGACCGCGCTTGACGGCCTCCTTGACGATCGCCTCGCCGATGCCGCGGCCCTTGAAGTACGCCAGGGCGGCGTTCGTAGGGGGTTGCGACACGGCCAGGAGCTTCGCGATCACCTCGTGCAGAGCAGAGTCGTCGCGCTCGAGTGCCGGCCGTGCTTTGGGCGGTTCGTAGGACTGCATCACCTCCTGGTCGGCGTTGACCAGGCGCAGCGCGGCGTCTTTCAGTGAGAGGCCCCAATGCTTGGCGGCCGCCTCCACGACGTCACCCTTGCCTGGGCACGCATGGCACTTCCACTTGCCGTCCTTGCAGGACACCTTCACCGAGTGCTTCGACGAAGGGCCGCACTGAGGGCAGACGGGAAAGCGGATGGTGCCGCTCATTGCCTTCGGGGTCGCCCCGAGGACGGCCTCGAAGAACCACTCCAGCGGAACGCGCTCTCGCACCTCCGAAAAATCTACAGAACGGGCCCCGCGGCCCCGGTTCGTTGTCATAACGCATCTCCTTTCAGGGAATCCAATACCTCCGGGGATGCCACACACGGAGTGCGAACGTGTTTCGCGTGCGCAGCCGTGTCGAGCTCGCGCCGGCGCCGAGCTGGCGATGGCGGAGCTATGGCGTAGGCATTGGCGACCGGATGCGGACGGCAGAGAATTGACACTGTATTACCAGTACGTGTTATGCTTGCATTCTACTACACGCCGCATCGTGCGCATGAACTTGCGCCGGCGCAACAAGCAAGGAAACGACCGCGTCTTAGGAATGACTGCCAACGGTTTCACGATCTCGTCTTCGCTCCCCACCGAGGAGAAGACCGCCCTGATGAGCAACGCGGCGCTCGGCTGCTACGTCAAGCTCATGTGCTTCGCCTGGCGCGAAGGAAGCATCCCCAACGACATCCCGTCGATCGCGCGCCTGTGCGGCGAGACACCCGCTGCGCTGCAGGCGATCTGGCACCAGATCAGGCCGTGCTTCTCCGAGGACGTGTTCCTGCCGGGGCGACTGGTCCACGACGGACTCCAAGAGCAACGTGCCACCAGCAAGGCGAGCCATGCGGCGCGCTCTGCCGCCGGCGCGATCGGCGCCGAGCGGCGCTGGAGGCAGTCCAAGTCGGCAGTGCAACTGCTGCCCAAGGCTGATGTCGCCGCGCAGCCGGCGCCAGCGGCGCAGGCCAAGACAGCGAAGACACAGCCGACGGGCGATCTCTTCGGGGAGCCGGAGCAGGCTGTCGTCATCGCGAAGCCCAGCAATGCGATTCCGCCATGCCCGCAGGCCGAGATCGTCGCCATCTACCACGAGGTGATGCGCACGAACCCGCGGGTGCTGACCTGGGGCGGCGAGCGCGAAAAGCACCTGCGCGCGCGATGGCGCGAGATGGCTGCCACCAATCACCCGCAACTCGGCGGCTATGACTCGACCGAGAAGGGTCTGCTGTGGTGGCGCCGCTTCTTCGAGCACTGCACCAAGTCCGCCTACCTGACCGGTCGGGCTGAGCCGAAGCCGGGGGGCGGTGCGTACGCGACCCCCACCCTGGAATGGATGCTTCGGCCCACCAAGTTCGCCCTGATTCTCGAGGGCTTCTACCACCGTGAGCGGACCTGATGCGCACGATTCAAGCCCCCCACAGCACCGAGAACGAGTGCGCCGTCCTCGGCGCGCTGCTCGCCACCAGCGGCCGCGCGTATGACCGCATCGGAGACGTCCTGCGCGAAGCGGACTTCCACCACGAGCAGCACCAGCTGATCTACCGCGCCATCGAGGCGCTGGCCAAGGCCGGCCGGCCGGCGGACACGATCACCGTCACCGACTGGCTGGAGGGGCAGCGTTCCCTCCAGAAGGCAGGCGGCCGCTCCTACATCAGCGAGATCGCGGGCAACGCGCCGCCGGCGAGCAACATCATCCGCTACGCCGAGATCGTCGTCGAGCGCCGGATGGCTCGCCAGTTGATGGGAGTTGCGCAGGCGCTGGAGGAGATCGCCTACGAAGGCGGCGATGTGCATGCGCGCATGGACCGCGCCCAGTCACTGCTGCTGGAGCTCGGCGAAGCGCGCCAGTCGTCCGAACCGGCGTCGATCGACCAGGTCCTGGCCGACACCGTGCAATGGGTGCAGGAACGGCACGAGTCCGGCGAGACGGTGACCGGCCTCGGAACCGGGCTGCTGGACCTCGACGAGAAAACCGCGGGCCTCCAGGCCGGCGACCTGATCGTTCTGGCCGGACGCCCCGCGATGGGCAAGACCGCCCTGGCGCAGACCATCGCCGAGCACGTGGCCGTGAACGACGGCGGCGTGCTGGTGTTCAGCCTGGAGATGAGCCTTCGGCAGTCCGGGCTGCGCGCGCTGGCCAGCCAGGGGTCCGTCGACCTGCGCGAGCTGATGAACCCGGCGAACATCAAGACGGATGAGACCTGGACCAGGCTCTGCGAAGCGATGGAGCGCTTGTCCGGGAAGAACTTCTACATCGACGACTCCGCCAGCATCTCCTGCGCGCAGATGCTGGCCAAGGCGCGACGCCACAAGCGCAAGCACGGCCTCAGCCTGATCGTGGTCGACTACATCCAGCTGATCGACCAGGGCGCCTCGTCGCGCGGCCGAACGGAAGTGGTCAGCGAGATCAGTCGAGCGCTGAAGCTCATGGCCAAGGCACTGAAGGTGCCGGTGATCGCACTGTCGCAGCTGAACCGAAGCGTCGAGACGCGCGCGGACAAGCGACCGGTCATGTCCGACCTTCGCGAAAGCGGCAGTATCGAGCAGGACGCAGACGTCATCATGATGATGTACCGCGACGACTACTACAACCCGAACTCCAAGTTCCAGGGTGTCGCCGAGGTCATCATCGCGAAGCAGCGCATGGGCCCGACCGGGCGCATCGGCCTGCTGTTCGAGAAGGCCTTCTCGCGCTTCAAGAACTACCTGGGCGCCCTGCCCGACCCGGACGGCAAGCCCGAGCCCGGCTTCGGCGGCGCCAGCTATGGGGCGTTCTCGATGGGCGGCAAGTGAGCCACGCGGCCGCAGAGGGCAGCGACAAGGCCAGACGCCTCGTCCAGAGCTACCGGCGCGCCCGGCGCAAGCTGTACCAGCGCCGCCAACTGGGGGACGACGCCGTCGGCGAATACCTGGCCCAGAGCCACGTCGCCCGGCGCCTGACCGGCATCGAGAGCCGCCGGCCGGCCGGCATCGACCAGGTGGAGATCTCGCAAGCCGAGCGCGACGCCTTCCGGCGCGCGTTGCGGCGGCTCGATGACGCGGCCGCGGAAGAACTGGGTGGACAATCGACGGCGCGCGTGCAGCGCCTGCAGCGCGCTCTCGACCGCCTTCCCCTCCCCTCGATGCAGGACCTGCTTCGTCGCCTCTACGCGCTCGGTGGCCGCCAGGTCATCACCTTCGGCTTCGCCGACGACAGCCATCGGCGCGTCGTACTCACGCCGGGCGGTGCGGAGATCCCAGACGACGGCCAGCCGCACACGCCGCTGGTCGACCTGGTGCGGCGTGCGTTCACGGACATCCACGGCTGCATCATCGTGATCCGAACAGAGGAAGGCGACACGGTCAACGTCTACGAGGCACGCGGCGCGGGCTTTCACAGCGAGCCGCGGCGCGAGATCTACGCGGCGGCGGTCATCGGCCACGTCGCGGTCTACTTCGACGCCGAACAGGCGCGGGAGAGCCTCGAGACGGACCCGCGCACCATGACGCCCCTGCCGCGCGTGCCGGGCACGGTCTACTGCGACTGGCCCGAGCTCGAGTCGACCGAACAAGGAAGTGAGAATGCCTGACGAGATCTGGCGCCTGGCGGTGGGAGAGCCGTTCGCGCCCGGGGTGACCTACGGCGGGGTCGATCGGTTCGAGTATCGCTACACGAACGGCACGCACCTGCTGCAGTTCGTCCTGGGCAAGCTCACAGAGCGTGAGATCCAGGCCTTCCAGCACGGCGCCATTCACGTCGGCCTGTACACCCGAGGGGACTCCTTGTTCTTCCTGTTCAAGGTGGCAGGACTCTATGACTGGTCCGACCAGGCCTTCTCGATCAACGCCCTGCCCCCCGACGCCCGCGAGATCCCGCAACCGCAGCCGGGTGCCGGCAAGATCCTCCTGACCATGGTGCTGGTCGACTCCGACACGGGCCTGGTGCGCGCGCTGCGCGCCGTCACGTACTCGACGCACATGAGCGAGCTGTTCGAACGCATGCTCAGGCGCCAGGTCGCCAACGGCCTGACCGCGGAGCAGCACCAGCGCAACGTCGAAGCCACCTACCGCGAGTTCCCCAACTCCAGGGACCTCGTTCGCAACGCACTCGTCACCGAGCGCGCGGGCATCACGCAGCCGGGCGAAGGCGGGCGGCGGTAGGCCAGACCGCGGGTGTTGCGCGGCTGCCGCATAACATTTACTGATAAGACGGCGAGGATTAGAATGGACTCATGTCCAGCATCCGATTCCGCCGGCGCGCACTGAGCGCCTCCACCTCAGGCCCGAACGACGCCGACACCGACGCCCTCATGGAGGTGATGCACGACGTCAGCGTCGTCGTCGACGAGCACGGCGTCATCGAAGACGTTCGCGTTATGGCATCCGACCCCGTCGCCGCGATGGACGCAGTCAGCCACATGACCGACGAAGCCTTCCAGCAGCTGCCGCGCATCAACGTGCACTAGCCCTAACACGTAGCAGTATCGCTGCGATACAATGCGCGTATCTGTCCGTGAAGACAAGCAGGTACGCCCATGCTACGAACAATCGCAATCGCCCTTGCGCCGATCATCGGCGCAGTCCTCTTTGTCCCGGTCGCGATGGCCACGTCTGACTCGATGGAGGCGGCGCGCCGGATCGCCGAAGAGTCGGCCGGGAAAGGGGTGCTGGTGTGCGTTGACGGCCAAGTGACACGTCGGCCGGCTCGAAGCAGGGATTCGACCTGGGAGCAGGTCTTCGGCGTGCAAGAGTTCCGGTGCAGTGACTGGAGGCTGCGGGAAGAGTTCGAGCGTGGACGCCCCAGGTATGCCGCCAGCGACACCTCCACTGCAGAGGCGGCGCCTCGCGGCGGCCTGTAGATCCCGCAAACGAACGATTACGCGAACCTGATAGGCATTTCCGGGGGACAAGCTCGCCCACCGACGGGGAACATTCAAGCGATCAACGAGTCGCTCGATCCGGTCGGGAGGGACGCCCCCGACTCAGAGTGAAAAGCGACAAAGGCCACCGGTTGCGACCGAGTGGCCTTTGTCCTTTCTGGGCCCTGCGCGGCAGGGCGGCCAGGCGTCAGTGCGTGCCTGAGTTGAAGACGGGCATCCAGTCGACGAACACCGCACGGCGGCCCTGCCAGGTGATCTCCCAGCGGTCGAAGCTGACGCGGTTCGCGCGGCCGGCCGCGCGCATGAACGAGTATGAGAACTCGTCGTCGTAGTGTTCCAAGAAGACCACCTGGCTCGGCTCCAGGTCGCTGGCGTAGTTGGACAGGATCGCGGTCGCGATCGTTTCCGCAGCGTTGGTGACCGAGGGGCCATCGTTTTCGGCGAGCTCGGAGACGACGAAGAGGCGGCGGCCGTCGGCCAGGTCGAAGCGCGCCATGGAGTAGAGCCCGCCGTTGACACGAAGGTGCTCGGGGGTCACGGCGTGCGCGATGCGGGTGTCGCCGATGACGCCGAAGGGAAGTGCCACGTGGGCAGGGACAAGGGTTGCGCTCATGGACCAACATTGTCATATACGCCGCCTGTATCGTCCAGACATTCCAAGGGCCACGTCTTGGCAGCACAACACGCATGCATACGTCGTGTGCTTGCGTTTAATACTACGTGTTGGTATAGTGGAGGCTGTCGGATCGGCATAGGGCCGGTTTCCGATCAACAAACGAAAGCCGCGCATCGCGCGCGGAGCCAACTAACGGATCAACGGAAAGGAAACCTGCATCCATGGCAAGCGTCAACAAGGTCCACATTCTGGGCAACCTGGGTCGAGACCCCGAAGTCCGCTACACCCCCTCGGGCTCGGCGGTCTGCAACATCAGCGTGGCCACCACGCGCAACTGGAAGAACAAGGACTCCGGAGAGAAGCAGGAAGAGACCGAATGGCATCGCGTCGTTCTCTATGACCGCCTGGCCGAGATCGCCGGCGAGTACCTGAAGAAGGGCCGCCCCGTCTACATCGAGGGTCGCCTGAAGACCCGCAAGTGGCAGGACAAGGACGGCAAGGACCAGTACACCACCGAGATCGTTGCCAACGAGATGCAGCTGCTCGGCGGCGGCGAAGGCGGCCAGAGCGGCGGCCAAGGCGGCCAGTCCCGCGGCGAAGGCGGTGGCGGCGGCTACGGCGGTGGACAGCGCCCGCAACAGCGCGCCGCAGCTCCCGCACCAGCGCCGCGTCAGCAAGCGCGTCAGCCGGCCACGGCAGGGGACGGGTTTGACGACGAAATTCCGTTTTAGCATGTAAGTGCTCACTTCGGCATTAGACTAGAAGATACTGCAGCAGAGAGTGAAAGTCAACGCGGCCTTCGGGCCGCGTTTTCGTTTGCGCATCTAGTGACGAAACCGCCCTGCCCGCCTCCCTTCGAACGGTGCCTGGGACCTGGCGTCCAGAAAAACAAAGGGCGCGCCGAAGCGCGCCATGGGCGCGGTGATGAAGACGCTCAGCGCAGCTTCGCAGGCGCGTTGCGCGAGCGCAGATCGGCCAGGCGCAACTCGGCGAGCTTGGCGATGTCCGGACGGCCGCGCAGGCGCAGCGTGTTCAGCGCGAGCTCGAGCGAGACGTTGCCGCTGACGGAGCCGTAGGTCGCCTCCGGGGCGCAGCCCTCCTCGTCGAGCGAGCCTGACGCCGCGTTGGCCAGGACAATCGTCGGCACCTTGTTCACCTTGAACGCCTTGAACAGGTCCGGGTGGATCTCCCATGGCGCGCCGGACGGGTTGACCTCCTGGGCTGCAATACGCGTCTTGTCGACGCTGCCGTCCTTGAAGCCGCGAAGGACCAGCATCGCACCCATCTCCTTGGCCTGGCGCGACAACTCGGTCAGCACTTCCTTCGGCATCGAGAGCGAGACGAAGACCACCAGGTCACCGCGAGCTGACACGGCCTTCGGCGCGTCGCCACGCAGTGCGCTGTTGTACTTGCTGACCAGCTCCTCGAGGTTGTCGCCGGTTGGCGTGTCGCGCTTCTTGCCGGCGGCGTCCGGCAGCGTGCCGGGGAACACCTCGGTCTTGTAGGTGCCGGGCGCGACAGGCTGCACCCGAGAGGCGGCGCCGGCCCCCAAGACGCCCTGGTCCTTGAGCCCCTTGCGCTGCTGCTCCATCACCGCCCGGATCTGCTGATCCGACGGCATCTGTGGCGTGGTCGAGGGCTGCACGGCCGGCTGCGCGATCGCGCCGCCGATCTCAAGGGAAAGCGCCAGAACAGCAATCGCGCTTGCGGAAAATCGCATAGCCAAAGTCCCTGAAGGTGGAGAGCGGGGCTTCCGTGCCCGACTCGGTGAGGATGGTGGTACGGCCGATGGGGTCGCAGCACTTGCCGTTGATCTTCTCCGTCTGCGGACGCGGGTACAGGCGCTGCAGCTTGTACTGGCGCTTGTCCATGATGATCTGTGGGTAGTAGCTGCACATCGCGTCGTTGCCCGCGGCCGCCCACTGCGTGCCGGCGGCATGCAGCTTGGCCAGCACGCGCGTGGTCTGCAGGCGCGCGGACTGCTCATTCGAAAGGTGCGCCTGGTTCGTGCCTGTTAGCGGGTACATCGGGCCGAACGAACCCGCCGCCCAGAAGATCTCCGGGATCGGAAAGCCCGCGGTGGCTGCGACAGCATCGGCCGACATGGCGCCGATCGCGACCATCGAGCCGAACGGGAACGCGTACGGGGTCAGGATGTTCGCGAGCTCTTCGTCGTTGTGCGTCGGGTCCGCGAAGCTCACCCACGGGATGTCGATGCCGCGGTTGTCCATGCAGGAGTTGTCCAGCACGGCACCCATGATGTACATCGCGGGGTTGATGTACAGGTTGACCTGGCGAAACGACTCGCGTGCCTGGGCCATGCCACCCTGCTCGTTGTTGCCGTTGTGACCATAGGCGTCGGCGTTCACGCCCACGTTCACCTTCGCTCCACCGAGCATGGGGAAGCAGCCGGGCGTGGTGGTCACGTCCGTCATCTGGTTGAGCTCCCAGAAGCTCGTCGGGATGCCGACCGTGGGCGGGCTCTTGCAGGTGCACACCGACGTCTTGTCGGAGGACGCGTAGTCCTCGCCGCCAGCGCTGTCGAACGCCGCCTGGCCGAACAGCTTCAGCGGGAACGTGCACGACCAGCAGACGTCCGTGATCAGGTTGGGGAAGCTGCCCTGGCACATAGAGTCAGCGGAAGCCGGACTCGATGCGATGGCGGCGACGGCGGCCAGCACCGCCATGGCGGCGCTGCGCAGAGGCTTGATGTTGATGCGGAACATGTAGGTCACTTCTTCACGACCGGCGTCGCGGCAGGCAGGTTGGCGAACTCTTCGATCTGCAGCGCGCGGCCCTTCTGGCTGACCACTGCCGGCACACGCTTGATGCCGAAGCGCGTGGTCAGGTGGCCGCGCTGGTCGAAGTACGTCACGCGGCCCCACTTCCGGTTCAGCTCGAGGAACGAGCCGGCCACCAGGATCACCTTGTCGCGCGGATTGGCGTCGGAGCGGGCCTTGGCGAAGGCGACTTGGGCCGGGTCGCGACCGTCGATGAAGATCAGGGCCTTCGTCAGCGGCGTGTAGTCCAGCGGGTTGACCCTCGTGCCGGCCTTGACCAGCAGCTTGCCGCTGCTCGGGTCGGTCACGTCATCGCCGAAGACGACGGAAGGATCGAAGGTGCGCACAGCCGGCGCCGTCGCCTTGCTGATGCCGCGGATCGGCGCCGGGTTCTCGATCGAGGCCACGTAGCGGTCCCGGTAGTTTTCCCACATGCGCTTGAGCTCGCCCTTCTTCTCCATCTGGGTGAGCTTGCCCTTCAGCGCGTCGATCGCATCGGGCTCTCGGATCTCCCAGACGTTGCCGTAGACGCCCAGCTGCTGCGCAGTGGCTGACGGCGCGGCCAGAAGAAAGACCGCGGCATGCACCGCGGTCACGAAGATCAGGCGAGCCGGGTCAGCCCAGCTGCGACTCAGGATCGGCATGCGCGTCCCTTTCCAGGCGCAAGGTGTGAAGAACCGCCGCGGCGACGACGACTGCCAGCGCGATGCGCGCCATGTGGGCGAAGTCCGCGTCGGCAGACCAGCTGCCGGCGGCCCAGCTCACCCCGAACAACGCGAGCAACGTGGCTGCGAAGACGCCGGTGAAGTAGACCGCCCACAAGGCGGCAGCTCGAAGGGCGCGGCGAAACATCACTTGCCCGCGTTCAGCCACGCGTCGATGCGCGCGGCCGGCATCGCGCCGGAGATCCTGCGGCC